>DSDW01000123.1 GCA_011048515.1 Campylobacterota bacterium | reverse complement strand
GGACCGTACATGAACGATAATAGTTTATCGTTCATAGGTTTGAAACCGTAGTGGTCGTAATAAAATGTAGCCACGGAGGCAGTTTGTAGTGACGGAACCTGAACGGTCGGAGTGGAACGAAGCCGTGAAGGCAAAATGAGAGAAAAAGTAAGTTTACTTTGCCTGGGAGATCAGGACCCCTTCGATGATCTTGTCGATATCTCCGTCGAGGATCGCTTCGACATTGCTGTATGCCTGGTTGCTTCTGGTGTCTTTCACCTGTTGGTAGGGCTGAAGCACGTAGGAGCGTATCTGGTGCCCCCAGCCGATCTCTGATTTTTCTATCCCATCCATTTCAGCCTGCTTCTTTGCCATCTCAAATTCATAGAGGCGTGATTTGAGCATCTTCATTGCCGAGGCTTTGTTCTTATGCTGGCTCCTGTCGTTCTGGCACTGTACAACGATATTGGTCGGGATGTGCGTGATACGGATCGCTGATTCAGTCTTGTTGACGTGCTGTCCGCCTGCCCCTGATGCACGGTAGGTATCGATACGGAGATCCTTGTCCTCGATCTCTATCTCGATATCATCTTCGATCTCCGGAGAAACCATGACTGAGGTAAAAGAGGTGTGGCGCTTGGCATTGGAGTCAAACGGGCTGATACGTACTAGCCTGTGGATGCCGTTCTCCACTTTGAGATAGCCGTAGGCATTCTCCCCTTTGATGATAAAAGAGGCATCCTTGATCCCCGCCTCTTCGCCTGCCTGATAGTCGAGTACCTCGACCTTGAAGCCGTGGCGTTCCGCCCACCGCAGATACATACGGTAGAGCATGCTTGCCCAGTCCTGTGACTCCGTACCTCCCGCACCCGGGTGTATCGTGACGATGGCGTTGTTGCTGTCATGCTTGCCGCTGAGCATCATCTGTATCTCAAGCGCCTGTGTATTGGCCTCAAGGTTGGGTGCATCCTCATAGAGCATCTCCAGTGTCTCCTCATCCCCTTCAGCCTTGGAGAGTTCGAAGTATTCGATCGCATCCTGAAGCGCATCTTTTGCATTGTGATAGGTAGCAAGGACCCTCTCTGTCCTTGTCTTCTCCTGGGATATCTTCCCTGCATTCTCCGCATCGTTCCAGAAACTCGGATCCTGCTGCATCAACTCGATCTCTTCGAGTCTTGCATGGAGTTTGTCCGGTTTGACGATATTGGTGATATTCCCCATCTTCGTAGAGAGGTTTTTGAGCAGTTCGCCGTATTCGTATGCATCCATTGTGAAAAAGTTCCTTTTCGAAATTAGAAATTAGAAATGAGTAATTTTAGTTTGCATTGTGTTAGCAATGCTTTTATTGGATATTTGATGTAATAAGATTAAAATATGAAAATAGTGGCGCCACTGCGCCGCAAACAATCATTTTTAATTTTTAACTTTTAATTTCTAATTATTTGGTTAGAATTTTATCGAAATTTTAAGAAAATTGAGGTTATAGATGATCATTGCACGAACGATCGCCGAGTTAAAAGAAGCAAAGAGTGCCCTGCAGGGAACGATAGGTTTTGTACCAACAATGGGGGCTCTGCACAAAGGGCACCTCTCCCTGATCCAGAAGGCCAGAGCAGAGAATGATCATCTTATTGTCTCGATCTTTGTTAACCCCACACAGTTTCTGGAAGGAGAAGACCTGGATGCCTATCCCCGAAGGGAGGAAGCGGACAGGAAGATCTGCGAACTGGCAAAAGCGGATATCCTCTTCATGCCGACGGTTGATCAGATGTATGAGCATGACGAACTCAGTATCGGAGCACCTGCCATCCGCGGCTATATTCTCGAGGGGCAGAAACGCCCGGGCCATTTTGACGGGATGCTTCAGATCGTGATGAAGCTGCTGAACCTTACGGGCGCAGACAATGCCTACTTTGGGAAAAAAGATGCACAGCAGCTTGCGCTCATCATGCAGATGGTCAAAAACTACTTCATGGATGTGAAGATCATCCCCTGCGAGATCGTCCGTGACGAGAAAGGATTGGCGCTCAGCAGCCGCAATGCCTATATGAGCGAAGAGGAGAAGGTTAGGGCGCTTTGCCTTTCACGCTCGCTCAAGCGTGCTACAAAGCTCATCATGGGTGGAAAACTCGATACAGTGTCGATCAAGGAAGAGATGCTGGAGGTGCTCAAGGAGGCGGACGAGGTAGAGTATGTCGCGATCGTCGACCGTGCCTTCAGACCCTTGGAAAAAGTTGAGCTGGGCAATACGATGATCCTCGTCGCTGCCTGGGTAGGGAAACCGAGGCTGATCGACAATATCTGGATCTAGTGTGATATTCTCTCTTTAAAAGAGTTGCTGATCAACCTCATGCAGATTTACCTTCGGTGGCGGTGCGGGTTTCGGCGCCGGTTTCGGCTCAGGTCTTGGAGCTGGCCTGGGTTCAGGTTTGGGTATAGGTTTGGGCACAGGTTTCGGTGTTGGGTTTGCCTTGGGCTTCTCTTTGGCCTCAAAGAGTTGTTTGATCGAATGATTGCTCTTCTTTTCAGGAGTTAAAGTACCGGAGAGGGTATTGTCCTGCACCGTGCTCGT
>DSDW01000109.1 GCA_011048515.1 Campylobacterota bacterium | reverse complement strand
CCTCCTGAAGAGTTTTTTGCATATCTGAAAGATCCGATGGAGCACACGGTACTGCTTGGATTTTTGCTTGGTCTGGCAGCCTTTTTGATCGTAGATGTGGTTTTCCTTAAAGAGGATTTCTGTGTCTATATCTGTCCCTACAGCCGTGTACAGTCGGTACTCTATGATGATGATACCATTATGGCAGTCTATGACCCGAAACGCGGTGGAGAGATCTATCAGGGGCACGGTTATGACAGAAAGAAGATGTATACAAAACAGAAAGAGCTTCTTGCAGTAGAACCTGGTGCAGAGTGTACGACCTGTGAAAGCTGTGTGACGGTATGTCCTACGCATATCGATATCCGTAAAGGGCTTCAGCTTGAGTGTATCAACTGTCTGGAGTGTGTGGATGCCTGTACCGAAGTGATGGCTGCGTTTAACAAACCACCGCTTGTGCGCTGGTCTAGCGAAAAAGAGGCTGTGAAATATGCAGGTAAGACCAACTACTTCAGAGGAAAGGTGATTGCTTACTTTACCGTGTTGGCGATCGTGCTTGTGGCACTCTTTATGATGGGAAGCACAAAGGAGCATATGCTTCTCAATATCAATAAGAGTACGAGACTCTATAAAGTATTACCAGATGGAGCTGTGCAGAATGATTATCTCTTCCTGTTCCAAAATACGGACAGTAAAGCGCACACTTATACGTTCGAGATCATCAACAATGATAAGATCAAGATCGTGCGCCCAAAAAATCCTATCCAGATAGGGCCAGGATTCAAAGCAAAAGAGGTGGTGATCCTGCAGGCAGACGAACCATTGGCTCAGAGTCATGACAAGGATGTATCGATCCCTGTGAAGATCAAGGCCTATGCAATTGACGAGAAAGAGAAGATCGTGATCGATAGAGACCTGATCTTTACCTATCCCAGGCTTGAAGCACTGCAAAAGTAAGGGATAGCGATGCAGCAGTTTGAACCTACACTGGAGAGCCTGGAAGATTATAGAGGCAAGGCCTCTCCGGAGAAAAAACTGACAGTCTGGGTGGTGATCCTCTCCGGGCTGCTGGTAGGCGCGTTGTACACTATTGTGAAGCTTAACAGCGGGTCTCCTGCCGAAGTTGTCAATCATCAGGAAGAGACAGCTATCTTCAAGTATTAGTCAAAAAAAAGGAAAGATGAGATGTCAAGTGAAAAAAAAGTTTTAGTATTGGGCGGAGGATTTGCCGGTGTAGAAGCAGCGATCTTCCTGAGAAAAAATGAGATGAATGTTACTCTGGTGAGCGACAGGGACTACTTCTATATCTATCCGACATCGATCTGGATCCCTACTGGGGAGAAAACAAGAGAGGATGTTTCGGTCCCTCTTGACAAGTTGGCAGTGGCGCATGGCTTTCAACTGATCATTGATCCCGTAAGCAAAATCGAAGCCGCAGAAAAAAGAGTCACCCTGGAGAGCGGACGTGTGATGGAGGGGTTTGACTACCTTGTGGTTGCAATCGGCCAGGGCAAGATCACAATGCCAGGCATGAAAGAGCACTCTCTGTCTATCTGCGGTGCGCCCGAAGAGGCAACTGCACTCTACGGAAAACTCGATAAGCTGGTTGCCAAGGGGAAAGGCAAGATCGCAATGGGCTTCGGAGGCAACCCGAAAGACAGCTCTGCAGTGCGTGGCGGCCCTGCATTTGAGGTGTTGTTCAACGTAGATACCTACCTGAAACGTAAGGGTATCCGTGACAACTTCGAGCTCACCTTCTTTGCACCGATGGAGAAACCGGGGCAGAAAATGGGAGACAAAGCGTTGGATATGATGGACAAAATGTTCCAAATGACCAATATTAAAAAGAAAATAGGTACCAAGATCGTTGCTTTTGAAGCGGACGGGATCAGCTTTGAAGATGGGACAAAACTGGAGTCCGATCTAACGATGTTCATCTCCGCGGGTAAAGGTCATCCTATTCTAGAGGCTTCGGATCTTCCTTTGAGCGAAGCAGGTTTTGTCTTGACCAACGAATACAATGAAGTGGAAGGATTTAACGGGGTCTATGCGATCGGTGATTCGGCAAATCTTATGGGGCCGGACTGGAGAGCGAAACAGGGACATGTGGCAGAGGTGATGGCGAGAAATACCGCCTATAACATCTTCCAGCATTCTCAGAATATAGATTCCAAAGAGAGCTATATCGAGCACCTTAATATCCTTTGTGTCATGGATACCGGTAACGGTGCAGCCTTTGTCTACAGAAATAACAAGGGCGGAAAGATCATCCCGATGCCGATCGTGGGGCACTGGATGAAAAAAGGATGGGGCTGGTACTGCAAAATGTCCAAACTGGGCAAAATCCCCAGACTACCAGGGATGTAAACTGCACAGGGCAGACGATAACAGTCTGCCACCAGCCCCGTTCAACCAATAATAAACCAAATTTAAACCAAAAGGAATATAATGAAACAAATCACAGTGATGGAAAAATATCCCGTATATACAGTAGAGATAGAGAAGAGCGAAACAAGCTACCAGAATATCGATGAGATCCTGGCGTATCTTAAGGCGCAGGTAGAAGCACACCCTGTCGCTACGTATATCGGTGAATTTGATCACTATGG
>DSDW01000089.1 GCA_011048515.1 Campylobacterota bacterium | reverse complement strand
GTCGTAAGCCCCTTTCTTAATGGCCTCAACTGCCGATTCAATGGTGCCGTGACCGGTAATAACAACAACCACAACCCGCTTGTCCAGGCTCTTTGCCGCCTCCAGGAGCTTCATGCCGTCCATATCCGGCATCTTTAAATCCGTAATGATCAGTTGAAAATTCCCCTGTTCAAACTTGGACAACGCCTCATGCCCGCCATAGGCAGCAACGGCCTGATAACCCAACTTGGTCAGGTAATCCACAAGCACATCTGCCAATTGTTTCTCGTCGTCCACCACAAGAATCCGTGCCCCACCCCCGCTAAATACCACAGCATGCCCTCCTGTTTGTCCAATGTTCGTGCTTTGCCTACCCTTCCCGCCCCGCAGGGAAGAATGACCGTAATCACTATTATTATAATAACATAATTTCCAGATAAAGCTATAACCTAAGTTGAGCGATTTTTGAGGAAGAGATGTGCCAATATCTTGATGTAGTCCCGCCTATAATTGTGCCATATGGCAATAAGAAAGAAAATGATATAATGTTGATGAACCAGATATACATTTTTGGCAAACGGAAGGAGGGTGTAGCCCGACTGGAGTTTGCCAAAATCACTCTTTTAATCATTGGGAGGTTCATCATGATTAATAATTCTTCTCTCAGAAAATGGGACCGTCTATCACAAAAACAACTTGATCAACAGTTTATGAATGAAATGATTCATGGTTTGCAATGCTCGCCTTTTGAAGCAAAAGCTGTGCTTGAGTGTGTTTATAAAGTGTATGGCCCCTATTTTGAAACCAGTGGTCATTTGAAACCCGGGCAAATTTTCTTTCAAATAATCTCCATTGATGAAGGTCCCAACATACGTTTAGCTGACAGTAAACAAGTGACAGTAACTTTGACTTTAGATACCGGTCAAGATGACCTGAATGTCCGGGAAAAACACGGAGTCATCGGTTTGCGCCAGCATCGTATTCAGCGTGTATGTACCGAAGCCTTTCAGCAAGGGGGCCTATTAACCATTGAAGATTTAGCCAATCGTCTATTCAACTGTGGAGAAAGAACCATAAGCCGCGATCTACAACAACTAAAAGCCCAAAATATTGTTTTGCCTTTGCGCTCAACGATCAAAGATATGGGACGCTCTATTTCCCATCGCAGTCTTATCGTCAAACACTGGCTGCAGGGCAAAGAATATACTGAGATTGCCCGAGCTACTCATCACAGCATTGCTGCCGTGAAAAATTATATAAGCAAGTTCAAGCGTGTTGTCACCCTAAGTGAACAAGGTTTTGATGTTTATACCATTGGCTTTCTGGTTAAACTGTCAGCTTCTTTGGTGACGGAGTACCATCAACTGTATCAGACAAGTAATATCATTGCTCATCGGAAGGCTGAGCTGAAAATTTTTTTTGAAGGACACTCCAACTTTTCAAAAACTCAACGAGGTTCCAATGTCCATAACAACTGATAGTATTAAGCGATATAACGCTGCCCAATATCGTTTTTTCAAGCCTGCGGTGGTTAATTTTTTCGCACGAGAGTTCCCGAAATTTTTCGGGCCGGTGATGCGCGAAAAAGTGGCTGACGAACTCATCTCCTTGTTTGATACATTGAACCCTGAAACCAAACGTCTAAAACCAGGACAGATCCTTTGGAACGCATTAGATAAAAATACCAGGGGCGATTCCCCCAACCGAAAATATGTACCGGTGATACTCTCTGTCATTACTGATGAAGACGTCAATCAACTCATAAAAGGCGCTTCAATGTCAGCAATTGCAAAAAATGCAGTTGCCAGAATTATTCGCGAAACCTACGAACAAGGTGGCATACTCTCCAGCAGGGATATCGGCCTTTTAACCCTCAGAGATCCGACATGGGTCTCCCGAACACGAAAAATATATGAGAAAGAACATAAGTGCGCTTTGCCGCATACGGGTGCTCTTCATGACATGGGATCTTGTATATCCCACAAAGCCACTATCATTCGTAAAGTTGTGGCAGAAAAAAAAGACCCTGCTGATGTGGCTCGCGAGTGCCAACACAGCCAACGAGCCGTTGATAATTACTTGAAAAATTATCAAAGAGTAAAAACGGCCTATGAATATAATCAGGATCTAAATTATGTTCATATGGTCACAGGCATCTCAAAACACGTTGTTAAAGAATATGTAAAAATTTTAACAAATGAAACATTTTTTACTTGACTCGCCATTTGGCATTATCTTGGCGGGACTACGCCTGTGGCAGAAACCTTTGTGCCTGCCCTGTGGAATGCAACGCTATTCCTCTGGGGCGGCCTTGTCTTGGGACAAAATCTACCATTTCCGGGTGGACACTATAACAATCTTGCCGCAATTCCGTCGCAAAAAGGTCTTCCCTTTGGAGTCAATATACATTGTTCCGGTGTGAGAGATATATTCCCTTCTTTCCCCAGCGCTGAAAGAACAGACGCGAACTTCCTGCAAAAGTCTATGCCAAACCGTTTGTTTAGAGCACTAATAGATAGCCCTTGCGCGGTTCTCAGGCCTAAATAGACCCTTTCAAGGAGTAAAGCATCGTCATCCAGGTTCTCCTGACCGGCAACCGGTCGTATCTCTTTATTTAAATCGTGGATATATCTTTCCAGTGAACGATGATTCCAGTAC
>DSDW01000141.1 GCA_011048515.1 Campylobacterota bacterium | reverse complement strand
TGTCTTTTCTGTTGAAATAATAATAATAGAACTTCAAAAAGATATCATCATTTTTAGGAACTATTCTAAAACAGTTATTATGTACAACACCTTTTTTGCCCATAAAAACTAAACCAACAATTCCAGTTCTTGTAAAAATTAAATCATTTTCATTTGCTACACATTTTTCAGGAACTTCTTTTTCATCTACAAAAATTTCAATTGTATTTTCTTGTAAATCTTTAATCCTTAACAATGGTAAATTTGATTTTTCTACAAGTAAATATTTTGTTTTAGAATTTATCGCAAGACCTTGAAATAAATTCATTACCTCCCCCAACTTATACTCTCGCCAACTACTCATCACCCGCTACCTTTGAAAGTTTATAATGTGTACTTCTTGCACTTCCAAGTTTTACTATATACCCTTTTTCTGTCATAGTATGTAAAAGCTCTCTTGTTCTACTCTCTTTGATACCTAGTAGTTTTTCTACTTGTTTTGATTTGATAGTTTGGTTTTTAAAAAGATATTCAATGACTGCTTTTTCTTGTTCGGAACAATCCGACGGTATCCGACGGTTATCCGACGGTTTAATGGCGGTATCCGACACTAATCGTCCGTAATCGTCCGTATCCGATACTTTTTCGGTCACAATCGGTCGCACAAACTCTATATCAAAAAAATCTCCCGACTCTTTTGTTTTTGGTTCTTGTATGTTTGCCTCACGACAAAGCTCATTCATCCGTGAAAGACCGCTTCCCCACTGCTCGATGTAGCCTAACTCTTTAAACACCCTTGCCACTACTTTGTTTCGTATCTCTGAACGACCCGATAGCACTTCATCTATCGTCACACCGTTTGGTAAACCTCCGGGGGATACGATGTTTAGTATATCATCGTAGATTCCCACTTTTATATCTCGCCCAAAGTTGCTGTAGTCTCTATGCACTATGGCATTTACCAGAGCTTCTCTGATGGCTGGGATTGGTATCTCATAGGTTTCTGTTCTTTGCAGTCCTAGAATCTCCGCTTTGAGGTGCAGATGGTTTTTGATAAAAAGCTCTGTCTGCTCCAGCTGCGAAAACAGATCCCCCCTATACTCTTTTTTGTCAAGGAAAACCGCCATCGTAGTGCCTTTGAACCTTGCACATTTTATCTCTACATGCTCATAAAGCCCGAGAAGTATCAGCAGTCCGTGTGTCGGGTATGCTTTGTCCTGCTCTTGCTTGATAAGCTTTAGACTTAGCAGTTTGGCATGGTCAAGTGTTTTGCCTATTTTGTCAAAAGCCTTTTGAAGCGGTGTGAGGTCCAAAGACTCAAGCGATCTATCCCAAGCTATTTGCTCATCGAAACTTTGATGCACCCTTTGTCTCTCTAGCTCTTGTATCATCTCACTACTTGCTTGTCTATTTGTCGCACCTAGACGAACATACACTCCGCCATCTTTGCCGTGCTGTTTTAGATAATAGGGAAG
Organism: Campylobacterota bacterium; assembly: GCA_011048515.1. GTDB lineage: Bacteria > Campylobacterota > Campylobacteria > Campylobacterales > Sulfurovaceae > Sulfurovum. The sequence continues at coordinate 1,357 of DSDW01000141.1, read as the reverse complement.
CAGATTTCCCCTTGAAACCTCTATAACCAAAAGTATTTTCCCATGGGTATTGAGTGTGTAAATCTCCGGCAAGATATTTGGATGGCAACTATCAGAGATGATAGAGGCTATGCGGTCTTGAAGCTCGAATATCTCTTGATCATCGATGCCTACGGGCTCTCTTTTATCATTGATACCGATGATGAGCTTCCCGCCGCTTGTGTTTGAAAAAGCCACTACAGTCTTGGCTATAGAGTCGTTTTTGGGAAGGGTCTCTTTCAATTCGAGGGTTTTGCTTTCGCCTTGATGTATCAGCTCTTGCAGAGTCATTTTATGGCATCCATATCTATTTTTGCTAAATTTGCCAAGATTCGCTCATTGAGTGCTTTTTCTTCGTTCATCTGCTCTTGAAGTTCATTTTGAAGCGATGTAAACCTCTCTTTGAAGTCAAACTCATCCTCGACCTCTTCCAGTCCCACGTACCGCCCCGGGGTGAGTACGTAGTTCAGCTCACGCACTTCATCTTGTGATGCTGACTTACAGAAACCTTTGATGTCTTCGTATGTGGATTCCGTATCAGGTACGGAATGACGTGTGGTTTGTTCAGAATGACGGGAGAGTTTCCAGTCATGGTAGGTCTGCGCGATCTCGTCGGTATCCTCATGGCTCAGCTCTTTGGTACGGCGGTTGATCAGATGCCCTTTGTTCCGCGCATCGATGAAGAGGATATCTTTCGTCGTTCTGCCGCGTTTCATAAACCATAGTGATGCAGGGATCTGGGTATTGAGAAAGAGCTTGGCGGGGAGATTGACGATGCAGTCCACAAGATTGGCTTCGATGAGTGCCTTGCGTATCTCGCCCTCGCCGCTGCTGTTGGAGGTGAGACTCCCTTTGGCGAGGACAAACCCGGCCGTTCCCGTCGGTGCAAGGTGGTAGAGGAAGTGCTGTATCCACGCATAGTTGGCATTGCCCGTCGGCGGTGTACCGTACTTCCATCGTCCGTCGTTTCGCAGCAGGTCACCGCTCCAGTCGGAGACATTGAAAGGGGGATTGGCGATGATGAAGTCCGCCTTGAGATCTTTGTGCGCATCGTTGAGGAACGAGCCTTCGTTGTTCCACTTGACCTGTGAGCTGTCGATCCCGCGGATGGCAAGGTTCATCTTCGCCAGTCTCCATGTCGTCTGGTTGGACTCCTGGCCGTAGATCGAGATGTCATTGATACGCCCCTGGTGCTCCAGCACGAACTTCTCAGACTGTACGAACATACCGCCAGAACCGCAGCACGGGTCAAACACCCTGCCCTTATACGGCTCCAGCATCTTGACCAACAGTTCCACAACACTCTTGGGCGTATAGAACTGCCCGCCCTGCTTTCCTT
>DSDW01000113.1 GCA_011048515.1 Campylobacterota bacterium | reverse complement strand
GCCCGAGGCCTTGGCCACATAGACTATGGTCGCAACATGAAAACGGGGGTCTCTGTCAGGATCGGAGTAGATACCCAGTACCCTGTCAATCTCAACATCCAACCCTGTCTCTTCTTTCATCTCGCGGACCAGAGCCTGCTCCACTGTTTCTCCGACTTCAACAAAGCCGCCTGGCAAAGCCAAACCGTACGGTTCATGTCTCCGTTCTATGAGTACGATCCCCTGAAAGATACCATCCTCATAGACTTCGATAATACCATCTATCGTAAGATGTGGAGTTTGGGGTGTGAATGACATATTTTATCCCTTAATTCTTTATATCAAAAGTATAACATATAAAACAGTGTATAACTTCTTGTACTTTATCGATTTTCTCTTAAATTCTCTGTGAAATAGCCCAAAACATGAAACAAGAAGGCCAACCTGCTTTAATCCTTCAACAAATGCCCGGCACCTTTTATCCAGTACGTCACCGTCTTGCCTGCAAAGAAATCGAACGCGGCAGGAGCGTCAATGATCTTGTCTTCTCTTCCCAGGAATACCTCAATGGTCGTACCCCTGCCTGTGATCTTCCTGATCTTTTCACTCTCCCACCGGTAACTTAGCAGAGCCTCCAACTCTTCCTGTGTGCCGGTACTGAGACAAGCAGAGAGATCAACCTGTGACGGGTAAGCAGTATTGGCAAGGAACTGCTTGATATAGGCTTCCCTGCTGTTTTTGAAATAACGCAATTGGGTACGGATGAAACTCGGTTTTTGGCTCTGGAAAAATGCCGGTGAAAGAAGGATAAGCCTGTCTACTCTCTGGGTCGTATTATACACATACTCGAAAGCCTGCTGCGCCCCGTAGCTGAAACCCGCCACACACAGATCGTTTTGGATCAGATACTCGCTGAAAAACCGCTCTTCTCCGCGAAGAGAGAACCCGTTAAAATATCTCACGGAGTATCTCTCTGCACTGTTCCTGGTCTATATTTTCATGCTCCAGCAGATATGTGGCTGTCTTTTTCAGTGCATCATTGAGTGAGTTGAGAAGATTGGTCACTTCTGCAACCGAGTTTTTCAAAAGCTCCTCTTCTGCAGACGGTGTGATGATGAAATTCTCATTCATCATATACTCATAAACGACCTGATGCACCATCTTTTTTGCCTGCTTGATATCACTGCTGGCATTGGTAAACTGTTCCTTGAAAAAGATCGAATTGGCGACACTCCCCGCCAGATAGACCTTGATCCGGTTGAGCAGCTGACCTTTAGAGAGTATCTCATGATCCTCTCTAAGCAGCATAATATTGACCAGACCTATCTTGTCAAACTCTATATCAAACCACGTCGCCACCAATGCCTTGGCCGCCTGGTAGACGGCCTGAATCTCACGTTCTTTATCCGTCAGGCTCATGATCTTTCGTTTTCCAAGCAGTACCTTCTCTTTGACCGCTTCAAAGTCTGAGGTTTCGATCGTAGAACGGCCGTCACGCATCGCATAGATCGCTGCTTCATTGGTCAACGTTGCAAGAGCGGCCGAGTTGAACCCCACACTCATTCTGGCAATATGGCCTATATCGACACTGTGCGGCTTTTTGGCCAGGTAGAGTTCAAGCGTCTTCGCCCTCTCTTCCAGATCAGGCAGTGAGATATGGATACGCCTGTCAAAGCGCCCTGCTCTCAGCAGCGCCTCGTCCAGGACATCGATCTTGTTTGTCGCTCCGATGACGATCACCCCTGAACTCTCTTCAAAACCGTCCATTTCGGTCAAAAGCTGATTGAGTGTTGCTTCCCTCTCATCATTGCGGAACTCTCCACGGCTTTTTCCCACCGCATCGATCTCATCAATGAAGATAATACTTGGCGCCATCTGCTTGGCCTTTCTGAAGAGTTCGCTGACCCTTTTGGCTCCCATCCCCACATAAATATGCACAAAAGAGGCTCCGCTCTGATAGAAGAACGGCACACCCGCTTCCCCTGCCACAGCCTTGGAGATCAGTGTCTTGCCCACTCCCGGAGGACCGACCAGCAGCACCCCTTTTGGAAGACTGATATCAAGCGCTTTATACTTCTGCGGCGCTTTCAAAAAATCGATGATCTCCTCAAGCTCCTCTTTTACTGCACTGATACCGGCCACATCAGAGAACCTTACATTCGAAGTGATCGCCTGTACCGGTTCTGCCTTGAGCGCTTCATCTTCTCTCTGCAGGTTGACTTTGAGGTGCTTGAGCTGTTTTTCTCTGCCTTCCTGGATCATCCTGAAAAAGAAAACAAATGCTCCCAGTATCAAAAAAAGCGTAAAAAGATCATAGAGATAGGCTTTACTCTCTTTCACCTCAACAGGATATTTGGCAAAGAAAGTGCTTTTGTTGATCGCCCCCTCGTAGACCTTGTACTCCTTCTCCTCCGTGATGATACGGATATACTCCCCCTCAACGATCAGTTTCTTGATCTTCTCCTGGGTAAAAAGTGCATTGGCCTGCTGATGTGTGATCACCTCTGCGCTGTCGCGAAGCATGGCAAATGCCAGCAAAAGACTCAGTACGGCTAAAAGCGATACAATGATCTTCAGATGTTTGGTTGCTTTAAAGTGTTGCATTATTGCCTTCACTGCTCACCTCTATCTCGTTTAGCACTACCCAGTTGGAACTGAGATCCTCATCACTTTTGACAGCGATACGATTGAAGTACTGATCGAACCCCTGATAGATGCCGTTCTTGCCGCTCTCCAGAAGTACCTCCAGATTATTCGTATGTTCACGTCTGAAAAGATAGTTTTTCGCCTTGATGATCTCTGTCAGTTCTCTGTGTCTGGCTTTGGCGATATC
>DSDW01000148.1 GCA_011048515.1 Campylobacterota bacterium | reverse complement strand
GGGCACTCTTTGTCATAGTAGAGTGTGAGCTTCGGTTTCATGTTATGCTTCCTTTATTTTCTGCTGCATCTGTTTTGCTTTATGATAGATGGCACGGATCATGTTGCGGAAGACAAGGTAATGTACCGGCATCAGGAGATACCAGTAGAGTCTGCCCCAAAGTCCGCGAGGATAGAAGTAGGCGGTCTGGATGAACTCGCCGCCCCGGAGCCTGAACTCCAGCCAGGCTTTCCCCGGTACTTTCATCTGGGCACGCAGGAGCAGCCGTTCGTCGGGGATGAGGTCCTCGACACGCCAGAAATCCACACTCTCTCCGATCCTGAGCGCGCATGGATCACGTCTGCCCCGGTTGAGTCCTGCGCCACCGATCAGCTTGTCCACCCCGCCTCGTATCTTCCAGAGCCAGTCATACCCGAACCACCCCTCCTTGCCTCCTATCGAGCAGAAAGTGCTGAAAAGCGCTTCTTTGGATACACCCTCAAGCGGCACTCTTTGACGATCGGTGAGAATCGCCGTGGAGGGATCATCCATATGCTGTTCCTCCCAGAGATCCACGCCTCCTCCCGCATCGCTCCAGCGGCTGAAGACCTGGTTGTTCTCCATCTCCGCTATCGCTTTCCGGACGGCTTCCTGAAAGGAAGCGGGGCGGATATGGGGAAAATAGGTTTTGGCATGGTCGTTTTGTACCACAACCTCGGAAGAGAGCCCTTCGATAAGTGACTTGGCCACATTGTAGGGAACCGGGGTAAAAATATTGAGCCAGTAGGAGGAGAGCCTGATGCTCAGTATCGGAAGCGGCAGGATGATGCGTCGCAGCCCCAGTGCCTTGGCGCAGGCAAGCATCATCTCTCTGTAGGTCATCTTCTCGCTTCCGATATCCACCATCAGGTTCTGGTCATAGCCCAGATCTTTGGCGCTGTCAAGATAACTGATCACATCATCTACGCCGATGGGCTGTGCGAGGGTGTTGACCCATTTGGGAGTGACCATAACGGGCAGTTTTTCTGTGAGGTGGCGTATGATCTCAAAACTGGCACTCCCCGAGCCGATGATGACCCCTGCACGTATCCATATCGTCTGTATCGACTCGGGCCGGCTGGAGAGTATCTCACCGGTCTCGATACGGCTGAGAAGGTGTTCGCTTGCCTGCTCTTTGATCCCAAGCCCGCCCAGGTAGATGATGCGTTTGACACCGCACTTGACCGCGGCATCGAGGAAGTTCTGTGCGCTCTGTCTGTCCAGCTCACGGTAGTTGGGTGCCTGCAGAGAGTGTATCAGGTAATAAGCCACATCAACCCCTTGAAGCGCTCTTTCCAGCGAAGCACTATCAAAGGTGTCGCCCTGATAGACTTCGGCTTTCTGCTGTGCCTTCTCATCCAGGCTTTTGGGATTGCGTACCAGAAGCCGTAAGGAGATATCCTGATCCAGAAGTTTCTGCTTCAACCGTCGTCCGATATATCCGTTTGCTCCTGTTAAGAGTATCTTCATCTCTACTCCTTTTCTATGCGCTGTTATAGTTCTATTATAGAGTATTTTTATGAAAATTGATAAAAATAGATAAATATCAGGAAAAACTAGCGGAACAGCTTCCTCTCATATCCGTAGATATCATCTCTGAACTGTACGATGCCGTACTCATCCACCCAGACGGTATGGTACTCCACATAGACGGGTATCTGTTCTGGCAGCGTGATCCACTCGTTTTTATCCGTATCATACTCGTAGCCCAATAGGTTCAAAAGTTCCATCGGTTTTTCCAGCCGTATACACCCATGCGAAAATGCCCTGACTCTTTTGTGGAACAGTGATTTGGCCGGTGTGTCATGCATATAGACATTGTATCTGTTGGGAAATAGAAACTTCACCAGACCCAGAGCATTGTCGGGGCCTTGTTTTTGATAGAGCTTGCCCTGACCATTAAAGGTAAAGCCGTTTCTTTTCAGATAACCGTCTGACTTGTGGGCATACTCCTTTGCATAGATCGACGGGGGGACATACCATCTTGGATTTTTCACGATATACTGCATTTTTCGATTGAGTACGGGGGTTCTCATATGGGGCTTTCCTACGATGACCTTCATCTCCAGTACCGGTCTATGGTTGATGTAGTAGTAGAGTTTAAACTCGGGGATATTGATCAAAATGTACTCTGACCCTTTGGGGCTTGCGATCCTTTCGAGTTCCAGATTTTTTTTCACTTTAGTGATGATGCTGTGGATAGGCTGTTTCAGTTCCCGTTGTGTTTGCGGGCCGATGACCCCGTCCACTTCCAGTCCGTGTCTTCTCTGAAATTCAAGGATCGCCTCTTCAAACCATACAGTGATTTCGGTATCCTCCCTCAGTCTTGCATCCAGAAGAAGGTTCAATACCCTTTTTGTCCGGATGATATCCTCTTCCTTATTGCCCCCGAACCGGGGAGGTGTATAGATGTCACGGATGGAGTAGAGGTAGTCGATATACGCCTTCAGACCCTGATACCTGCGAGTCTGCGGCATCAGCCTCATGACATAACGATAGACTTCGCCTCTGCGCTCCGCTTCTCTGAGCGCTTCTTTGCTGACCTGCCGGTATCGGTTCCTGTCTCCTCTCAGATTGTGGTAGTTGATGGAACCGTTCAGCAGACATTGCGTGATCTGGTAGTTCGTTGTGCCATGGCACAGACTGTACCTCTCCTGGTAATATTTGAGATCCGGGTCAGGCGCTGAAGCAAATATCAGTGTATGGATGAGCAAAAAGATTATTTTTTTCATATCACATCATAACATAGAGATGGTTTGTTCATCGGTATTTGTACGTTTAGAGAGTGTATTGGTTACCATCGTCCTTACTTCGTGAAATGAGTGACTAATTGATATCTGCAAATAATGCTTTTAAATTTCAAATATATGTTATTAAACATAATTAGAATTTAAT
>DSDW01000072.1 GCA_011048515.1 Campylobacterota bacterium | reverse complement strand
GATGGGATATTTTGGGCTGCAGGCTTACTCGCAGGCGAAGAAATATGAGCAGAGTACCCAACTGCTTGTTGTGGAGAAAGAGTTTTCAAAACAGAGTGAATACCAGGCGAAAGCGTGGATGGAGAAGTTAAGTCTGGGACATTATGCCAACGAGAAACGGCTTGTACGTGAGGAGATCATCAAAGAGAAAGAGTTGCATCGCTCGGAGGCAAAGCGCTATACCCTCTATGTGATGGGTTTGCTTACAGCAATTCTGATAATCTCTTTTCTCATGGGATTGAGGCTGTTTACTTTTTTGGGAGGGTTGGCGGCACTGGTCGTACTCTACTTCGGTCTTTTCGCTCCGCTGCTGACGGTGACGATCCATAAAGAGCTGGAGTATATCGGTGATGTCGTACTCTCTTTTGAATCCAAAAGTCTCCTGGGGTCAGTGGTAAAACTGTGGGAGAGCGGAGATATCCTGATCGCACTGGTGATCCTCTTCTTCTCCGTACTGATACCACTGACGAAGACCCTCTCTTTAATGTTTGTTACGGTGGTGATGGAGAGCCGGTTTGCTTACGGCATTGTGAGGTTTTTCAAAGTGATCGGGAAGTGGTCGATGCTGGATGTATTTATCGTGGCTACACTGCTGGTCTACCTGACAGGCAGCGGTTCAGAGATGAGTCATGCTGAGGTGCAGGTAGGGCTCTACTTCTTTCTGGCCTATGTGATTGTCTCTATGCTGGTGAGTCTCAGTGCAGATAAGATGTTGGAAAATCTGAGACTATGAGGGGGGAGTAGATTCCGGATCCAGTCCGGAATGACGTAGGCTTTTTCAGCTTGAAAAAGAGATGACCACTAGATCACCATCTCCACATCTTTATGCTCCTGAAAGTATTTAAAGATCCTGTCTCTCTCTTCCTGGGTATCAACGACGCATGAAGCGTTGTATGTTGTAAATTTGCCTGTCCTGGATCTGTTACCCAGCGAGCAGAGATGCTCCTTCTCCCCCATCACCTCTTTGATGCAGGCCAGAAGTGCCTCTTTGTCCCGTCCAATGAGTTTGAAGCCCCACTGGGTAGGGTATTCGATTTTCGGTTTTTCCTGTGTATTCTTATCGAGTATCATACGCTCTCCTTAAACTCTTGTGAAGTCGCCGGATTTTCCGCCAGACTTGTTTTCCAGTTGGATATTTCTGATCACCATGCCCTTGTCGATCGCCTTGAGCATATCATAGATCGTCAGCAGACCTGTGCTGACGCCTGTAAGGGCTTCCATCTCAACACCGGTCTGACCTTTGAGTTTCGCGGTTACTGTGAGTTTGAATCCGGGAACTTCAGGCAGCTCCTCGATATCTGTTTTTACCGAAGTAAGCATCAGCGGGTGACACATAGGGATCAGGCTGCTGGTCTGTTTTGCCCCCTGTATCGCAGCGATGACCGCGGTTTGCAGGACAGGCCCTTTTTTGGCTGTATTGGCAATGACGGCATTATACGCTTCGGGTGTGACTTCAATGATGCCGGAAGCTACTGCGATACGCGTGGTGTTCTCTTTGTCTGAGACATCCACCATTTTGGGCTTGTTTTCTTCGTCTAAATGTGTAAGGTTCACGCTATTCCTTTGAAATGTTTCCAAATGATTATCAGGTTATTTTATCATAATTAGAGGAAAGAAGAGATTCTCCTGACGGGAAAAAGAAAAAACTGACGATTTTTGTTTTAAAACTATTGACTTTCATCATCAAAAAGAGTAAGATGGTAAAAATGAGAAAGGAAATAGAATGGTATATGGCTACATACGACAGCTTCACGGCTTAAACAGCCTGGCTGAACAGCAACGTGTTATTCTCTCTTTTTCATTGGCTAATGATATTCAAATCGACAAAGAGGTAGTGGAGTATTCAAACAGACCGCTTAAAATAGAGGAGAGAAAAGAGTTTGAGGAGTTTTTGCGCTCTCTGTGTGAAGGGGACAGCATCGTCGTTCCGACGCTTTCTGTACTCAGTCAGCGTGCCGAGGAGCTGATCAAGCTGATCAACTGTTCGCTGAGCAAGGAGGTCACGCTCTATGTTGTGTCTCCAAAGAGAGTTATCAATAAAACCACCAAAATCATCGATCTCTTTCCTCTGATCAATGACTTGAGAGAGGCAGAAGCATCCAAGAGCACCCAGATCGGGCGTCCCAAAGGAAGTAGATCCTCTTCAAAGTTCGATAAATTTAAAGCTCAGATCATGAAAGGCCTGACAGAGGGCATGAGTGTCAGTGCGATGGCACGGGAGCTTGAGGTGAGTCGTAGTTCTCTTAAAGATTATATCGAGTCAAGAAAACTTAGAGAGTTGGTTGACGGGGCTTGGCTGGAGACAGATTTTTCAGACAAGAAAAAAGAGAGTGAGGACAGGGTTCTGATCTGTCCTTTGGAAAAAAATAAACTAGAAGATGAGGTACTGTAACATGGAAGCAACAGCGCAACAAAAGAAAGTCAGTAAAAAAGAGTACTTGAAGGGATGGATCCCCTACAGTGTTAAGAGGTATTGGGCATATCTGGCCGCAACGATCGTAGGGATCAGTATCCCATGGATCACAATCAACGGAAACCATCTTTTCCTGCTCAGTTTCGATCATAAAAAACTGCACCTGGCAGGAACAGTCTTTGATATGCAGGAGCTCTATTTGATGCCGTTCCTGCTGATGCTTCTCTTTCTCGGTATTTTCGCCGTGACAGTGGTGGGCGGTAGAGCATGGTGTGGATGGGCCTGTCCTCAGACCATTTTCAGGGTTATTTACAGGGATCTGATCGAAACAAAGATCCTTGGACTGCGTAAACGTATCAGCAATAAGCAGAAAGAACCTGATATGAGCAAAGCCGAGAATAAAGTCAAAAAAGTAGTAGGGATCCTTATGTGGTCACTCCTTGCATTGGTGGCGGCTGCGAACTTCATGTGGTATTTTGT
>DSDW01000111.1 GCA_011048515.1 Campylobacterota bacterium | reverse complement strand
GAGGCACAAAACCTTGTAGCCTCTGCCTATGTCGTCTATGGACCAAGGATCGAACTGGTCATCGCAATGAAAGAGAGCAAACCGATGCTCTACCGTGCAGCGGGAGATCACTTCAGAGCGATCGGAGAGATCACACTCAATGAAAAAGGCAAGCTCAATGCGCCGGGCGGAACCCAACAAAACTGGGCCCCGCACCACAAGGCATTTGTAGATTCGCTTTTTGCAGAGGGGTACAGACTGCGATACTCTGGCGGCATGGTACCGGACCTGCACCAGATCCTGCTCAAAGGGGGAGGTCTCTTCAGTTATCCGGGTACGACAGACAAGCCTCATGGCAAGCTCAGACAGCTCTTTGAAGTGATCCCGTTTGCCTTTATCTACGAGCAGGCAGGGGGAGAGGCGATCAACGACAAAGGCGAAAGACTGATGGAGCTGGTACCTGAACATCCGCACGATACAAGTCCGTGTTTCTTTGGCTCCCGCTACGAGATCGAAGCCCTGAAAAAAGCGTACGGGATCAACTAATGCATGAAGCTGTGCTGAATGAGTGGCAGATTGCGCTTGAGCAGAAAAAAAACGCACTTGAAGCCTGTCAGAAGGAGAAAGGCGTGCAAAGCTGCCTGAAGTGCGATCAGCTTCTTCACTGTGAAGTGCGGGAAGCCTATGTCAAAGCCGTCTATGAAAGTATGAGTAAAGGTGAGACCGGAGGTTTCGAGTTCTAAGACTTATTTGCACTAAAGCTGCACATATGGCAGATAATTTTTAATCTTAAGTAAACCCTAACATCAGGCTCTATATACTTAGGGTATCTACCCCTAAAGAGAGGCTATGAAAGCAAAAAAGATACTTCTGATCATTTTTTTCAATCTTGCCATTATCATTGCAGAGATCATCTTTGGGTTTATCTCCAACTCCTTTGCGCTCATTGCCGATGCTCTGCATAATACCGGTGATGTCATCGCTATCGTCATCACCTATATTGCACTCCGGTTCGGAACAAGCAGTCCGACATTCCAGTTTACTTTCGGGTTTATCAAGGCAGAGATGATGGCTGCCTTTACCAATACGCTTTTTCTGCTCCTTACGATGCTCTATATGATCTATGAGTCCATAGGAAGATTTTTCGCCCCGGAGGTCATTGCCCCCGAATATATGATCGTGGTGGGGATGATCGCTGTCGTCGCAAACGGTGTCAGTGCCTATCTCCTCCATGCCATGGGTGTGGAAGAGCACCATCACCATGACCATGACCATGAGCATACAGCGCACCACCACGGCGATGCCAACATCACTTCAGCCTATCTGCATATGCTTGCAGATGCACTTGTATCCGTAGGGGTGGTCATCGCCGGGATCATGATCTATTATTTTCAGATCTATGCGATAGATGCCGTACTGACCATTCTCTTCTCGCTCTATATCATCAAACACTCATTCCCTCTTTTCAAACGGAGTTTTCTCTCGCTGATGGATGCCAATACGATCGGCATCACCCCCGAAGAACTGGAAAAGATCATTTTTGCATCCGGACATGTCGCCAGCTATCATGACCTGCATATCCATCAGCCCAGCTCCAAACTCAACTTCATCTCTTTTCATATACTCCTGGATGACGAAGGGATCACCCTCAGAGAGTGTGAGGAGATCACCTGCCCAATGAAGGAGAAGTTGAAAAAACTTGGCTTCAACCATATCCTGATAGAGGTAGACACACTCACCAATGAAGCGGCACACCAGAAGTGTGTCATCGCAGAACAGTAGAGGAGATTGCATGGGAAAACAGTATAAAAAACTGGAACTACGTGATATTGATTTTATCAAAGCACAAAAACTTTTCTATATCGCCAGCAGTTCAGGCAAAGAGGTCAATCTTTCACCCAAAGGTTATGATACTTTGAGAGTATTGGATGAGAGCACCCTGCTCTATGCCAGCCTTCCGGGTTCGGGAAACCGTACCTACCGCGATGCGGCCAATAATGGAGAATTCACTCTGGTATTTCATGCCTTTGAAGGTGCTCCGCTCATCCTCAGGCTCTTTTGCGAAGCCGAGATCATTGAAGAGGGAGACGAACGCTTTAAAACCTGTCTTGATCTCTACACATTGCGTCAGGGGATTGTACGCAACCTCTTTCTGTTCCATATCTATGCAGTGGAGTCCAGCTGCGGGATGTCGGTACCCTATATGGAGTACAGGGGTGAGAGAGAGGAACTGAAGGAGTGGGCCCTGGAGATGGATAGACGGGATGCGCTTGAGGAGTATAAACAAAAACACTTTACTCCGCCGGATCTGAGTAAACTGGTTTAGTGCTATAATACGTTTTATGAAGAAAGAGCAGTCGACTAGAGAAAAGATCCTTGATGTGGTATTTGAGCTGGTATACATCCATGGGTATAACGGTACCAGTATGTCAATGATACTGAAAGCCTGTGATATCCCGAAAGGCTCACTCTACCACTTTTTCAAGTCCAAAAAAGAGATGGTACTCACCGTCATCAAAGAGCGGATCGGCCCCAAAATGGATATCTTTTTTACTTTTAACCCTATCGAAGGCAAAGACGGTATCGATGCGATCATTGAGGCCATCTTGGCGATCTCTAAAAACCCTATGCTGATCAAGTACGGTTGTCCGCTTAACCGTCTCAATCAGGAGATGTCACCCGTTGATAAGGATTTTGATCGGGAGATCACCCTGCTATATGATCATCTCAAGGCAAAAATCATCATGTTGCTTGAACAAAGTGAACTCAAGAGTAAGACGGATATTGACTCTCTGGCCGATTTTGTGATCGAAACTGTCTGGGGTGCACTCTCCTTAAGTCCCAGTCAGTCATCAAACAGGCGTTATCTCCACTCCATTAAACATCTCAATAGTTACCTCAGATCTCTTAGAAAATAACCCAGATCAGTACTAGACCTATCAGTCTATTTTAAGG
>DSDW01000110.1 GCA_011048515.1 Campylobacterota bacterium | reverse complement strand
TTATATGGGTTATGAAATTATGATATTTGGCTATGCATTACCCCGCACAACGCGGTAACAAAGAAAACCGTTGATCGGCAAACAGTATCAGAGACTATTGCAAAACGGCAAGCCTGAAAAAAATATGGATTAAAAAGTAAAAAGGGATGGTGCGGTCGAGAGGACTCGAACCTCCACGGCATTGCTGCCACTAGAACCTGAATCTAGCGTGTCTACCAATTTCACCACGACCGCTTGTTTTGTGGTTTCTTAAAAGAGACCGGAATTATACTCCCACAAACCTTAATCATAGGCATCGTTGCCGCTGTCAGGAAGTTACCCAGTACAAGCACCTCTCAGATGCACCGGCATTGGCCCGTACGATCTCCTACAGTATTTTAAACCGATACTTTTTGATAAACTGTGTAGGCAATACGATCCCGATAGCAATAGCGCCAAATACAAGCCAGGTTCTTAAACCGTAATGCAGAGACTGGATAATCAGCTCCTGGTTGTTGATCTGATGCGTTGAGATCTGGATAAAACCCATCATCGCTTTATAGGCATTGACCGTAGGAACCAAAACGATTGAGCTGCTGATCGCATAGACCAAAATAGGTATATTTTGCTTATGAGAGAAATAGATACTTACAAGGCCTATAAAAAACGCTGAGATAAAAGTTGAAAATTCTAAACTGTAGCTGTAGAGCAACATATACTTTTTAATCAATACAGCCCCTATCCCAAGGATAACAACAGGGATCAAGGCGCGTTTTGGAGCATTGAAAAGGATCGCAAAAGATAAAGAAACGAAAAAACCGATGCTTATGTCAAGGATCATACAAACTTCTCCACACCCAAAAGATGCAACGCCAAAGATATTCCTATCGCTATAGCAAATGAGATGATCACTCCCCGCACTCCGCGAACAAGACCCGTGGTGTAGTGCCGCTTGGTAAGATCGTTGACGGAATTGATAAACGCAACACTTGGAACCAAAAAGAGGATAGATGAAGCGATCGCTATATGTGCCATCTCGTTATGAAGCGTTAACAGCCCCGAGCTTATGGTTGTAACAAAAGAGACAAGAATAATAGAGATAAAAGGATTGAAATAGTGCTTGAGCAAAAAACTGTTGAGATAAAACCCCAGAGTAGAAGCGATAAAAGCTGCTGCAAATATGTAGAAATCTCCACCAAAAAGCAGACTAAATGCCCCGCATCCCAGGCCTGCCATAAGATTTCGCAGATAATAGGGATACATAGGACTCAAACTCTTTTCATCTTTAAGCGCTTCAAGAAGCTTTGCTCTGTCAGATGTCTCGTCTATTTGCTCAATGACCCCTATCACTTTGTCAAGCGCAGTGAAATTGACATCCTGCCTCTCTGCTTTATAAAGTTGGGTATTGTAAACTTTGTCGCCTGAGGGCAGACTCAGCAAAATCGCATTGGGAAAGATCAGGATCGCCAGCTCTTGACAGCCCAGTTTCATCGCAGCGTTTTTGATGCTTGTCTCCACAAGCTCTGTCTCCGCTCCGTGTTGTAAAAGCAGTTTGCCTATTTGTGAGAGCATATCTATAGTTTGCTTTTCTTTGTTCACTTGTTTTTTTACCTTATTTTGAAGGTGAAATTATACTTGAAGTTTTCTATTTTGCAGCGCTAAAAATGCAGCCCCCTATTTTGCTTTTTTTCGCTTCTCCCGCGTCATATCCTTGACCCCATCAGCATCGATCGGGGTAGACCACTTCGCATCAAACACCGTCTCCATCGACTCCACCTCATCCCTGATCTCAGCCACCCGCTGTTTCAGCTCTTCATGCAGCTCCAGATAGCGCTTGTCGCCGGCGAGTATGGTCTCTTCTTTCTGTTTTTCCCATCGGTGCCGGCTCAGCTCCTCCACGACTTCGGGAGCGACGGATTTGAGGATGGCTGACTCCAGAAGTTCGGCTTTGTTCTCCACAACGTTGAGCTCGACGCCGAGGGTCTGCCCTTTGTCGATCCACACCTGGTTCAGCTTGTTTTGCTTGTTGGCGCTGGGAGTATAGGTGGGATAGCGGGAGACGATATCCTTATATCCCCTGCCAAAAAGCACGGGAATGGCGGTGAACTCGATATCCGGATTGATGAGTTTCAGGTCGGTCCTGACCTTTTCGGCAAGGGAGTGAAAGATGGACTCACCGGAAGGATCAAAATCGGTAATGGCGATAAGGTAGGCTTTGTTGTGTTTGGCGGTACGGTTGAGATACTGGGCGACATTGACCGACTCAAAGGAGGGGATCTGCCCCGCGCTGCTGTAGATGCCGCACAGCAGCGCCTCCGACAAGAGATCCGTGCTTCGGGTCGGTTTCTCAGAGAAGAGCACGATGGGCGTGTTATAGGTATGGGTGTCGTTGCCGAGTCCCTTGGTGATGATATTGAGCCGGCTGTAGATCGTCACATCACCGTCCAGAAAGAGTTCATAGAGGTACTCCCCGATCAGACGGTTGACATAGATATCCCACTTGTCATCAGGCATCTTTTTGAGATGCTCAATGTCCCCCTTGAACTTGTACCAGATATCCCTGATATTTTCGACCGTCTCCCCCGCGGCCAGGAACCGGTCGATATATGCGGTAAGTTTTTTCCGGATGCCTCTGTAGTGTTTCATAGCTTAGTCTTTTCCCCTATATGGTAAAGAAACATTATACCGATTTTTCTCCCCTCCCCAGGCTGACACCATCCGCCCTGCTTCTTTTCTTGCAATGTGCACCTGTTTTTTGTATACTAACAGTACTTCAACAAGGGGATTGGGGAGATTGGCTCACAGTGCGTGCACACATAAGGCTCCTCAACGCAAAGGAGATGGATAATGATAGTAACAACAACGGAAAACCTGCCCGAACACCTGAAAATCAAATCGATGTTTTCCATGATCGAGATCACACACAAGATCCAGATATCCCCAAAAGGGTTGATCAAAGGTTTTTTGGAAAGAAAACGCAATGAACACCAGGAAGCCTATGACAGGCTGGTTGAAAGTGCTCCAAGTGAAGCCAATGCCATCATCGGCGTGAAACACTGCACTGCAACGCATACCTTTCCAGAAGGGACTTTCCTCTTTATCACCTATATAGGGA
>DSDW01000026.1 GCA_011048515.1 Campylobacterota bacterium | reverse complement strand
ATCTTAAACTACTCAAGCTCTATATGAAAGAGAATGATATCGACGGGCTGATCAGTACCTATGAAGCGATGTATGAACTGGAAGGCAACGAGGATTATCTGAGAAGGATCATCGATGCCTATGTCTACAAAAGGGACCTTGAAGGCGCCACGGCATTTCTGGAAAAGCATCGTGAAGGACATGAGGATATCCTCTATGATCTCTATAAGGCAACAAGATCTTTTGAAAAAGCGATATTGCTGGTCGATCATTTCTACAGCCGGGACAAGGATGGAAAATGGCTTGCTGAAAAAGGGATATTGCTTTTTGAACAAGCAGAGGATAAAGATGATCGAAAGATGCTGAAAGAGGTGATCTCTTATTTCGAACAAGCAATTGCATCAGGGGTAGAGGAGAGTATCTATCTCAACTATTACGGGTATACGCTGATAGACAAAGAGTTCGATGTCAACAAAGGGATCAGCATCGTTCAGAAGGCACTCAAGCAACAGCCTGACAATACATTTTATCTGGATTCGCTTGCCTGGGGCTATTATAAACAAGGGAAGTGTAAAGAAGCCTATGAGGTGATGAAAAAGGTAATTGAGAAGGAAGGTCTTGAGCAGGAAGAGATCAGGGATCACTGGGAGGCTATCCGGAAGTGTAAATAAGAGAGCGTTCAGCGTTTAGCGTTTGGCGTTTGGATATAATACGCGAAAACTTAGCCAAGGCTGTATAGATGGCACAGATTTTAGATGAAATTATCAAGAGAACCAAAGCAGATCTTGAAAAGAGAAAAATAGAGTTTCCCGAGGAGTGGTTGGGGCGTTCACTCGCATATAACCCTTTTATGCCCAAGGATGTGAAGTCCGCACTCCGTTCTACTGAGGAGAACCCTTACCGTATTATTGCGGAGATCAAGAAGGCCAGTCCAAGCAAAGGGGTCATACGTGAGGATTTCGATCCGATGGTGATCGCGCAGCAGTATGAGAAAGGCGGTGCTGATTCACTCTCGGTTTTGACTGAACCCCACTATTTCCAGGGAGACAAAGAGTATCTGGGGATGGTGCGGCGCTATGTGAATTTGCCGTTACTGCGTAAGGACTTTATCGTAGATAAGTATCAGATCCTGGAGGCATTGGTTTTTGGTGCTGACTATATTCTGCTGATCGCTGCGGCATTGAGCCGTAAAGAGCTGAAAGAGCTTTATGAGTATGCACTGCATCTGGGGCTGGATGTACTTGTTGAGATCCACAATAAAACAGACCTTATCAAGGCGACTTTTGCCGGTGCGCAGATCATCGGTATCAACCATCGCAACCTTGAAACTTTTGAGATGGATATGAGCCTCAGTGAAAAACTGATCCCGCTTATCCCCAAAGGGAAGATCATCGTTGCCGAATCAGGCATCCATGACCATGAGACCGTCGCAGAGCTTTCCAAGATCGGTGCAGATGCCTTCCTGGTAGGCGAATACTTCATGCGTCAGAATGACATTACGGCTGCGATTAGGAAAGTGAAGTACGGGGAAGAGTAATTAGGTACTCGTTTACTATAGGATTTTTTCTCGTCTACTCCCCAAGTGTAGCGTCTTTCAATACTGGTTAACCGTATAGTGTTCCACCTCGGGAGAGGCTGGAACAAGCATAAGAAGCTTATGCTAAAAGTTTTTTGACCGTCTGGTTGATGCGTGCGCCGTCTGCACGGCTTCCGATCGCATCTTTGGCTGCCCCCATGACTTTCCCCATATCTTTCATGCTTTCGGCACCGACCGCTTCAATGATCTCTTGAAGCGCACTTACCAGTTCTTCATCGCTCATAGGCTCTGGAAGGTAGCTCTGTACGATAGCGATCTCTTCATCCTCTTTTGCAACCAGGTCATCGCGTCCTGCTTCTGCAAACTGGACTTTTGCATCCTCTCTTTGTTTGAGGTACTTTGCAAGGATTGCCTCAACTTCGGCATCTGTAAGCTCTTTGCGTTCATCAACCTCTATCTGCTTGATACTTGTCTGGATATTTCTCAGGGTATCCCTTCTGGTAATCTCTTTGGCGCGCATTGCCTCTTTGATATCGTTTTT
Organism: Campylobacterota bacterium; assembly: GCA_011048515.1. Lineage (GTDB taxonomy): Bacteria > Campylobacterota > Campylobacteria > Campylobacterales > Sulfurovaceae > Sulfurovum. Next base: position 1,114 of record DSDW01000026.1, on the reverse strand, counting down.
GATCTGTTCTTTTAAACTCATCTGTGCTCCTATGGAAGATTTACAAGGATTATACTATAATCCTCGTATGATAATTACGATTCAAGAGAAACAGTTCGATACAAAAAAGATCACTCAGCTTTATCCCGCAGCTGTCATAAAAACCGGTTACGAGAATGAGACAACAAAGGTAAGCCTGGAGTGGCTTGATAGTGAGGCAAAAGGCAAGGTTGAGGTCGTAGGGTTTGGTATCTTTGTACACCTTGGTGAAGAGGAGAAATATGAATTTCTCTTTGAGACTAAAGAGGAGATGGATGCCCTAGCCGGTCAGATCGCATCGCAGTTAAAGGCAACCAGTTAAAAGCGCGACTAGTAGCGCGGGCACTCTGCCGAAGAGATCCCAGTGATAGCGTAGTAAAATGAGCTTTGCGTATTTTGCGTTCTATAAAATGAAAGAGATGGATGCTTTGGCCGGGCAGATCGCCGCACAGTTAAAAAGATAGTCGAATCGCATGGGATAAGACCGGATAATAGCTGTCCCAAATGCAATATTTCTTTCATGATTTTCTTTGGATTTAAGTTAGATTACCCTATCATTCCCCTTCAAGAACTGGAGATATTATGACACTATTTCAACTCTTTCTTTTGATCCTTGCAGGGGTGATCTTTTACCTCTTTTTCAAACAGCTTTTTTCAGGCGAACATCCCAAAAGAGGTGTAGATTTTGAAGCAAAACTTCCCGATGAACAGATCGGAGGGATCAACCGCCCTGACAAGACCTTCTCCAAACCAGAGATAGAACCTACACGGCTTGAGCAGCTGGTTCAGATGGCGGATGATGCCGTAGCCAAGGGCGATATGCTCGAAGCAAGCAAAGCACTGCAGAGTGCTCTGGTGCTGGAGGCAGATAATGTCGATGTGCTTCAGCGACACGGTTATGTGATGATGCAGATAGATAATCTGGAGGATGCCAAAGAGAGTTATGAAAAGATCATTGTAATGGATGCCAATGATGATTCGGCACATGCCTCACTGGCAAATCTCCTCCACAAACTGGGGGAAGAGGAGGGTGCGATCAGTCACCACCTGCAATCCATTGCACTGGATCCGGAGTATGCGCCGCACCATTACAACT
>DSDW01000028.1 GCA_011048515.1 Campylobacterota bacterium | reverse complement strand
CATTTATAGTGTAAATATTTTACATTTATAATGTATCAATATCATATCATCTCTACATCAGAGATATCTTTGCCGGAAAGAGACTCGAGTTTTTTCTCCACTTTGCCTAAAAACTCATACCGATGCGCTTCATCCATATTGTTATGGAGCATTTCCAGGATATACTTGATACCGTTGGCATTGATCTTTCGTACACTTGCCAGGTAATGCACGAAGGCGATCAGCTTGACATCATTGATCGAATAGAGCTTTTTATTGCCCTCTACCTCTTTGGGAGGTAACAAGCCTTTCTCCTCATACATTTTCAGCGTACGTACTTTTGCACTTAAAAGTTCTGCAATACTGCTCAGAGGCAATACATCCTTATCGTTGTCAAGCAGTGCCAACACCACTCCTTTGTGTCTGATATTTCGCCCGTATTATATCATACTTACAAAGCTGAAGTTAACTTTTTTATGTTATAACTATACATATCATGCGTTATTTTTTTACATCTTATATGTATTTATTACGAAAGAAGAAGGGACCTTATGAAAGCCATCTACATAAAAAACTATCTCAATCTCCCCAATGAAGAAAAAGAAGATTTTTTGAGGATCACCCCGCACAATGATCATCTTGTCATAGAGTTGAATCACAGAAAACTGAGAATAAAATAATAAAGGAAAAGACGATGAGTCTGCCTGAACATATCATTGAAGAAGTCAAAGAGGTTGCTTACGATTGGCAAAAAGAGATACAGGTCTCACGCAAGGGGAAAGAAGAGGAATTTCATGCGATGATGCTGAAGATGCTCAAGAACCCGATCAACAAGGTGTTTCTTATCGAACTGCTTGACCAAAGCTTCCGCTCAAAAGACCCTCAGAGAGTGGCAGATCAGATTGACCATATCTTTGAGAAGTATCAAAGTACGGACTTCTTTTCCGAATTTGAACAGATACTGATCTGGCTCTTTCGCGATGTCGGGATCTATATAAGCTCGATCTCCATCCCTCTCTTTATCAGATACCTCAGAAATGATATCAGTGCGATCGTTATCCAGGGGGAAGACCCCGTTCTCTCCAGCCATATACAGAAAAGGAGAAAAGAGGGAACCCGGGTCAATATCAATGTGATCGGCGAAGTCGTACACAGCGAGGCGGAGGCAAACCGAAGGGTCGAGAAATATATCTCTTTGCTTGAAAACCCGGATATCGACTACCTTTCACTGAAGATCTCCAATATGTTCTCGCAGATCATCCCCCATGCCCATGAACATAATGTCGCAAAGATATCGAGCCAACTTGCAAGGGTATACCGCGCCGCAAAAGCAAATACCTATACCGACAAAGAGGGGCAACGCTGTTATAAGTTTGTCAATCTGGATATGGAGGAGTACCGGGATATCGCCATTACGATCGATACCTTCAAAAAGGTACTCTCCACCGAGGAGTTCAAAGATCTGCATGCGGGTATCGTGATACAGACCTACCTTCCCGATGCAATGACCTACATCAGGGATCTTGCCGCGTGGGCAAAAAGAAGAGTAGAGAGCGGCGGTGCACCGATCAAGATACGTATCGTCAAAGGCGCCAACCAGGAGATGGAACTGACAGAGGCTTCGCTGCGCGGATGGCCCAATGTTACCTATGCGCATAAGGCCCAATCGGATGCCAACTATAAGATCGCCATGGACTACCTGCTCGACCCGGACGTTGCCCCTTATGTCTATACCGGTATCGCCTCGCACAACCTTTTTGACCATGCGATGGGGATGCTTCTGGCAAAAGAAAGAGGCGTGGAAGCCTATGTGAGTGCGGAGATGCTTGAAGGGATGAGCGAGGCTGCCTACCATCTCCTGAAAAGAGAGAGGCTCAATGTCATTCTCTATGCCCCTACCGCCACCAAAGAGACCTTTACCAATGCCATCGCCTACCTGGTACGAAGATTTGATGAGAATACCGCCGAGCAGAACTTTCTGCGTCACAGCTTCGGGCTGAAGGTGGATACACCGCAGTGGGAAAGGCTTGTGCAGACCTACGAGGATGCCGTTGCCCTTATTCCTACCCTCGACCAGCAGCCCTACCGCACGCAGGACAGAAACCGTTTGATGGTCAAAGAGGAGAGAGACCCTGCTTCTTATCATTTCAGAAACGAACCCGATACCGACTTTGTCCTGCCTGCCAATAGAAAATGGGCGGAAAAGATCCGCGACAAGTGGCAGAATATCGGCGAAACGGGAGGGTTCAACGCCTACCCGGTCATCGGAGGAAAGATCATCCAAAAAGAGACCTATACCGAGGTGATCGACAAGTCACAATACCATGAGAACAAACTGGCAGGCCGTTATGTCGAAGCAGACCCGGAAGAGATAAAACGTGCCATCGCTACGGCAAAAGCCGATCCTGACGGATGGAGAGAACTGACCCCCCATCAGAGGCAGAAGATCATGATGGATGTGGCTCATGAGCTGAGGGTTGCCAGAGGAGATCTTATCGGAATAGCCGCAGCCGAGGTCGGCAAAGTCTTTACCGAGACAGATGTAGAGGTCAGCGAAGCGATTGACTTTGCCAATTTTTATCCCTACAGTGTCAGCAAACTCTCCGGATTGACCGGTATCGATGCGGAAGGGAAAGGGGTCGGCCTCGTCATCAGCCCCTGGAACTTTCCTATAGCGATCCCGGCAGGAGGTATCGCTGCCTCGCTTGCAGCCGGAAACACAGTGATACTCAAACCTTCGGGAGATGCCGTCCTCTGCGCCTACAGGCTCTGCCAATGTTTCTGGGATGCGGGAGTAAGCAAAAACACCCTGCAGTTTGTCCCGGCCCGTGGTTCGGTGGTAAGCGAGCATATGATACCAAGCAGAGAGATCGACTTTACGATCTTTACAGGCGGGGAGGAGACTGCCTACAGGATCATCCAGTCCCGCCCCGATATTCACCTCAGTGCAGAAACCGGGGGGAAAGATGCCACGATCGTCACCGCGATGGCAGACCGTGACCAGGCGCTTGGACACGTCATGGCCTCCGCTTTCCACAACTCGGGCCAGAAGTGTTCTGCAACCTCCCTGCTCGTGCTCGAAAAAGAGCTCTATGACGATGAAGCCTATCAGATGCAGATCAAAGAGGCGGTAGAGTCCCTGCAGACCGGTTCGGTTTGGGATTTTGGCAACAGGATAGGCCCCCTCTCCGACCGCCCGGGCGGCAAACTCGAAAAGTCGCTGGGGTATCTGGACGAGGGAGAAACATGGCTGGT
>DSDW01000065.1 GCA_011048515.1 Campylobacterota bacterium | reverse complement strand
CCTTTTTACTGGTCCTTAAAACACAATATCAAAGATGAAACTCATCAATGAGCTGACCAAGGGTATGCGCGCCCTGGCAGAAGAAGTAGCGAAGAAGTAAGCCGATGATACTGACAACCAATGATATCCTCTACCGGATCAAAAAAGCCCTCCACCTGAGCGATGAAGAGATACTCAAAGCCTATGCTTTGGAGGAGTATGAGATGACTCCCGAACATCTTGAGAATCTCCTCAAACGCCGCCTTGACAAAGGGTTTGAGCTTTGCAGCTTTGAAGAGCTTGGCGTCTTTCTGGACGGGTTTGTGACGCTAAAACGCGGCCCTTCCGATAAAAAGCCAAGTGAAGATGAGGCGCTGGAACTCACCAACAATCTCATCCTCAAAAAGCTCCGTGTGGCACTCAACCTCAAAGAGCACGAACTCCAGATGCTCTTTGCCCTGGCAGACGTAGAGCTGGGCAAACAGCAGCTCTCCGGACTCTTCCGCAAAGAGAGCCACAAAAACTTCAAACTCTGCTCCGACGAACTCCTCGACAGCTTTCTGGAAGGATTGGACGAGTTTTACTATGAAGGAGGAGAAGAGTACTAAAGCCCTACTCTTCTCTTCACTGTCAAATTGATACCAAAAAAACTGCAGAGAACAAATTCAGGCCATTAGAGTCCGGGCAATAATCCCCCTTGGTACTATCAATTCATTCTGAGGTTTATTTTAGTTTAATAGGAGTAAAATGTATTAAACTGAAAAAATAAAAGGATGGATAATGAAATTTTATGTATTATTGATACTATTTTTTTCTTCTTTGATCTACCCTCAAGAGAACACTTCCAGGATATATGATCCCTGCGAACTTCTGACGATAGAAGATATCCAGACCTTTTTCCCGGAAGCTACGATAAAAATCACTACACATGATCTCAAACCTGCCAATCCATTGGGCATGAGACGCTGTTTCTGGGAAGCCGGTGAAGAGGATATGAAATTTGTACAGCTTGCTATCTCATCGGATGCCGAAACAAGGATGAAAGTAGCAGACCAATTTGCCAATAACAAAGAATTTATGGAACATGTTGAACCAGTAGAGGGTATTGGAGATGAGAGTTATTACGGAGGCAGCGGACTGAAGGCAGGTGCGGGGCTTCATGTATTGCTCAGGTCAAAAGGTGTTATGCTCAACATCACGGTCGGTCTTGGTTTTGGCAATGCAGATGAGCAGAAGCATATCGAGATAGAAAAATCTCTGGCAATAAAAGCGATTGAAACGATAGAGAAGGAGTAGAAGCCATGTTGGGTAAATTGATACGAGTAATGATACCGGTTTTGATCTGTTCGGTGATAAGTGATGCAAAAGATATTCCGGGAAGCAAAGATCATCCTATGGTATCCAGATACCAGGACTCATCGATCGTGGGCTATGATCTTCAGAAATATGGAGAGCTTGTTTTACCCCTTGGTAAAGCTCTCTTGAAAGATACGGTGCAGTATGACAAAAAAGAAAGGGTTGAGGGAAAATTGACACGGATCCTCTATCTTGCACCGGCAGAGCGTTCTACATTTGAAATCTATAAAAATTATGAAATAGAATTAGAAAAAGAAGGGTTTAAAAAACAGTTTTCCTGTTCCGGGAATGATGAATGCGGCGGATTGTTCCACCAGGCGATATGGTCTCCGGAGAGGGCTTTGAAAAACTCCCGTGATCTTTCAAATGTTTTTTCCATTCCCAATGATCAGCGTTTAATGGTCGCCAAATTAAGCCGGGAAGAAGGGGATATTTATCTTGTTCTTTATCTTGCCCTCAATGCACAAAGCGAACCGCAATGGGCATCCAAAAAAGTGACAATGCTGCTTGAGGTCCTGGAGACGACAAAAATGGATGAAAATATGGTTAAAGTTGATGCCGATGCGATGTCCAAAGAGATACAGGCAACCGGGCATGTTGCACTCTACGGCATCCATTTTGATGTAGACAAAGCGGATATCAAACCGGAGTCAGAACCTGCTTTGGATGAAATTGCAAAACTATTGAACAATGACCCCACTTTAACGCTTTATGTCGTCGGCCATACAGACAATACCGGGACATTACAGCACAACAAAAACCTTTCGCAAAAAAGAGCACAGTCTGTTGTTGATTTTTTGGTCAAAGAGAAGCATATCGGTTCAAAACGTCTACAAGGCTTCGGTGTAGGGCCTCTGGCACCGATTGCATCCAATGATAACGAAGAAGGCAGGGCAAAGAACAGAAGGGTGGAATTGATTAAACAGTGATGAAATGAGAAGACAAAGGGGGATGAAGGGAAATCGCTCCGATCATACGGTTTATTTTTCCGCTTTTTCAAGTGCGGCTGTTGTGTCGTGGGAAAAGTCGCGGGTTAGGTAGTCCCGGGTCATCGGCAGGGAGAGTTCGAGGGCATGAATGACCTGGACCTCTACGGTGACCGCTTCGGGGCGGCATGAGAGCAGGTGGCCGCCCCGGCGGCGGTCATTTGTGAGAAAATGCAGGTGCAGGCCAGGCACGTTGAGCGAGGCCATGAACACGGGGGTAAAAAAGCCGACGAGGCACCCCTCTGTATCCTTAAAGTCGAAGGTATGCTGTTCGTGCGCCGCTTCGGCGAGCGGGCGGTAGTTGTGCTGTTTGGGGACGGAGCGTGCCCGGACGTGGCTGAAGCTGCCCGTAACGCGGATGGCGTAGAAGAGGTTGGGCGAAGGGAACAGGCTTTCGAGACGTTTCTGGAAAGTCTCGTAATCCATCGCTTCATCGAAAATCGTCGAAAAGGTCGGTTCGAAAAAGGTGACGACCGAGAAAGGAGTGTGCAGCTCCTCACTCACCTCATGAGCCTCACCGTCAGCGGTGATCTGGTAGATCTTGCCACCGAGCATCACCATCTCACCATCGAGGTCGTCAAAGGTTCCCAACCCAAAGTCGCCGTGGCGTTTGACCTCGGTAAAAGAGATGTTCTCTTCATACAGCCCCTCCACTAAGGCATTGACCGGTGCGCAGAGATAAAGCGGGTAAGTAGAGGCGGTTCGGTTGGCAGGCATCGTAACTCCTTTTTCAAATGCTGTTGTCATCCCCTCATTATACCACAGCGGTGTTATCCGAACAAAATGTTCAACGATCGTCTATTCCCTCGTCATCAAGCTCCAGAGACCGTGAAAGAACTCCAAAAAAGCGTGCATGTGCGCTCATGGGTGCAGCTCAAGGAGAGTGCTCACTGTAGGGTGGATAAAATCCACCATCATGGTGGGATATTCCCACCCTTGTATAATGCCAAAGTAGACAAAGAAGTTCTGAAAAGAGATAAAATGTCTACAAAGGATTAAGGGTAAACCGTCCCACCCTAAAGCATTGAAATAGTCAAAGATACTAAAGATAT
>DSDW01000041.1 GCA_011048515.1 Campylobacterota bacterium | reverse complement strand
ATCTTTAGTATCTTTGACTATTTCAATGCTTTAGGGTGGGACGGTTTACCCTTAATCCTTTGTAGACATTTTATCTCTTTTCAGAACTTCTTTGTCTACTTTGGCATTATACAAGGGTGGGCTTGCCAGCCTACGCTGTGCCAAAATTCTTTGGGGAGAATAAACGCGATATGGATACCACGTTCGGGTAGGTTCCGGTGGGTTTACCAACCCTACAAACAAATCACAAATCACGTCATTCCGTACTCGATACGGAATCCAGAAGCCAGTGTAAGCGGGAAAAAGTAAAACGTAAAGCTTTGACCTGCTGACCTGATGTCGGGGTGTCCCCACCCCGACCTACGCGATTGCTACACACCAATTTCTAATTTCTCTTTGTTCGTCCTGAACATGTGCAGGAATGTACTAGGAAGGCATGGGGGAGCAAAGCGGCCCGCACTGGTGGAGGTCGCTCTAGTTTGAAACTCTCTGGGTATTCTGCTTGACGGAGATAAGACGTTTGTCAGGGACAGTGAATGTCGGTTTGGATTGACCTATGATCGATTCGCTGATGATCTGATCATAGAGATAGATATCATTTTTGAAGTAGGCTTTGCCATCCTCTACAAAGACGGTAAAGTAGGTCATATGCACGGGGATACTTGAATTGAGTTTTATCGTGGCCGGTGTGTTGCTTGCAAATATCTTTTCGATCCTATCTTTCGTATACCGTTCTTTGGTATGCGTTAAGAGTCTATACATCAATGCAAAAGGCTCTTGAAGACGGACACATCCCGAACTGTAGATCCTATAGCGTCTTGAGAGCAGTGATTTGTTGTCCGTATCGTGAAGATAGACAGAGTATTTGTTGGGAAACATAAATTTTACACGTCCCAGGGCATTTGAGGGACCGGGCTGCTGCACAAAACGGTAGGGTACGGGCTCCTTGCGGTTTTTATACCTTGCGATCATGTCGTAGGTGACATCAACCTCACTGTTGCCGCTGTAGGCCTTGATATTGTTTTCAACCAGATAAGAGGGATTCTCTCTCAGCACGGGGATCAGGTCGCGTTTGATAAGATTGTCCGTGATCGTCCAAGTGGGATTGAGCACCATATACTCTATCGTATCACTGAAAAGCGGTGTAGGGCGGTCGATACGTCCTACGACAGCTCCCATTCTTAAAATCAGACGATCGTTCTTATAGTAACGCAGTTTGAAGTCGGGAATGTTCACTTCAGCATATTCATTTTCAAATTTTTTGGGATAGAGCTTGGTTTTATCCAGATTGGTAATAATACTTTGGATATGGGTGCTGATAGACTGATTGAGATAATAGTTTGTGACTCTGTCTATCTCTCCGTTTACCTTAAGATTATACCGTTTTTGATACGAGATGACTGCCTGTTTGAGTGCATTATCAAAGGTTTTGTTGATCGGTGCATGTTTTGGATAGTCCCCTGTGAGCTGAAGAAGTTTTTTGATCTCTTCTATATTCTGGTTTTTACGATTCCCCATTTTACGCGGTTCCTGAGTGTATGGGATTTCAGGGAATTTTTCCATAACGCGGTACTCTTTCAGGAGCTTGACCAGTTTTCGGTAACGTCTCTCCATCGGCAGGAGAGAGGAGAGATAGGTGTAGATATTGCCGTTTCTTACTGTACTGTAGAGCTCCTCTGTATCCGGAAAAGGTTTGGTCTCCATCTCCCAGACTGCATGGATATCATCGCTTCTTTGCAGGGCAGCGAGTTTTTTTTGTACCAGCACCCAGTCCACATCTCCCTGGACGATAAAGCGGACGAGTCTCACAAAAGAGTTTGTCAGCATCAGATCCAGCCTTGCATAAACTTGTGCTTTTTGGGAATCGGGGATCGTGTTGTTATCCAGCATATAATAGAGCCCGGCAATGGAGGGTTGGTCAAACGCTTTGTCTTTATAGTTGAAAAGCGGATCTTTTAGCGCCTTGATCAGTGCATTCCTCTTTTGTTTGTTTTGGTCTCCCAGCCACAGGGGGTGGCCTCCTGAGTTTTCATAGAGCGCTTGTACGATTTCTTTGTTCTGTCCCTTGATGTGTGTATAGAGCGACTTTTGGAGATGCTGTTCGATCTCACCGATGTTTATCTGCCCAAAGGCCAATGTCTGAAGGAATACTCCTATCCACAGTAGTTTTATCAGCTTCACTTAACTCTCTTTATATTTTTTATCGATCAATTTAAGGTATTTTTGGGGAGTTGCTTCCTTCATCGCCTGCGCCAGCCACTGTATCTGGAACCATGCCGCACCGCTGTCACGCAGGTCAAAGTAGTTTTTGAGACTGCGGATATTGAACGTGACGACCATATCGACCTTCCAGTTGTCCGAGACGATATGCTTGAAGGCATCTCCGACATTTCTTTTTTTCTTTCCGTTTTCTAGTGCACAGTAGAGCGCCTCAGCATCCCCTTTGTGCACTTCGATGAACGGCAGTGAGGATTTGGAAACCGCATTCTGGATGAAGGCTTCATCTCTGCGGTACTGAAAATCCAGCTTTTCATAGATGGCACGTATCTCTATCTTCAGATAGGCTTCATCGGTAACGACAAAAAGTTTCATTGCCAGCACTTTTTCAAAGAAGAATGCAAACCCGTCCTCTGCCTGTAGAGATGCCACAAAAGCATTGATCACAGAAGACATCGTATAGCGTGTACTCCGTACGGAGATCGCCTGAAGTCTGTGTCTTGCATGCTCCTGCAATACACCCCTGCTTGTACCCTGTATGAGGAAGCTGAGTGTCGCATGTTCGATGATGGAGTGGTGATGGTGCACCCATGCCAGATTGGTCAGCAGGTCAGAGTTTTCGATCTGATTGATGGCCTCAGTATCAAGCGTATTCATAGCATCTCTTACGCATGCGTTTTCAGAGTTCTCAAAGCTGTCATAGCAGGTACGTGCAGCGATTTCTGCAACCCCAAGGCCGGACTCCTGGAGGAGTGTGACAGTAGGTTTTTCGTACTCTATCTGATACATCTGCATCGCAATACCCTATTATTGATTTTTAGTTACAATTATATCTAAAACAACAGAAATATAGATTATTTTCAGATCGATCCAGAGAGGAGAAGAGGATGCAGCCCAGTCAGCGTTTTTACAGTTTTGAGGAAGATTTCAGAGACTCTTATTCCAGGGACAGGGACAGGGTGATACACTGTAGCTCTTTCAGGCGTCTGGAGTATAAGACACAGGTGTTTCTGAACCATGAGGGGGATTATTTCCGGACCCGTTTGACCCATTCGCTTGAAGTAAGCCAGATCGCACGTACACTTTCAAGAATGCTCGGGCTGAACGAGACATTGGCCGAAGTGATCGCACTGTCGCATGACCTGGGGCACACCCCCTTTGGACATGTAGGGGGAGAT
>DSDW01000051.1 GCA_011048515.1 Campylobacterota bacterium | reverse complement strand
GAGTTTACGCTTTACAGCTACTTTTTCCCGCTTTTTTTACCACTGATCGCCTACCTGACACTTTCCTTAAAAGAGTCTACCATCATGACGCTGCTGCACTATACCTCGGTGATCATACTCTCCTTTTATGCCTACTTTGTCTGGCACGTGGAATCTGATATGTTTCAAGCATCTGTAGTCTATTCCTATATGCTCAGTGCACTTCTTATCATTCTCTTTGGACTCTTTTATCATCTTACCATTGTAGATGCATACTATAGGCTCTTTGAGAATAATCTCAAGCATGAACTGGCACTCGGTGAGATCCATCACCGGGTGCGCAATAACCTCTCGCTCATCACCAGTATGTTCGGAATGCAGAGGCACCGCTATGACACAGAAGATATCCAGTCACTGATAGACAAGAACCGTACACGGATAGAAACGATCGCCTCTATCCACGATACTCTCTATCGGGAAGGGCAGAAAGAGAAGATCACCTTTGAACGTTATGTCGATGAACTGATCGACCACCTCCTCTCTCTGAGTGAACTGCCGATCAGGATAAAAATGAAGATCGACACGCTTTACTTCAATGAACAGGTAATGCAGCAGCTGGGTACCATCATCCACGAACTGGTAACAAACTCATTGAAGTATGCCTTTGATCCCAAACGCAAAAATATGCTTCAACTCACTTTCCATCTCAAAGATGACAAACTCCACTTTACCTACCATGATAATGGCAAAGGATGTGAGATAGAGAAACTTGATCAAAGCCATTCTCTCGGTTTGGACCTTATCAAACTGACAGTCAAAGAGCTTGGAGGAGAGATCAGCTTTGAGAATGATGGAGGGTTTATCTGCCATATCACACTTCCCACATTTCATCTGATAAGAAGTTAATCCCATGCTAAGTGGCTTCTTTGTATATTTGCACCTATGAGAATATTACGAAGCATTAAAACCAACTGGGCCAGGACCTGCAGCTGCAAGGTCAGCCAGGTACGCTGCCCCAAAGACGAAGAGGAGATCATTGCTCTGGTCAAAGAGGCCAACAAGCATGGAAAGAGACTCAAAGTCGTAGGGGGCGGCGACTCCTACAATGATATCTTTTGTCCAGAAGAAGGAGGGATCCTGCTCTCCCTCAAAGCAATGGATCGGGTACTGGAGGTAGACAAAAGACTCAACCGGGTTACCTTTGAAGCGGGTATCATGATGCCCGATCTGATACGATACCTCAAAAAGGAGGGGCTCTCCCTCTCCAACCTCGGTACCAATATCTTTGACAACCTCGCAGGGGCCTGCTCCACAGGATACCATGGAAGCGGGATCAACTACTCTATCTTCAGCTCTTTTGTCACAGCCTTCGAGATCATCACGCCTACCGGGGAGAAGAGACGTATCGAAAAGGGTGATGATGCCTTTGCGATCTATGCGGTAGGACTCGGGGTGCTGGGTATCATCACAAAGATCACACTGCAGTGTGAGCCCTACTTCAAACTCGAAGTGATAGAGAAAAAGATGCCTTTTGAGCAGATCGAAGCGGAGTTTGAGCAGCTCCTGGCGAAGAATGACCACTTCAAGTTCATCTGGGTCCCGCACACCAAAGACTTTATGGTCTGGCTGGGAAACCGTACCGACAAACCGCGCTCGAGTGGCTTTAAAAAGTTCATGACCTACTTTACCACCGGGCTGCTGATCAACAACCTCTTTCATGAGTTCCTGCTCTTTTTTGCCTCATTCAGACGTTCGCTGGTTCCCCGGATCAACCGCCTCATGAGCCGTATCCTGCTTCCAAAATACAGCGAAAGTGTCTACGATGCACACTGGGCATTCTTCCTCCCCCATCTGCTCAAACAGGATGTCGTGGAGTACGCCTTCGATATCAAAGATACCTTCAAGGTATTCAAAGAGGTGATCGCAATGATCGAAGAAAAGGGGATCTACGTGGACACTCCTGTGGAGGTACGTTTTGTAAAAGGAGACAACTACTGGATGAGCCCCTCTTACGGTATGGACAGCTGCTGGATCGGTACCAAGATACACTTCCCCTACTACAGGCGTCCCGAGTATCAGCGCTATTTTACAGAAATTGACACGATCCTGCTCAGATACCGGGGTCGTCCGCACTGGGGCAAACAGTTCCGTATCACAACCGAGGACTTCAAGCGAGCCTACCCCAAATGGGATGCCTTCTGGAATTATGTGGACCAGGAGGACCCGAACCGCATTCTGCAATACGGTTTTATCAGAAGACTGCGAGGCCGGGAAGCGTAAAAACTTCTTCTCCTCTGTTATTCTCTTTATAAATTGACTATAATTGGTTTTATGAAAACAGATAAAACCACATTAATCTTAGCATTCAAAAGTGCATTTCATACACTCTATACCATTGCTCCTATGCTGCTTGCCGTGATCGGTCTGGTGGGACTTTTCCAAACCTATGTCACTACAGAGATGATCCATGCCTTTTTTACCGGTTCCACACTCTATGACACACTCATCGGAACGATCACCGGAGCTATCTCGGTCGGTCAGCCTTTCATCAGCTATATCATCGGCGGAGAATTAGTCAGTCAGGGTATATCGCTCTATGCAGTCACGGCCTTTATCCTCTCCTTTGTAACGCTCGGAGTGATACAGCTGCCGATGGAGTACGCTCTATTTGGGATGAAATTCACGCTGGCAAGGAACCTGTTGAGTTTACTCTTTTCGATACTTGTCTCCCTAATGACCGTATGGACGCTGGAAGTGTTGCCGTGACCGTCACAGAAAGAGAAAAAAGCTTTGGTCGTATGCTGCTCTTGTCCGTAATGTCCTTGTATCTTCTGGCAGCACTTCTTGATCCGGCTTCAGCTTATAGCGCACTGATGAAGAGTTTCTCTGTGCTTAAAAACATTGCGCCTGCATTGTTGGTTGTACTTTCCCTGATGGCCCTTGTCTCTGCGTATATCGAGCCTCAAAAGATCTCACATTATCTTGGCAAAAAGAGCGGGTTGAAAGGATGGGGAATCGCACTCGCAGGCGGTGTATTCAGTCATGGCCCCGCTTATCTCTGGTATCCTATGCTGAGCGATCTACGTGGGCGCGGAGTCAATGAGGGGCTGACCGTCTCATTTTTCTATGCCCGTTCGGTCAAAGTGCCCTGGTTGCCTATGATGGCAAGTTATTTCGGGATCGCTTTTACGGTGATCCTGACCTTTTATATTTTACTGGCTGCAGTGATACAGGGGAAGATCGCAGAGAAGATCATTCCACCGCAATCAACCACCTAGCCGTCTTTTTTATAGTAATGATTTGAGTACTATCCGGTGATTCTTGGACTATGTGATTGTTGAGGGTGAGTTTGAAGTCAGAGGCAAAAGAGGTTTTACATAAGGAGAAAAACATCCACTTCAAACTCATAAACGATTATAATTAAAGTTACTGATAATATGTTTAATATTTACATATAATATGTAAATTTAATACATTTATAG
>DSDW01000014.1 GCA_011048515.1 Campylobacterota bacterium | reverse complement strand
GGTAAGCGTACTGCGCCCGAATTTTTTACGTTTGGTTTGCATGAGTGCACCGATCTGTTCTGGCATCTCCAGGTTGCTCATGTGCTCTACGATCACCATCTCGCAGATATCGGGTTCGATCATCTCTATCAGGGCGATCGTTTTGTCATAGACCTCATCCATCCCGGTACGTGTGGAGAAGGGAGGATCGAAATAGAAGTAGGTTTTTATACCGGAGCGTTTGACCATCTCATAGACCGTTTCAAACTTTTCAAAACTGTCCCCAAAAAAGAGGTGGGTATGCATCGGGTCAATGTTGCGGGCATTCTTTTCGAGTATCTTATAGGCAGTAGGGTTATACTCGACGAAGTAGGCATCGCCTGCCCCGCGGCTGAGTGCTTCCAGACCCACAGAGCCTGAACCGCCGAAAACCTCAACAAAGTTTTTGTCTATGATATCAAACTGCAGCGTATTGAAGAGGGACTCCCTGAGGATGCTTTTTGAACTTCTGGTGGTGTCTATTGCAGGGATCTCCAGTTTTTTGCCTTTGTGTTTCCCTGCATTGATCGTGGTTGTAAATACTTTGATAGGTGCTTTTTTCATAACGGGATTTTAGCGTAACTCCGTTAAAAGGTGACAATATTCTGCAAAGTATTGATCAGTTTACTCTCTTCTCGCACATCGGCACGCTCTTTTCCCGGTTCGAGAGAGGTGATGATGGTGCGTCCGGTGATGAGCTTGGTGGTATCTTTTTTACGGATACCCCAGTAGGTATGCATCACGACAGGTTCTCCTTTGTACGCTCCCATATAAAGCACAATATGCCCGGGGACATGCAGGAGCGAACGGAAGGGTTCTGCCTCTTTGATGATCTTCTGTTTCTTGAAAGGCTTTTCGAGTCCTGAGATAGAGATCCTCTGTCCGTCTTCTGCCTGTTTGCCCGAATTTCGGCGGAGGAATATACCAAAGACACCCAGGAAATCCCTTGTTGTGGCAGAGCAGTCTCTGCACTCATAGCTCCCGCCCCATCCGTAGGGTTCGTTATAGAACTCTTTGGCAAGTTTTGCCACATTTTCGGGAGTGAAGGCCAAAGGCTTTTGGGCGATGAATTCCGGTTTTTCCACTTTGAGATGTTCTATATGGGCATGCCCTTTATGGTCGCGCGAAGCGATCAGATAGCTTTTTTGATCTTTGGCGATCGGAAAGAGTGCCCCCACTTTGACAAAAGAGTGCGGATCTTTATCCTTGAAGATACGCAGGTTATCCCTGATCGTCATCGCATAGTTTCCGTTTTTAAGTGCCCGGATAAAATCATTCCCTACCAGTGCGATATCTTCTGTCTTTACCCATCCGAATGCGTAAGCACCCCGGACAAATGCCCAGCGGTTATCTTTGGAGAAGTGCGAAACATAGAGCGGCAGGTTGATATGGTAGGCCGAGTTCTGGTTATAGTCAAAAGGGAAGCCTTCACCGGTTTTTCTGGGGTCACGGTAAAACGCTGATGTCGTCGGCAGTGCCTTGAGATCGGTACGGCGTACCGTGATCGCCCTGTAACGTTTGCTGTCAAGCGCTGCCATATTGGCATTGTCGATCCACTTTTCATAGACAGAGGGGGGGATCACTTTTCCGTTTTCCTGGTAGATCGGTTTCTGGGTCACAAAACGTATCTCCCATCCGAAATCCTCTTCGGGGATATCGATCGCTTGCAGCTCCCACGGTTTGAAATATTTTTCATTGAAAAGCTTGTCGAGCTTTTTTTGTTCATCTTTGTTAAACGGTTTGAGCTGTTTGGCATAGTACGCCGGATCCTGCGGGATCTGTCTCATATCGGCGACGACATTTTTGGGCAAATTGTCTATGCGTGATTTTTCACGATGGCTCTCTTTGAGCATATACTCGGCTTGCAGGCTGGTGATCGCAATAAGGCTAAGGAGTATCAGTCGTTTCATTGGAGTACTTTTTGTTTTATTGTAATTGAGTTTGATTAATCAACGGTATATAGAGGATAAACAGCCTATAATATCTGCTTGTTCTGTTACTTTTAGGATAGGTTTTTTATCCCCAGGCCGATATCATCAGATAGCACAAGGCGACTCTCGTCAAATATGACGCTTCCCCGTGCAGGGTTATGTGCCAGCAGTGCCACTCCATCAAGGTCAATCATCGTGATGGTCCCAGCTCTTGCAGAGGCCACATGCAGCGCTGCGGCAATGGCGACAGGCCCCTCAAGCATACACCCAAGCATACACTTCACTCCGTACCCCTCACACAGGTCTGCCAGCACAAGGGCTTTGGAGATCCCACCGCACTTATCAAGCTTGATATTGATAAAGTCCACGGCATCAAGTTCAAGCAGCCGTTTGGCATCACCCAGCGAAAAGACCGATTCATCTGCAAGCACAGGTGTCTTGACCGCATCTTTGATCTGCTTGAGCCCATCGATGTCATCGGCTCTGACCGGCTGTTCGATAAACTCTGCGATGATCCCGTAGGTTTCGATCTTTTGGAGCAGCGTGATCGCCTCATGTGCTTCCCACCCCTGGTTGGCGTCAAGTCTCAGTGTGATCTCCTTGGGCAGAGCATCATAGATGGCGATGACCCTTTCTGCATCTTTCACCGGGTCGTCACCGATCTTGATCTTGAGGGTATCGTAGCCGAGGCTGACCGCCTGCAGGGCATCTGCGATCATCTTCTCTGTGTGGTCCATACTGATCGTGATGTCGGTCTTAAAGGCGGTTTTTGTGCCCCCGAGCACTCTATAAAGCGGCAGCTTCTCTGCCTTTGCTTTCAGGTCATAAAGTGCGATCTCAAGGGCGGATTTTGCAGTGGTATTGTGCAAAAGCCGTGAATGTATATTTTTTAATATACTGTCAAGTTCTGCTATCTCTTTCCCAATGATAAACGGTTTGAGATAGCCGATGGCAGCCTTCATCGTATCGATCGTCTCTCCGGTGATCACCGGAGTGGGGGCTCCCTCCCCGTAGCCTGTCGTACCATCATCACAGGTGATGATGACGACCAGGTCCTCAAGCATCTCAACACGGCGCAGTGAAGTAATAAAGGGTGTCTTGAGCGGGGCAGTGAGAAGGGTGGTTTTGATATCAACGATTTTCATAAAAATGATGATACATCAGTATCACTTAATTGCAGTTACATCACTGATATAAAGATATTGCGCTTTAAATGCAAATGAGTATATACTACGCCCATACAAAGCAGGCAGCAGAAGGAACAGCAATGATCATCGACAAAATAGAAAATTACACGCACTATCATTTCGGCCCGGCATGGCAGCGCACCTTTGAATTTCTGGGTACCCTTACGCCTGATTCTCCGGATGGAAGATACGAGATAGAGGGTGAGGATATCTTTGCCATAGTCATGAGCTATCATACCTCTGCGCCGGAGTCAGCGGTATTCGAATCCCACCAAAGATACGTGGATATCCAGACCGTCATCACGGGCTGCGAGGGGTTCGAGTGTGCTTTTGCTGATGAGCTGAATGTCGTCACGCCGTATGATGCGAGCAAAGAAGCTGCATTTTACGAACGGACTTC
>DSDW01000080.1 GCA_011048515.1 Campylobacterota bacterium | reverse complement strand
GCAAAATACCTTATGCGGAGGTGTGCTATAATCGCTCTTATGAAGATTGAGGAAAATATCCGGGAAGCCAGAGCACTGTTAAGGGATGCCGATGCGCTCTTTATTACCGCGGGTGCAGGGATGGGTGTGGACAGCGGTCTGCCTGATTTCCGCGGTACAGAGGGGTTTTGGAGAGCCTACCCGAAGGCGAGGGAGCTGAACCTCCATTTTGAAGAGATGGCAAATCCCCGGTGGTTTGAATCCGATCCGGGGCTTGCCTGGGCATTTTACGGGCACAGGCTGCATCTCTACCGGGATACGATGCCCCATGAGGGATTCAAACGACTGCTCGCACTTTCTGATACTAAAAAATATGGCTCTTTTGTTTTTACCTCCAATGTGGATGGCCAGTTCCGGAAAGCGGGTTTCAACGAGGAACGTATCATGGAGTGCCACGGTTCCATCCACCACCTTCAGTGCCTGGATGATTGCCGAGAGAAGATCTGGAGTGCGGATAGTACCACCGTAGTGGTGGGAGAGGGTTTCCAGGCACAAGACCCGCTGCCAAGTTGCCCCGACTGCGGAGGAATAGCACGGCCCAATATCCTGATGTTCAATGACTGGGGATGGAACCATAGCCGTACCGATAGACAAAGAGAGCGGCTGAAAACATGGATCGGGAAGCTTGCTGCTGAGGGGGCCAAACTTGCGATCGTGGAGATAGGAGCGGGTACGGCGGTACCAACGGTCCGCAATACCTCTGAAAGGATTGCAAAAGATTTTTCCGTTCCGCTGATCCGTATCAATCCCAGAGAGAGTTTCGGTGCCCGGATCGAACTTCCGCTGGGTGCCCTTGAAGCACTGGAGAAGGTGATACCCTGATGCGCTGTTATGCCTGTACCAAACCGAGTTTTCAGATCATCTGCAGCGATTGTCGGGAGAAACTCTTTGCTCCACAGATTCACACACGTAAAATCGGTACACTTGATGTGATCAGTTTTTATCCTTACGCTGCGATAGCGTCACTGCTGCATACCAAACACAAACCTGAGGGGTACCGCATCTACAAGAGGCTTGCCGGGATGACGATGAAACCTTTTATCAAGGAGTTTTCAGAGTCGCTGGAAAGCGATGTCTATATCGTGGGTGTCGATGAGTATGTCGGCAGCGGCTATTCGCATACGGCACTGCTTGCCCATGCGATGCGGACCCAAAAGACGAAAGTACTGCACGGGAAACTTCTGGCCAAAAACAGGGTCAGTTATTCGGGCAAAGACCTGCAGTTTCGGCTGAACCATCCGAGAGATTTCAGGTATACCGGCAAAAGCGGTATCGATGTGATACTCGTCGATGATACCGTGACGACGGGTATCACGCTGCAGGAAGCGCAAAATGTACTGTTACAGCATGGTGTCAATGTGCTCTTCGCCCTTACACTGGCTGATGCCAAGGAGTGATCTACATGAATACCTCTCTCTATGAAATTTCGCTGCTTGACCTCTTGTGGATGATGATCCCGGTGAGCGTTGTGATAGCGATCTATATACGCTGGGTCAAAGACAGCATCACACTCTTCTACGCGCTTTTCAGGATGCTGGTACAGCTGATCCTGATCGGCTACGCCTTGACCTACATCTTTCAGGCAGACTCACCCTATCTCGTGATCCTGGTGCTTTCGGTCATGTTGATAGCCGCCAGTATCATCGCACTGCGTCCCCTGCAGAAAACGGAGACAAAACTCTATCTCAACGTCTTTCTTTCCATCGTTGCCGGAGGGCTGCTGACACTGGTACTTGTGATAGCAGGGGTGTTGGATCCGGAGCCGTGGTATGATCCCAAAGTGATGATACCTTTGGCCGGTATGATCTTCGCCAATTCGATGAATGCGGTGAGTATC
Source organism: Campylobacterota bacterium (assembly GCA_011048515.1). GTDB lineage: Bacteria > Campylobacterota > Campylobacteria > Campylobacterales > Sulfurovaceae > Sulfurovum. The sequence goes on along the minus strand of DSDW01000080.1, from coordinate 1,685 downwards.
GCTGCAGAGCGTTTTGAGAGCGAAATGGGCAGAGAGATTGACTTTATTGAGGCGAGAGCAACGGCCTACAAGGCGTCATTGATCCCCATCATCAATGCGCTCTTTGCTGTGGGGCTTGTCTCTCTGCCCGGGATGATGACGGGGCAGATACTCTCGGGCGTAGATCCCCTCATTGCCGTGCGTTACCAGATGATGGTGATGTTGATGATATTGGGCTCGGCAGGGATATCTGTAGCCATTTACCTGCAGCGCCTGAAGATAAATAGGACCTATTAACTCCTATTAAACAGTGGTATGCTATAGTAAACATATGAAAAAGCAGGATTTAAAAGCACTACTGGAAGAAGCTGAAGGCAAGAAGATACTCTTTTTGGGCAAAGAGGGGATATTTACGACGCAAGAGGTAGAGAGATTTTTAAAAAAATACAAAGTGGCAAGAGTGAAGGGCATAGAAGAGGATGTCGTCGCTGCGGTAGAGCACCACAGCCTCAACCCCGTGGAGGAGATGATCTCGGAGGATGCCTATGCGCGCAAGATACCGGCATACAGACTGGATGAGTTTGAGCAGCTCCTCTCTGATGGGATCAACGACGACGAACTGCTGATGGCGATCAAGCTTTCCAATGATCAGGCACGGGTACTGCGGATGATACAAAACCCCGATATCAGTGATGCCCTTTTTGTCAAACTCCTTGAGATGTATCAGTGGCATGAAGAGGAGGAGGACAACAATGATGACCGCTCTGTCGTGATAGCCGTGTTGACCAGATATATCGATATTACACCCGCAGAGCGTGACCAGCTCTACTCCACGTTGACGCTCAAACGCCTGGTACGCGAAGCAACCGATCCCAGGCTCCTGCATGCGCTGATCGGTTTTCCGAACTATGCGTTCAAGCAAAAAGAGCATAGAACAACATCTCTCTATGAAGTGATCGCAACCAGCACGTATATCGATGGTGAAGTGATCAAACGTCTGCTGAGTCTGAGAAACCCGAAGGTCGATATGTATCTGGCCGCCAATCCGGTTGTACCATTGGAACAGCTCAAAAAGTTTTCACTCAGAGAGGAAAAATCGATCCATGAAGCATTGGCGGCGAATGAAACGATCGATGATGCGCTCTTTAAAATGCTGTTGAAAAAAGAGAAGGATGTCGTGAAGCTTCTGCTCTGGTATCAGCCGATCAGTGCGGAGCGTTACAGGATGGTTTCCGGAAAGATCACGGACCCGGAGCTGTTTGCCGAACTGGGGAAAAACCTGCAGATCGACACAGCGGTCATAGAGGAGCTTTTGGAGAGCGGGAATATCAGACTGCTTGAAAAACTCGCAGGGAACAGAAGTATGCCTGCAGCTGCCCTCCAGGCACTCTATGCCAAACAGGTCAACACTACTTTCTATCCTCTGGCAGGAAATCCAAACGTACCTGTAGGGATCATTGAAGGGTTCTATGCAAATGATAAAAACGATCGGAATATGATACATCAGGTCGCTTCCAACCCCAATACGCCGGAAATAATACTGCGCGAGCTCTACGGGCGTGACGAACTGGAGATCAACAAAGGGCTTGCTGCCAACCCTGCAACCCCTATCGAGATACTTGACGTGCTCAAGATCGATACCAGGCTTCGTAACGCATTGACCCAAAACGAGGTCTTTATCGAACACCACAATACAACCAAGGTAG
>DSDW01000059.1 GCA_011048515.1 Campylobacterota bacterium | reverse complement strand
TTTTATGTATACCGAGAGGAGATAAGCAGATCAAACTGGCGCTGGATGAACGGGGTATCACTATCCCCTATCCGCAAATGGCCATCCATCCGAGCAACATAACTTCCTAGAGTATGTTGCGCTTATCGTGCACACACCTCTGCCTCACTGTGCGTGCGAAACCCTATTTTCATAAAGTAGGCGGTTTATCGATATCTTCTCTGATCTTTTTCAATCTTGTCTGATACTCCTCTCCGTCACCGTATGCCAAATAGTTTTTATGATACCGATGCCTATAGAGTGTCTTCTTGGCATGTTTGATAGGACAGAAGTAGAGTTCGGTCTTCGCCGCGATCTCAGCGGCATACTGCATCAGGCCGTTAAAGTAGGAGCAGTAGAGACAGTTGAGCTTCTCTATGCTGTTAAGATATCTCAGGTACTGCCGGTCAAAAACAATATAGTCGCTGCGTTTGGCTAACTTGAATCCGTAAATACGGAAGATCACATTTTGATAGATAAAAAGCGTCATATCCAGCAACGCCGCGGGGATGATCATCCCATAGACAAAAGGCGAAGTGATCAGATGCAGCGGCGGGATCTCCGCAAAGAAACGGTAGAGCCCCTTCATATTTTCACGCTGCTGTTTCAGCACGCTCTCTTCGAACTTTACATACCCCTCCTTGATCTCATAGGTGATATGTTTTTCCTGCGCTTCGATCTCGCTCTTCAGCTTCTCTTCCAACGCTTCCATCTGTTCGATGATCTCCTGGATCTTCCTGTTCATGTGCTGTTCCTTTGTATACCTTCAGACATGATAGCATATTAATCAGGATACAGCTCTCCAAAGTGCTCTTTGTATATCAGATAGAGCCTCGTATCAAATTCAAGCTGGTGATAATGCGGTTCCATGTGGATACAGAGTTTATAGAATGCCTTGTTGTGCTCTTTCTCCCTGAGGTGTGCCAACTCGTGTGCGACGATCATCCGCAAAAAGGCTTCGGGAGATTTCCTAAAAAGATGGGAGATGCGTATCTCATGTTTCGCTTTGAGCTTGCCGCCCTGCACGCGTGAGACGAAGGTATGCGTACCCAACGCCTTGTTGATATCCCTGATCTTGGTGTCATAAAGGATTTTGGAGAGAGGGGCCGCATTTTTGAGGGCACGGTTTTTCATCTCCTGCACAAACCCGTAGAGCGCCTTGTCTGTACTATAACTATGGGTATCCGGGTAGCGGGAAAGCAGGTAGTCGCCCAGTTTTTTTTCTTCTATGAGTTGTTGCACCTGCGCCTTGAGTTGTGGGTTGTATCCGTTGATGTACTTTAGCATATAAAATTATAGCCTATGTTTATCTTAACACGCCATAGTGTACAATTGGAAAAAAGGCAAACCGCTATGATCTTTGAAAGTCTGGACTTTCTCGATGCACTTCCGCTTGAAGCCTACAGCAAGCACTTCGGGACATCTTACAAACCCAGAAGCACATCCCGCACCTTCCGTTCCAATATGATGCTCAATCCGCTCAAACTGAAGCATCTCAACCGTATCGACTGCAGTGATGCGGATATGATCACCCTCAATCTTGAGGATGCCATCGCGCCAAGCCGCAAAAAGGAGGCGCTCTACAACATCGCCCTCTTTGTTTCACATATGCAAGAGTCAAAAAGCTTCATTATCGTCCGTACCAACCCCCTGGGAGAAGGCGGTGAAGAGGAGATCGCTTTTCTGAACGATTTCGGTTTTGATGCGGTACGTGTGGCCAAAGTAAAAAACGAGCTGGAGATCGCCCGAGCCCTTACCCTGCTCTCTCCGGATAAAGAGCTGCATATCTCGCTCGAGACAAAGGAGGCCTATCAGAACCTGAGCCGTCTTCGTATCGATGAACGCTTTACCGTAGCCAACCTCGGTATCCTTGATCTTCTTACCTCACTGGGGCTGCCCCAGTCGATCGTCAGGCTTGGCAACCCTACGATAGATTACATTCTCAGCAAGTTCCTTGTCGATGCGAAAACCGCCGGGATCCACCCTGTCTCTTTCATGTTTCAGGAGTACAACGACACCGAAACCTTCAAAGCGTGGTGCGAGCATGAGAAAAAGATGGGCTTCGAGAGCAAAGCCTGCATGGGCCCCAAACAGGTGGATATCGCCAATGAGGTTTTCGGTGCAGATGAGGCATCTCTTCAGAGAGCCAGACATATCAAAAAGGTATTTGAAGCCCATGCCGCTCACGGGGAAAACGGCTTTATGGATGAGACCTACGGCTTTATAGACGAACCGATCTACCGGGATGCGCTCCTCGTACTTAAAGAGAAAGGAAAAATATAATGCTGCGGATCATACTCGCTTTGCTGTTTCCGTTGGTTCTTTTTTCCAGTGAGGATCGGCCTCCGATCCCCTATGACTTCCTAGCCAAAAAAGAGGCACAGCACTTCATCGTGCAGATGGTCAAAAAGCACGGCTTTAAAAGCAGCGACCTCAAACGTATACTCGGCGATGCAAAACTTGACAGGGATACCCTGGCAAGGTATACAGGCAGATACAAGCAAAATACGACTGTAGGAACCTGGCAGAGATTCAAAGCCCATGTCCTCGACCCTGATTCGCTTAAAAAAGCCGAAAAGTTCAAAAAAAAGTATGCCGGTATACTCAAAAAAGCGGAGGCTGACTATCATGTCGATGCGGAGTATATCGTAGGGTTCATCGGTGTGGAGAGCAAGTTCGGGGAGTATACCGGAGAGTACCGGCTGCTTGACTCGCTCACGACCCTGGCCTTTCATAAAAACCGTATGCAAAAATTTTTCAGAAGTGAGCTTGAGCACTTTTTTCTGATGTGCCGTGAAGAGGGGTTTGACCCCTACAGGCTCAAAGGCTCATTTGCCGGAGCGATGGGGGTGGTACAGCAGATGCCTTCGGTCTACCGGAAGTACGGAATGGACTATAACGGTGACGGCAAGAAAGATCCATGGTCCGCCGAGGACGGTATTGGTATCATCGCAAGGTTTATGCATCAAAACGGTTGGAAGGAGGATGGGCAGGTTGCCGTCAGGGCTGATTTTAAAGGAAAACGTTACAAGGGGCTTAAGACGGGATACAAGACCGCCTATACCCTCTCCAAACTCAGAAACTTTGGTATCACGCCCCAGACTGCCTATAGATACAGAGATGCCAGACTCATCAAACTCACCGATAAAGCGTCTGACGAACTCTGGCTGGGGGCTCCCAACTTCAGGATCCTTATCAGGTATAACCCGAGCTCCAACTATGCCATGGCGATCCACAAGATCGCACAGCATGTCAAGCATATTAAAGGGTCAGATACTTTTTTTCAAAAGCTTTTTGACTGAGAGGCTTCGAAAAATAGAATCCCTGATAGGCAAAACAGTCATAATAAGCCAGCAGATCAAACTGCTCTTTCGTCTCTACCCCCTCTATCACCACTTTGAGCCCGAAGTTTTGAGCGATAGAGATGATCGTTGTCACCATTACCTGATCAGTGGTACTCTCATGGAAATGGTCGATAAAGGTCTTGTCTATCTTCAACTCATCCACATTGAGTGTCCTAAGATAATTTAAAGAAGAGTATCCTGTCCCGAAATCATCCATAGAGAGGGAAATACCGATCGCCTTAAGTGCTGTAAGTATCTTCGTGACCTTATCGACATCTTCTGCCAGTACACTCTCGG
>DSDW01000035.1 GCA_011048515.1 Campylobacterota bacterium | reverse complement strand
TTACCATCTTTCCCGGATCTGGATGGGATATATTGATCTAGTCGTTACATCCGCTTGGTGCTACACCGTCCAGTGCATATTTGGTGACATACTGATAGAGATCGTCCCAGATATCACTCTCGAGTGAGGAAATATCCAATTGTGGACAGATCACTTGCGCCTCTTTTGGCAGATTTCCCGCTTCATAGATCGTCTCCCACTCTCCCTGTGTATGGTTCCTTGCAAATCTGACACTGCTGAATCCGCATGTTTTTTGGAAACTCTTTTTATAGATTTTTTTACCCAAAGCGGCACTTGCCGAACTTTGAGACGGAGATAGCGCGAGTATCAGCAGGGAGGTTGAGAGGATCGTGATCATTTTTTTCATCTTAAGCCTTTTATAGTCAATAATGTAAAGTCAAACTTTACATTATTGTAGTGGTATTCGCTTAGAGTTATTTTAAAAGCTCTTTTTTCAGTACGGAAAAGTATGCTTTGTAGGTCTGTCTGTTGAAGATATAGGTTTTTGCGTTGAAGAGTGTCTCAAAGATGATTTTCCACAGGGTAGTGAAGTTATTTTCATTGCGTATATCGCAAAGTTTTGACTGCATCTGGTGTTCAAGAAGGCTCAGTGCTTTGGCATGAAAGACATACATTTTCAGGATCTCATACTCTATGCCGACCTCCTGAAAGTAACTGATCAGCTTGATGATAGAGGCCTCTTTTTCGGTAAAGTCATCTGGGGCGGCAGGCAGTATGGTCTCATCCGCCATCAGCTGGTCCAAAAGGGTCTCTTCCACACCAAAGTGTTCGATAAACTCGGCTTTTGTATAGTGTTTGGCATCGGATGGTATCGCACTGAGCGTGTTCATCAAAGGCACGATCATGCCAGAAGAGGTAGAAAATGACTGGTCCTTGAACTGCAGGATATCTTTGAGCTGTTCATTGGTACTGCCAAAGTGTTCCTTCATATAGCCGATATAGTGTAACAGTTCCAGATGATTAGCACTGTATCGATGCACATTGGGCTTGAGTTTATTGGCTTCAGGGAGCAGTCCCTCCTTGATATAGTAGAGGATGGTTGACTTTGGAACACCACTTTTGCTTACCAGCTCAGATATCTTATATTCCACGATTTACCTTTTGACGTATATATTTAAGCATTATATCCTATAATAAAAACGTTAAGTTTAACTCTACATTAAAGGATAATCATGGCACATATTACACTGCCGGAATTTGAGGATATGACTCCTGCGATCCAGGAGAAGGCGAGACCGATTTTGGAGAAAACGGGGCAACTGGGAGATATTTTTAAACTCCTTGCGATCGACGAGAAGATCTATTTTGCCACAGATGAGATGATACAGAAGTATCTGCTGGATGAGACAACACTGAGTTATGCTGTCAAAGAGGCGATCGCGCTGCTCATCTCCAAAGAGAACGGATGCAGGATGTGTGTGGATGTGCATAAAAACATCGCTAAAATGCTGGGTCTTTCTGAGACACAGATCGAAGAGATACTGCAGGGTGTGGAATCGATGCATGCAGAAGATCGGGAGAAAGCACTGCTCAACTTCTGTATCAAAGCATCCCGCAAGGATAACTACAAGATCCTCAAAGAGGAGATCGATGCCCTCAAAGCGATGGGATGGAGTGACACACAGATCATCGAAGCGGTTGCTATCACGGGATACTTCAACTATATCAATACACTTTCCAATGTCTTTGGGCTGGGAGAGCAGGAATGAAGATTTTATATGCGTTACTTCTATCGGCAGTGACCACAGTTATGTTGCAGGCAAAAGAGTATAAGGCACTCTTTGACTGCAGTTCCGGTGATGCGGGATATATCAAAAGCCGTATGTGGCTGGTAGGCAAAACAGTCGATATGATAGAGGCTCAGGGAGATACCGCTTCGGTCGTGCTGACGCTGCATGGAAACTGTGTTCCGATGGCATCCAAAACCTTTGACGAAGTCGTGGATGATAAGGATATCGCCAATATTAAAGAGGCTCAGAAATGGCTAGTGGCACTGGGCAAGCGCAAAAATGTCAAAGTGATCGCCTGTTCCATGTCGCTGCAGTCCCATGTGATCGATGAAGATGACCTTCTCCCTTTTGTAGCGGTTTCCGACAACAGTTTTATCGAGGCGATCATGTACCAGAATGAGGGATATGCTTTGATGACGTTCAAGTAGCTCTCCCTGCTGGCCCGAGGGTTAAAAAACGTTCGGGCGCTTCCATAAAAGAAGATGCCAGTAGCGTCTTTTATCTACTTCTCTTCCAGGATGGCATAGGTCCCGGTGGCATAGGCTACCAGTTTCTCTTCGCAGAGAAGTTCTATCGTGACAAAAGCCGTTGTTCTCCCCTGTCTTTTTACCTCCGCTTTTGCTATGAGATACTTTCCGGAAGCCGGCTTGAGATAGTTGATCTTTATCTCCATGGTCACCGCAGTATACCCTTCATCCAGATTCGACATTGCGGCATACCACCCGGTATTATCCATCAGTGTCGAGATCACTCCCCCGTGGATAAATCCAAGATGCTGAAGGTGGTGGGGTTTGGTATGCAGCTCAACCTCCACGCTGCCTTTTTCAAAACTTTTCAGTGTTGCACCGGTATGTTCTAAAAATGGGAACTTGATCTCTTTCAATGTCTTCTCCTGTTTTTATAATGAATAAAAGGCTACCATATCCGCATAGCAATACTATAGCATGAGGGAGTTTGTGATAGCGTTTGATCCCTTTGTTCTTTATTTTTTATGAAAATCGGCAATGTGATCATATCTGTCTTTCTCGAAACTGCAACACTGCTCAAAAAAGTCTTTCAGTGATTTTTTCCCTCTGTGAAGGTGGGACTTGACAGTGGAAAGGTTCAGTGCGTTTTTTTCTGCATACTCCTGTTGGGTCATTTCGTCAAAATAGACTGCTTTAAGCGCTTCTGCATTCGATGGCGGCAGTTGATTTAAAAAATCATTCAAACAGCAGTCAAAATCATTATAAATAGAATCTCTCTTCTCTTCACCCATCAATGTTTCATCTTCGATCTCAACTGTAATAGGTTGTTTTTTTCTGTAATAGTCAATGATCCTGTTGGATGCAATCGTATAGAGCCAGCTTTTCAGGCTCTTTTTTTCTTCTAAGTTATCGATTGAAGTATAGGCTTTCAGAAAAACATCATTAAGGATCTCTTCTGCATGATGTCTATCAGATACCTTATATTGAATAAATTTAAATAACGGTTTTCTGAACGTTTCATATAATGCTGAAAAATCATTCATATCTCTATCTTCCATGTTCACTCCTTGAAGCTCTTTTTTAAATAAGACGACTTTTTTTCAAAAAGGTTGCAACCTTTTTTACTTCATTACCGTCTTAGTATATATAAATTTAATAAAAAGGATACAAAATGAATGAAAAAAGAAGAGTGCATATACATGTCTCGGTTGAGGATTTGGAAGAGAGTATGGCTTTTTACAACCTGCAGTTTGGTACGAAGGCGACAAAAGTCAAAGAGGATTATGTGCAATGGCTGGTCGATGATCTGTCGCTTAATTTTGCTATCTCAACAAGAGGATATGAAAAAGGGCTCAATCATTTTGGTATACAGTATGAGAGTGATGAGGCACTGCTTGAAGCACAACACGACTTTGAAGCAGCAGGAGTGAAAGGTAAGGAAGAAGAGGGTGCTGT
>DSDW01000048.1 GCA_011048515.1 Campylobacterota bacterium | reverse complement strand
TTATCTTTGTGCTGATCGGATTATACTATGCGATCAACGGGCTGGACGGTGCACATCTTCACCATGAGATCGAAATACTGATCGTCGAGATCGCGGGGATATTCTTCTTCTTATATGTGGCGATGACCTATATCGAGGCGATGACCGACCGCCAGGTCTTCTCCACGCTGCGCTACAACCTTGTCTCGAGGGGATACGGGTATAAAAGACTCTTCTGGACGACGGGTTTGTTGGCATTCTTTATCTCTCCGATCGCGGATAACCTGACAACCGCTTTGATCCTTTCAACGGTCTTGATCACGATTGATCCGAGGAACAAAGAGTTCCTGGTACCCTCTGCGATCAATATCGTTGTGGCTGCCAATGCGGGAGGTGCGTGGTCGCCCTTCGGTGATATTACGACACTGATGGTATGGGTGGACGGCAAAGGGGAATTTGCGGACTTCCTTTATCTTTTCCCGGCTGCCATCCTGGGATGGGTGGTCACGGCATTTTTGCTGAGCCGTTTTGTGCCGGAGGGGACACCGCCGTTTCACAGTGATGAGCAGGCAGTCATGATCGCTCCGGGCGGGAAAGCGATCATGGGGCTTTTTGCCTTGACGATCGCATCTGCGGTCATCTCTCATCAGGTACTTCACCTTCCTGCAATGTGGGGGATGATGTTCGGCCTTGCGATATTGAAACTCTATGTTTATGGCATGAAAAGAGAGGTGAGGTATGACAGCGAGGGTGTCGAGTGTCCCCCGGTCAACGTCTTCTCCTTTATCGCAAAGATCGAGAATGATACGCTGCTCTTCTTTTTCGGTATTCTGGCTGCGGTGGGGGGTCTCCATTTCCTTGGTTTCCTGGAATACTTCACGACACTCTACACACAGTTCGGTCCGACAGCGGTCAATATCGGCGTGGGATTCATCTCTGCTGTGGTAGATAACGTTCCAGTGATGTCGGCCGTATTGAAAGCCAGTCCTGATATGGGGACGGAGATGGCAGGACATGCACAGTGGATGCTGGTAACGCTGACCGCGGGAGTAGGGGGATCGCTTATCAGCTTCGGTTCTGCAGCCGGAGTGGGGGTGATGGGTAAACTTCACGGTATCTATACCTTCGCTTCGCATATGAAGCTGGCATGGACGGTACTTGTCGGCTATATCGTCTCAGTAGCCGTATGGTATCTGCAGTTCCAAATCCTTGGAATCCAATAAATTCTCAACGCTTTCAGGCACATATGCCTGAAACCATTTTTCTTTCAGACTCCTCTATACCTTTTTTGTGTAAAATTCCACTACGAAACTTTTAAGGAATGCATTGATGAAAAAAGAAGTACCTATCGTCGTACTCGATTTTGGTTCGCAGTATACGCAGCTAATCGCGAGAAAACTTAGAGAGGCAGGTGTCTACACAGAGGTAGTACCATACCATGAAAGTATCGAAGAGATCAAAGCACGCAAACCGCAGGGGATCATCCTCTCGGGAGGGCCTGCCTCTGTGTATGCGGAAGATGCCTACAAACCGGATGATGCGATCTGGGACCTTGGTTTGCCTATGCTCGGTATCTGTTACGGGATGCAGCTCATTACCCAGCATTTCGGAGGGGAAGTGGTAGCTGCGGATCATCACGAATATGGCAAGGCAAGACTCAAAATCGAAGAGGAGTGCGGGATCTTCAATGGGATAAGCGACAATGAAGTGGTCTGGATGAGCCATGGTGACAAAGCAGAACGCATCCCGGAAGGATTCAAAGTCATCGGTACAAGCGAGAACTCTCCCTATGCCGCAATCGCCGATGAGAAGAGAAATATTTATGCATTCCAGTATCACCCTGAGGTACACCACTCTGTAGAGGGTACACATATGCTCAAGAACTTCGCAAAATACATCTGCGGCTGTGAGAGTACATGGAACATGGGTTCTTTTGCAAAAGAGAAGATCGAGGAGATCCGCAAACAGGTCGGTGAGAAAAAAGTGCTTTGCGGTGTGAGCGGAGGCGTAGACAGCTCGGTGGTGGCAGCGCTTCTTCATGAAGCGCTTCCAAAAGAGCAGCTTGTCTGTGTCTTTGTCGATCAGGGGCTTTTGCGGAAAGATGAAGCAAAACAGGTACAGGATATGTTCAAGATGCTTGAGATCGACCTGATCACGATTGATGCAAAAAAGGAGTTCATGGAGGCTTTGGCCGGTGTGAGTGATCCTGAGAAGAAACGTAAGGCAATCGGCGAGAAGTTTATCGAAGTCTTCGATAAAGAGGCATCAAAACACACAGATGTCAGCTTCCTGGCGCAGGGAACGCTTTATACGGATGTGATCGAGTCAGTATCGGTGAAAGGTCCGTCCAAGACGATCAAGTCCCACCACAATGTAGGGGGGCTTCCTGACTGGATGACCTTCGAGCTGGTAGAGCCGCTTCGCGAGATCTTCAAGGATGAAGTGCGCAAACTTGGTTTGGAACTGGGCCTGCCAAAAGATATGATCGGTCGTCACCCTTTCCCCGGGCCGGGTCTTGCGATCCGTGTGATGGGCGAGGTGAACGAAGAAGCGCTGAGGCTGATCAGAGAGTCTGATGCGATCATGCAGGAGGTACTCAAGGCGGCAGGCTACTACGACAAGGTATGGCAGGCATTTACCGTATTGCTGAACGTACAGTCGGTCGGCGTGATGGGTGACAACAGAACCTATGACAATACCGTCTGTGTCCGTATGGTAGAATCGGTGGATGGTATGACAGCGACCTTCGCTCATATTCCGCATGATATACTCGAGACGATGAGCAGAAGAATCATTAACGAGATCGACGGGATCAACCGTGTCGTCTATGATATCTCTTCCAAGCCGCCGGCAACGATCGAGTGGGAATAGTCTTCTCTCTTATTTTACTTCATCTTTGAAGGAGTTTGCTCAGTCATTTGCTGCCAGCAAGCTCCTTCGCAACAACCTTCAAATCTAAAGCAAACTAAGAGAAAGCTTTTTTTGATCTCATCTTTGGATGAGTGGTTTCGGTCACTTAAATGCTGTAAGCTCCCTCTCCATGACATCCAAATCTAAAGCAAACTAAGAGGAAGCCTCCTCTTGGCACCCCTCATATCTAATACCAGCTGAAAAGAAATTTATTCATAAAACGCTTCAAAAATCAATATCCACTGAAAAAAAACGCAATTAATGCCTTTTTTGCTAAAATGCTCCTATGTCACATGCTATAAAATCCAGAAACTTTTCACTCTTCATCATTGCTATCGCTGCCCTGGCTTTTGTCTATATCGTGGCCAAAGCAGCAATGATAGCAGAGAAGCGGCAGATCGGTACGGGCGAGGGGATCTATACCAACTGTGTGACGACCTCTCCCGCTATCCGAAAGAAAGCGCAGGAGTTGGTCGAAGGGTGTCATAGCGAGTTGTGTGTAGTACAGCGTCTGCTTGATTATGTGACAGCGATCCCCTATAAGGTCAACAGTTTCAGGGCGCACAAACCGATGCAGACCATTGCAAACGGTTATGGAGACTGTGATGACAAAAGCAATCTCCTGATCTCTCTGCTGCATGCAGTGGAGAAAGAAGCATACTTTGTGCTTGTCCCTGAACATATCTTTGTGATCACCCCACTGGAAGATTCGCGCATTGCCTATAAAAAAGGGATATGGATCGATGGGAAGAAGTTCTATGTACTTGAGAGTACGGCTGTGGGCTCACGCGCAGGATATCCCTTGAGATACCG
>DSDW01000031.1 GCA_011048515.1 Campylobacterota bacterium | reverse complement strand
TTCATCCCCACATAACGGTTCTCTACGATATCGATACGGCCGATGCCATGCTTGTTGCCGTAATCATTCAGTGTTTTGAGCAAAGTTGCAGGGCTCAGCTCTTCACCGTTGATCGCTACAGGGTCACCTTTTTTATAGGTGATGGTGATGTACTCCGCTTCATCCGGAGCCTCTTCAGGAGAGTTTGTCCATAACCACATATCCTCTTCAGGTTCCGCAGCGGGATTTTCCAGGTGAAGTCCCTCATAAGAGATATGAAGCAGGTTTGCATCCATGGAGTAAGGGCTCGCTTTAGGGTTGCCATGCTCATCTACGTGTTTTTTGGAGATCTCGATCCCATGCTCTTTTGCATAGGCAAGAAGCTTTTCACGGGAGTTCAGGTCCCACTCTCTCCATGGTGCGATCACTGTGATATCCGGGTTAAGGCTCAGGTATCCAAGCTCAAAACGTACCTGGTCATTCCCTTTTCCTGTTGCACCGTGTGATACCGCATCTGCACCCGTCTGTTGTGCGATCTCGATCTGCTTTTTGGCTATCAGCGGTCTGGCGATCGATGTACCGAGGAGATACTCACCCTCATAGATCGCATTGGCTCTGAACATCGGGAATACGAAATCTTTTACAAACTCTTCACGAAGATCAAGGATGAAAATGTTTTCGGGTTTGATACCAAGCGCAAGTGCTTTCTGACGTGCAGGCTCTACTTCCTCACCCTGCCCGAGGTCAGCAGTAAAGGTTACTACTTCACAGCTATACTCATCTTGAAGCCACTTCAGGATGATACTCGTATCCAACCCGCCGCTATACGCCAAAACGGCTTTTTTTATCTCTCTTTTTGCCATTGCCAGCCTTTTCTCTATATTAATCGTTATTTTGAGAGGATTTTAACATAATATTGGTTATGGCTGAGTGTCAGATCTGTATGATTTTTCACAATCTTTTTTACTCTTGCCGTTTTGTGCTACACTTGGGAGACAGAACTTTTAAAAGGAGCAGTCGATGTCCCCGTTTATGACTTCGCGAAGCTATCTTCTTGTTGAGCTGATCGCCATTTATGTGGGATTGCCCACACTGGTCTACCTCTGGCCGCCGCAATCGCTTTTCCCTCTGCTCTGGGTACTGGCACTGATCTGCAGTATCATGTTGCTCAAAAAGAAAGATTTCAAAAGAAAAGAATTGCGCTTTTTCAATCCTGTTATCTCTCCTCAACTACTTCTCACACAGGCGGCGATCACTTTTATCCTTGCTGCACTCTTGCTCTCTTTGCTGTCACCGGAACAGCTCTTTTCCCTGGTCAAAAAGGATCCCCTGCTCTGGCTCGTGGTGATGCTCCTTTATCCCCTCCTCTCTGTCTACCCGCAGGAGTTGATCTACAGAAGCTTCTTTTTCCATCGTTACCGCAGCCTCATTCCACAACCGTCACTGATGATAGGATTCAATGCTCTGTTGTTTGGGTATATGCATATCGTTTTTCATAACTGGATCGCGGTTGTACTTGCGACTCTGGGAGGTCTCTATTTTGCCATGCTCTATCAACGTTCACGTTCTCTACTTTTTGTCTCTATCGTGCATGCACTCTACGGAGATCTTCTCTTCACCCTGGGTCTTGGCACATACTTCTATCAGGGGAGCATCGAAACCGTTGCCAAAACATTCAGATTTTAAATCCATATACTTTCATCCTTATTGACATAGTATTTTGACGACACACTTCTTATCACGCTTGAAATATGCCTAATATTATGCACACTTGATATAATATAGCAGCTTAGGATAATAAGGCAACGTTAAAGGGGTATACCTCAATGCAAGATATGTTTATGGTATGGATAGAAGCATTTTCAGGACTTGGACTTTTTTTATTCGGGATGCTCTATCTTGAAGCCCAGATCAAAATATCGGCCGGGCGCGCCTTCAAGCGTATCGTACAAAATGCCACAGCTACTACGTTCAAAAGTCTGTTAACCGGTCTTGGTGCTACTGCACTTTTTCAGAGCTCTTCTGTCGTCACACTCATGACACTCTCACTGGTCGGTGCTCAGATCATGGGGCTCAACAGTGCACTTGGCGTCATATTTGGCTCGAATATAGGAACAACCATCACTGCATGGATCGTGGGACTGGTAGGGTTTAAAATGGATATCAATCTACTCTCCTATGTTGTGATCGGAGTGGGAGGGCTTGGCAGTGTACTTCTCAGCGAATCGGGAAGATGGAAAAACTACTTCAATATGATGGTCGGATTTGGGCTGATCTTCCTGGGACTGGAGGGGATGAAAGAGAGTTTTGAAGTCTTCTCCAAACACTTCGACCTATCCCATTATCTTACTGTTTCGCCCTACTGGTTTGCCATCATCGGTCTGGTTATCACGGCGATCATACAATCCAGTTCAGCGGCGATCGCTATTATTCAAAGTGCACTCTTTACACAGATGGTCTCTTTTGAGGCTGCAGCAGCTTTTGTTGTAGGAACCAATATCGGTACAACCATTACAGCGGTACTTGGGGCAATGGGAGGTATACCTGATAAAAAACGTATTGCCGTTGCCCATCTGGTATTCAACCTCTCTACCGCACTGGTAGTGCTGTTTGCACTGCAGTGGCTGATCATTCCTTTTGAAACCCACCTTTCTAGCGTAGATGACGTGATCAAGATCGCTCTTTTTCATACCTTTTTCAATGTCATCGGAGTGATCCTCTGGTATCCGTTCATCGGGGTACTGGCTGATTGGGTCAAGGGATTTTTCAAAAAAGAGCTCAAACATGTCACCCACTTTATCCATAATGTACCTTTGGGTGTACCGGATCTGGCACTCGAAGCGCTGCAAAAAGAGATCCTGCACCTTACGGACAAGATAGAGGAGTTTGCCCTCCTGTCGATCAATATCCCGCCGCCAAAAGCATTGGAAAAACAGTATGGTATCGACAAACTGCTTGAAATGCATGATCAGAACTATGATATCTCCTATGAAAAACTCTACGAGAAGATCCGTCTGATCGCGGGAGAGATCCATCGTTACAACTCCATGCTTTCCGCCAAAGACAATCATACGGCACACCAGTTACAGCTGCAGCATCTCTCCCGTCAAAGTATCTATCTTACAACTGCGGCTAAATCGATCAAAGATATAGTAGCGGATATCAACAGCTTTTATGAAGCGACCAGCAGCGAAGAGCAGACTTTCTACAAAAACCTGCGTTATCAGATACTCAAAACCGTTCTGGCATTTCATGATGCCAAAGAAGGCAACCATGAAGCTATGAAAGAGCTGGAATCAACCTATAAAAAGATTGCAGAATCCTATAAAAACAGTATGAAACTTATCGAAGATATGGCAAAGAATACACAGATCAAACCGGAGATCACCGCCATGGCCATCAACGATATGCACCTGGTGAAGAGTTTTTCAAAGTCGCTGAGAAATACCCTCACTGTCACAGACAGTGAGACTGAGGCTACAGCGTAAATCCGTACTTTCTCAAGATGACTTCAGCAACCGGCTTTTTATACGCTCCGGTATGCCTGAATACCTCTTCTCCCTTCTCATCCAAAAAGATCTGCGCCGGCATCTCTTTGAGTTTGTAGATATCCCGGCTGATGATACGGTCTTTCTGGGAGTCTATGGAATAGATCTGAAGTTCAGGATGCTCCTGCAGTATCTCATAAAAGATCTTGGACATAGCAAGGCAGCTGTAGCAGTGGCTCATGCCGAAAGAGAGCACCGTAGGCCTGCCATTACCAATCTTCTCTTTGATTTCATTGTACGTCTGAACGGGAAGGATATCTTTATTTACCATGATTGCTCCAATTCTCTTTAGTATAGCGA
>DSDW01000171.1 GCA_011048515.1 Campylobacterota bacterium | reverse complement strand
CCACGTCCCTTTTTTCCCATCGGGTGCATAGATCGCCACCAGTGTCAGCATCAAGACACCGGCGATATACTCAAAGGGGGAAGCGATCGCGGTATCCACCAACGCCACAGTCCTTGCATCGATCCCCAGCATCGTATGCAGGTCATAATACATCCCAAGGACCGGCAGAGAGAGAACCGTTCCGATAATGGTCAGAAATATCAGTACTTTTGAGATCGACTGGTCAACAATAAACTTGGAACTCAACCACATCCCGGCAAGTGCGATCCCTCCGCCGATCATCGCAAGTTTGGCAAAAAAGGCTTCATCAAACCCCAATACATCGATCTCCCACCACTGCAGCGAAGGACCGACACTCGGCATCGCCCGGTAGACAAAGATCACGATCATCGCCATCTTGATATGCCTGATCGTATCCGCATCCAGGTCGGAAACAAGCGTCCGAAGCAGATAGAGCACGATCCCCAGCGAGATGACAAAGACGATCTCCTGTGAGTAGGGAATATTGTTGTATCCTATCAGAACGACAAATACGGCAAAGGCAAATCCCCCGAAAAGCACCTGTTTGTTCAGCGGTGAAACAGGTACGGGGGTAAGCTTGACAAAGCTTACCCCGAGAATCGAGAGCACCGGGATAAACAGTGCCAAGGTATAGACCGTCTGATACCCGTACAGTCCGGCCAGCTCACCCCCCAGCCATCCCATGACAAAGATCGCAAAACCGAGCGAGAGACGCGCAAGCACCTGGATCATCGCGAGCTCTTTTTTGATCTCTGCATCGCTTTGCGTGCGGTCAACCACTTCTGTACTCATCGTATCGGCCACAACATCCTGCATCACGAATCCTATCACACCGATGACTGAAGCAAGGATATAGATATGCTCTTTACTGTAACCGGCAAAAAAGGCGTGTTCCCCCACGATACCGATCAGCATCAGCGTACTGAGAGTGATCAGGAGTGCCCCGATATAAACATAGACCTTACGGTTGGAACCGAAGAGGGTGACAGAATCCACCAGTTGCCCAAAGATCATTTTGATCGTCCAGGGTACCGTCAACCATACACTCAACGCAAGTAGGTCTTCGGCACTGAGACTCAACTCTTTTTTCACCCAGAAATCCCTGGCAATGGCAACAAATACACTCGAGCCGTAGGCAAAGTATATCAGCAGCAGCGGCAGATAACGCAGTTTTATTGCACGTACCGGCATGAGCAACAGATCCATCAACGACTGCATTCCCACTCCTCGCTTCTTTATAAAATTTTGATATTAGGAGAGAATAGTAGCATACTATAGATTAGTCCCTATCTATCATTCTAATAGATAATAGTAAATTATATTTTAAATAAGATATATGAATATAATAAAAATAAATTTTATTAAATTCAATATAATTAATTTATATTTAACTTTTTATTCCATAAAATTAATGCTTGCGAATAATTTTAGAATGAAAAGGAAGAAAATGGCACGTTTGGTAGTTATGGGCGGTGGGATTTCAGGACACACTGCTGCAACGTTTGCAAAGAAGTGGTTGGGAGAGGGACACGAGGTAGTGGTTGTCACTCCGAACTCGCAATGGAACTGGATCCCCTCCAATATCTGGGTAGGTGTAGGTCAAATGACAAAAGAGGATGTGGTATTCCCTCTTTCTCCCGTCTATCAAAAGGCAGGGATTGACTATAGACAGGCAAAAGCGGTCTCCATCCACCCTCATGGGAAAGAAGGAAGCGATACCCCCTACATCACCATCGAGTATACCGGTCAAGGGAAAGAGGGGCAGAACGAAGAGCTCACCTATGATTATCTGATCAATGCGACAGGTCCGAAGCTGAACTTCGATGCTACACCCGGGCTGGGTGACGGAAAAGGGGGTATCGGTGAGCATACGGTCTCCGTATGTACAGCAGATCACGCCGTCCATGCGAACCTGGAGCTTCAGCAGATATTTGACAAAGCAAAAGCGGGCCAGAGACAAAAAATCGTGGTCGGTACAGGACACGGAATGTGCACCTGTCAGGGTGCCGCATTCGAGTATATCTTCAACATCGAACATGAGGCAAACAAAGCGGGTGTAAGGGATATGGTCGATATCCACTGGATCTCTAATGAATCATTCCTCGGTGACTTCGGTATCGGCGGACTGCATATGAAGCGCGGAGGATATGCTGCGAGTTCCAGACTCTTTGCTGAATCACTTTATGCTGAGAGAGGGATTCCCTGGACAATCGGTGCACACGTAAGCAAAGTGGAAGAAGGAAAGCTTGCGTATGAGCTGCTTGACGGCAGCACAGGGGAGCTAACATTTGACTTTGCGATGCTGATCCCTCCATTTGCCGGAGTAGGACTGAAAGCCTACGACAAAGACGGTTCAGATATGACTGCTCAGATCTTTGCTCCGAACGGATTCCTGAAAGTGGATGCGGACTACACGCCAAAACCCTACGAAGAGTGGAAAGCGAGTGACTGGCCAAGAACCTACCAAAACCCGGACTTCAAAAACATCTTTGCCTGTGGTATTGCCTTCGCACCGCCGCATCTTATCTCAAAACCGATGAGTTCGCCGAACGGTACGCCGATAAACCCGACACCGCCGAGAACAGGTATGCCTTCCGGTATCATCGGGAAAGCCGTAGCACACTCTATCTGTGATATGATCCAGAAAGGTGATAATGCACCTCTACATGAAGCTTCAATGGCTGAAATGGGTGCAGCGTGTGTGGCATCGGCAGGAAAAGGCCTGACTACCGGTACAGCAGCTGCATTGACGGTCTATCCGGTAGTCCCTGACTTTGAAAAATACCCTGGGCTTGGACGTGACCTTGACTATACCTTCGGGGAGATCGGGCTTGCGGGACACTGGATCAAACATATCCTGCACCATATGTTCCTCTATAAAGCACAACTTAAGCCGGGATGGACACTGATCCCGGAATAAAAATTGTGAAGGAGAAGCAAAGCTCCTCCCTATAAATTAAAATAAAATAAATCAGGAGAAAAAAATGCAACAAATAGAAGAAAGAATCCGTGCATACGACCAAAACTTTACAACAATGGTTCCGACGAAATTTATCAGATTTATGAGAACCTGCGTACTGTGGCAGATCATCAGATTTATCGTGATCAATATCAAAATGCTTGTTGTCGTAAGCAAAAGCCACTAAAACTCAAGGCTCCCGCCTGCAGGGAGCCAAAAAAATATAGCTAGGTAGCTGTAAGCTCTACTTTTAGAGTTTATGACTATTTATCTCCCCGCCATCCTGAACTTGTTTTGGGATCTCAATGCAGAAGACAACCCTTTCAGAAGATCCCGGATGTCCACTTAGGAGATGCCCTTAGGGAGGGTGCAAGTCCTGAATGACGGGAAAAAAAGGATACACCCATGGTACAAAAACTTGTTATCTTTCCGGATGAGCGCGTCAATATCGCCTGTACAGACGTACGCTCCTTCAACCAGACCCTCTGGGATGTGATCGAGGACATCAAAGATACGATGATCGAACATGATCTCGATGCTCTGGCCGCCATCCAGATCGCCTACCCGTACAATATTGTATTAATCAAAGAGAAAGACGGGAGTTACAGCGAATATATCAATCCGAGGATCATAGGAAGCTATGGAAAATTTGACTCCGTTGAGACAACCGCCTACTATCCGGGGATTACGCAGAGTGTTCCGCGTGCACAACGTATCAAAGTGGTCTATGAAGACCGCCACGGTACACCGAAATCTGTCGATATCGATGATGAAACGTATGCTGCGACGCTCCAGAGGAAGGTGGATTATCTCTTTGGAGGGACATTCCTCGATAAAGTGGGCAAAGCGCACAAAGAACGTGTACT
>DSDW01000104.1 GCA_011048515.1 Campylobacterota bacterium | reverse complement strand
CCTGGTACACCACTACGGGGATATCGGCGTCTATGCCGTTTCCTTTGTATCGGGCCTTGGCGACGTCGATGCCATTGCCCTCTCCCTTTCCCAGCTTGAGATCGATCAGAAGATCTCATTGACAGCCTCAGTACACGGTATCGTGATCGCTTCCGTGACCAACTCGCTGGTGAAACTGGGGATCGTCTTTTGGGTGGGAGGGAGAACGATCGGGATGAGAATGTCGCTCTTCTATCTGATCGCACTGGGAATGATGGGCATCGGACTCTGGGTCAATACCTTGGTATTCCCGTAAGAGGAGTATCACGCAAAGAAACTGTAAGTCATTCCCCCAGGCATGACCGATCTTCTCTTCTCAATGCCCGAATAAAAAGAAATAATTGAACTGGGCAGCCCAGCCATTTTGGGAATGTTTGGCTTCGACAGAGAACCGGTTGCCCTCAGCAAACTGATATCCGATCAAGAGTGTCTGAAGATCCTGAATCTCATTTGCATCTTCACTTACCAAAGGACCGGCGATCTCTGTTGCTCCCGGACCGGTATAGCTATTGTCAAGCATAAACCACTCGCTTCTGACTCCCCAGATAAGATGATGATAGTGACCCAGCATCTGCAGATAGAGGGTATGGATACCATTGTCGCTCCGGATCTGGTATTCGCTGTTCTCAATGCTCCCTTCTGTATCGAAGTAAATATATTCGCCCTGTACTTTGATATCTGCCAGTACCGTATCAAATCCCAATCCGAATACCCGGCTCTCTCTCTGAAAACACCGCTCGTCTCGGCTCAAATCGGTACAGTCGTCTGTACCGCCGTGTGAGTGTTGCGTTTGGGCATAATCGACTCTCGTGAGCGCCGTGCCGCGTGACTGGAAATAGGCGATCAGCATTAAAGTATCCAGATCATACGCTGCTTTGAGCGTGCTGCGCAGGACCTTGTTGTACTGGTCTTGAGTAACATCGGCATAGGCTTTGAATGACCCATACATGTACTCTGCAAAGAGACCATCTCCGATATAGGTACCATCTACAAACGAATCGATCGCCAGAGGCATACTTCCAAAACCGTATCCCCATGCCTTTTCATTCAGAAAAGAGAGGTTGTTGTATCCCCTCCCCGCTCTTATCCCAAAGGTCTCCGTTTCATACCCGAGATAGGCCCTTTCTACCGTTTGGTTCAGCGTATTTTCCGCACCTTTGTGGTGGTTCAGTTCCAGCCCGTAGATCAAATCGGCTTCTGTTTTCCCGTAGAGATATGCTCCCAGGTGGGTAAGCTGGATTTTCTTTGCCGCACCGTGATTTTCATACCCTACACTCCCTTCGATACCATGGGGATAGAGATCTTTGGTCCGATATTCGGCGATACCGTAGACACCATAGTGAAAGTTTGCTTCTTCCTCCTCCGTGGAGAGATCAACAGTCGAGTGAGCCCATCCCAATAGACTCAAAAAAATAGATAGAATAACAAAACGCACTACTGCTCCTTAAAGGGGTCGGATATTTTGGGATTAGTGATAAACTCCGTATCCGTCAAAGACCGTAAAAAGGCTACCAAGTCCTCTTTTTCCTGTTCGGTGAAATTTTTGGGTACGATAAAATCGCTTGAATAGGGATTTTGCGTACCGTCACCTGCATAAGGGCCTTCAGTGATCACCCTGCCCCCATTGCTGTGCAACGCTATGATCTCTTCCAGTGTTGCCATGGAGCCGTCATGCATATAGGGAGCGGTCAGCTCGATATTGCGCAGGCTTGGTGCTTTAAACCTCCCTTTGTCCTGTTCCAGCATCGTCGTTTCATAGAGTCCCTGGTTGCCTTCGGGATAAGAACCGTCACCGCCGATGTTGTAAAGCCCGATATTATGGAAAAACTGATTGACATTAAAGCTTTTTTCATTGGCAGTGGAGTCACTGAAGTGGATACCCTCATGACAATGGAAACACTCTGCTTTTTCTCCCATAAAAAGTGCCAAGCCGCGTTTTTGAGAGGCATCCAAGGCGTCGGCATCACCTCTGAGATACTGATCATAGGGTGAATTAAACGAGTTCAGTGTGCGATTGAATGATGCCAGTGCTTTGACGATGTACTCCAAAGTGATGGGGTTCTCCGCCTCCGGGAAGGCTGCTTTGAACATCTTCCGGTAGGTTTCATTGTTGTCAAAACGGGCAAGGACCTCGTCTTCCACTTCTGGTACCACGCCCAGTTCTATAGGATCATCCCCAGTAATAGGCATGACAATGAACCGCTCCAGTGTTCCGAGTGCAGGATTTGCCCAGCTGTACGACGTGTAATACCCTGTATTGGTCAGACTGTTCGGGTTGCGCAAGGCATGAACACCGGTGGATCCGACACCCACCATATTGTGATCGGCAAACGCTGCTTCCTGCAGATGGCAGGAGGAACAGGACTGTGTCTGATTGGCGCTGAGCTTTTTGTCATAAAAGAGGTATCTTCCCAGTTCTACTTTTTCTTTGCTCATCGGATTGTCGGCCGGAACGCGGGGAGGATAGATACCTTCTGGAAGATCCCACTCAAAGGAGCCCGAGGAAGACTCCGTTTCGGTAATCACCGTACTGCTATCGCAACCTATGATCGCGACAGCCGCCAGAGTGAGCAGAACAGATGCGTGCAACTGCTTAGACATAGGCTACTTGTCTGTGATACTAAAGAGCTGTTGGGTTTCAGTACACTCTCCACCCAAACAGAGTCCCTGCCCACCTGCATCATCAAGGCCGATCATATTAAACATCTGCCCCTCTGTGCTCATACACTCAGGATCATCCAGTTTACTCATACACCCTTTCGAGCCGCCCAGATCGTTGGTGATATCCACATAGGTGAGCAACTCGGCATAATCGATCTGGATCTTTTGTGTCTCGGGATCAAAATGATCAAATACTATTTTTACACGGTTTGGCTGGGCACACTCATTGGTGATACCGTCCGCATCGGTATCCTGGCATCCTGTTGAACCCAGATGAAAGTTAAACATATCTTTTGTACTGTTGAGCTCGTCATCAGGGTTGATCTCCATCTTTGTAAACTTCCTGCCCGCTGCCCAGCTCCAGTTCATGCCGGACTTGGTCAATGCTTCGATCTCCGGGAACTCTATATGGTTGAGTGCGATTGGCACACCTACGGTAAACTCTACACCTGTAATGGCGGTCGTATCATCCATACTTACACTCCCTACGACCGCAGTATAGGTATCCGGATCATTTCCCCTCTCTTTACAGTTACCCGTATTGTCCTCAAAATCTAGGATCGCAACGGAGCCGCTGGTCTCATTGTAGTATTGGTTCGAGTTGTTGGTAAGTACCAGTTTCTGTGTAGAACCATCTGAGAGTTTTACCGCCACTTCGGAGACAAAGAACCTAAAGTCAGCGATCGAACCTGATGCGTTTGTTGTACCAAGATTTTGATACACCTTTGTATTATTATTTTCCGAACACACCAGGGTACCCTGATCCCCGACCACTGCAGAAAAGTCAATTGCAACTGACCTTTCAGATGCTTTGGTTTTTGGCTCAGCCTCAGAATCTGAAGAACTTCCGCCACATCCGCTCATCAACAAACTCATCGCTGCAAGTGAAGAAACGATGAATAATTTTTCGATTTTCATATCAAACCCCTTTAAATTTAAAAATGTTAAGACAGGATTATAATAATCATCTGTTAAATTACTGTTAATTAATTATTATTTTTTATATTTTTTCAAAACTTTATAATATTATTTATCATAACAATCAATAAGGCTGATACTATCGATGCATTTGTAAGCATATTGGTGTACAATGCGTTTCTAAAAAAAGGAGTGGATCCCCTATGGAACAAAAACCAATGATCAAGTATTTTTACGGCTTTTTCGGCGTCTGGAT
>DSDW01000142.1 GCA_011048515.1 Campylobacterota bacterium | reverse complement strand
CAGGGGATGCAGGAGCGCAGAGACAGCTGGCAGTTCAAGGAGTACAACAAAGACCTTGACAATATCTGGTGGGATGGTCTGAGCGGTTCCTGGCAGAATGCCGTAGCAGCTTCGCATCCTGACCCGGTTGCGGGTAACCATGCATGGCACCAAAAGGTATCTATCGAGCCGGCTGGCAAAGAGGATCAGATCGGTGATATCTGGGTGAACTATGAAAACAACATGAAAGTTTACCAGGCATGGAGAGACAAGCTGACCCGTCCGCTTGCAAAAGGGGATACACTGAGACGTCCTAAGCATATCAAGCGTCCGGTAGTGCCTCTTTCCCATAAGGCTTACTCGGTGGAGATCAAGTAAGATTCCTATATATTTGTCGGGGTGAGGACACCCCGACCTACATCTATACAACTTCCCAGATAACTTTTTTTCTTAGGGTGAATTTATCTTGAAAGTGGTATAGTGCCAACTCATTAAAAACTTCGTTCCCATGCTGTGCGTGGGAATGCATACGTCTATCAGATATGCGAGATAGAGTGTGTAGTAGTTAAAGTGATCTATGCATTCCCACGGAGACCGTGGGAACGAAACCGAAACAGGATAAAAGACAAGGGTAACAATGGAACAGATGAAACATGATATAGAGAACCGTATCGCTTTGTATGGATTGATCTCACGGCTGATGCTGATCGAAGTGAATGATGCATTTCTGGACACGATCGAAAGTGACGAGGCGATGCTTGCGCTTTTCCCCCACTATCAGGGGTGGAGCAAGCACAAAGAGCTTAGCCGCAAAGAGCTTATCGATCAATACTACAACGTAGACTTTACGAATCTTTTTTTGATGCACCTGGTGCCTTATGAGAGTTTTTATACCAGAGAAGACCAGATGATCGAGAGCGGGGGCGACAACCCGGTGATAGAGCTTTACAACGAACTCGACTTCCGTGTGGAGCTGGACAGGGCCAGAGTGGTCAGTGCGGACCATATCGGGGTAGAGCTTGAGTTTATGTATATGCTCTGTACCGCGCAGAAGAAAGCGCTTGACGCCGGAGACAAAGAGGGGATCTGCGAGCTTTTCCAGGTCCAGAGGGCATTTTTGAAAGAGCATCTGCTCGAATGGGCTCCGATGTTCCTGATCAATGCAAAAAGAGAGTCACGCACACCGCTCTATCATGACGGGGCAGAGCTGACGCTGGAGTTCCTTCTTTCTGACTTTGAGTATATTACTCAGATGCTCTCTGACTACTGCGGCAAGGAGATGGAGAACGCATGAGCCTTCATTTAGAGATCGCTTCCTGTGTGCGGGCCACCAGCAGGTTCTCCCAGTGTACCAAGTGTGTCGAAGCCTGTCCGGAGTCTATCCAGATAGTGAATAACCTGCCGACCTTTGCAAAAGGTACGGGTGTTGAGGCGGCTGCCTGTGTCGGTGCATGTCCGACGGAAGCATTTTCACTGAGTGACTTCTCGACAACCGAGTTTTTCTTCACCTTTCTGGAATCAAAAGTAAGACTGATCTCCCCCAAGATCAATGTCCCGTGTCTTTCGGTACTAAGCATCGAGCATCTGATCGCACTGGCACTGGCAAGCGAAGAGCCGATCATTCTGGATCTTAGCAGCTACGACCCGGAGAGTCAGCTCTTTGATCTGATCGAAGCACGTACCGAAGAGGCGAACTTTGTGCTCTCGAGTATCTCCTCCAAACAGCTGGAGACCAACCTGGAAAAGGTTGAAACAGTATTGGATGCAGAGAGTAAAGAAGAGACATCCAGACGTTCATTTCTTGGCAATGCATCGCTCAAGGGGGTGATGAAGCATAAAAGAGCGTTTGATGAAGCGGTGGAAGCAGAAGAGCTGCGGTCGTTTGAACTGGACAGTTCGGCGATCTCCAAGATCAAAGAGAAGCATCTGCCCGATAAGCGAAAGATACTCTTTACGACACTGAAGCGTGCAGAGGTTCCTGAAACTTTTGATGTGGTTGCAACGGAAGATATCAGCTTTATCTCCCAAAAGTATGTGGATGAGAACTGCACGAACTGTCAGATATGCTACCGTATCTGTCCTACGGGGGCACTTTCAAGCGACAAGAAGTTCTCGCTGATCCATTTTGATGCGATGTTGTGCGTCAAGTGCCATCTCTGCCATGATGTGTGTGAACCCGATGCGATCCATCTGCAGGAAGGGTTTGAACTCAAAGAGTTTTTTGAACCCCAGCAGCGTACATTGGCGACGTTTACGATCAAGCGCTGCAACGAGTGCGGAAACCACTTCACCTATACCGGCGGCGAACAGACCTGCCCGCGCTGTCTGATCGAGGAGGAGGAAGCGATGTTTTTGCATAAGAACGCGAAAAAGTTAGGAGTCAGGAATGAGAAGTAAAACAATAGCGTTTCATAGAAACACCTACCGACACTCTTCGCTCTTCGCTCTTCACTCTTCATTAATTTTTCCGGAGGTAAAACGATGAAGCCGCACGAGATACAGCCTGATACGAAGCTCTGTACGATCCTCGGATACAATGCACAGACAGGATATACGCGAAGATACTTTAACAAGGTATTGAAAAAGCAGGGGATCAATGCCACTGCGATCGCGCTCAATATCAGCGATGAGCACTTTGAGTTTACGATGTCCAATGTCGCACAGTCAAAAGTGGACCGTATGATGATCGAAAGGGAGTTCCAGCAGAAAGCCGTGCACTACTGTGACAGCCTGAATGCTGCGGCACAAAGAGAGCAGAGAGTGGACTTCATCGAGATAGAAGAGGGCAGGATCATCGGATACTGTCTGGATGATGAGGTCAATGCACTCTTTGAAAAACCAGAGTTTATGGATGACCGGATACGTTTTGTCGCGAAGATGATGCTGATCGCCAACCGGTGGTACGGTGCGAAGGTCGATGTGGATGAGATACCTTTGTTGATAGGGGATTAAAATTGAGAGCCGTCATTCCCGACTACGATCGGGAATCTAAAACCGTGGATCCCCGGGTCAAGCCCGAGGATGACAGAAAAACAAAGCCCGAGGATGACAAACAAACCGTCATTCCCGACTCCGATCGGGAATCCAAAACCCTGGACCCCCGGGTGATTGAAATGCATACCTTTAGGTGTAAGCCCGAGGATGACATACAAACCGTCATTCCCGACTTGCACCCCAAGGGCATTTACTGCGGGAATCGGGTTTGTCTGTCATTCCCGACTACGATCGGGAATCTAAAACCGTGGATCCCCGGGGTATTGAAATGTATACCTTTAGGTGAAAGCCCGAGGATGACAAACAAGCTGTCATTCCCGACCCCGATCGGGAATCTACAGAGGATGACAAATATAAATAAGGAGTAATAATGAGAGATATGGAAGATTTAAGAAAAGAATTTGAAAACTTCAATGAACAGAATTTTAACGGAAACCCTGCATTTTGCCCCGACGGGCAGTGTGCTTCTGAAGAGGAGGTTGATCTCAAAGATTACCCTTCCTATACGGAAGCCCTGTATGAGAAGCTGATCGCGCCATTTGAGAGCGGTATCTACATCTCGCGCTGGGATATCAAGGAGATCGCGCTGGCTGCCGGTGATTCCATGGCGATACACCCGCGCAAGCGCATGTTCGAACTCCTGATGAAGTATGCGACAAGCAGGGAAAATATGCAGAAGGTACTCGATGCGCTTGAGAATCATATGGAAGAGAAGATCAGTATCTACACGGAGATGATGACGAGTTTCCCTGCAAGCACGGAGATCTTCGAGCCTAAGATAGCCAAAGCGCGCAAAACGATGAGACTATTCCCGCAGATCATCGAAGAGTATTTTGAGTAGTTTCGCTCAGATACTTTGATCTTCAGAGTATGCATTGGCAACATTGGCCAAAGAGCCGACCTCATACGCTATGAGTACCTTCTATCCAATCGGGTATCTGATCCATGGCAAAGTACATATCATCCCAAAGTATCCGATAGGGAAGCGCCTATCAGGGATTGCTGCAGCTGTTGACAGATGCCGCAGAAATGTCATATATTTATGGTCAAGATAACTTTATTCTCTCATCCTGTGAAGTACTACAACAAAAATAGATTTAATTATAAAAAATACCATAAATATATGGTCTAGATAAT
>DSDW01000102.1 GCA_011048515.1 Campylobacterota bacterium | reverse complement strand
TTATATAACCGTTTTATTTGGTTTGTTGCACGTGGTAACCCATACTTCAATGCGATATGCTAAAATTTACTGAGTGACTACACTGTCATATACATTCCCACGAAAATCGTGGGAACGAATGAACGTACCTCACCCCTTCGACAAGCTCAGGGCGAACGGAAACCAGATGCTTGATTTAATGGTAGTGAGAGGGGTTACCCCAGGTCTGCGCCCATGGAACAGCTTTCGATCTTCTCCACGCGTCCCGCATGTCTTCCGCCTTCGAATTCGGTATTGATAAAGGCTTCGATCATATCCTCGATCACCCCTTTGCCGACCACACGCTCTCCAAAGCAGAGGATGTTGGCATCGTTGTGCATACGTGTCAGTTTGGCGGTATAGGTATCATGACAGAGTGCGGCACGTACACCCGGCACTTTGTTGGCTGAGATCGAGATACCGATACCTGTACCGCAGATCAGGATACCGAAGCTTCCTTTGTCCTCGACGACCTTGCGCGCACACTTCTTGGCAAAGTCCGGATAGTCCACTCTCTCATCCGAGTCCGGGCCAAGATCGATGATCTCGCACCCCAGGCTGGTAACGACATCTTTGACGAAATCTTTGATGGCAAAGCCGGCATGGTCAGTAGCGATGTAGAATTTTTTTGACATGATTTTCCTTTATTTTGCGGATTTAAAAGAGAAGCGAAAGCTCTCTTTGTGCGTTTGTCTTGCGACTCAGCATTCAGTGCTTTGGATGCTCAGAGACTTTGTTGCCAGTGAACAAAAAGCACACGCAGCCGGCTGTATACCGGCATTACTCTATAGGCTCTTCCAGCTGGATCGTATCGATCTTTCTTCCGATACGTCCCCACCTTACCGTATAGCGCTGGTTGTTCCACAGTGCTTCACATTCGGCTGACTCCAGCGGATGCTCGCCGCAGACACGCTGTAGTCTGGCATTGTCTTTGCCGTTGCCGTAGAGGTCGCCGCTGAGTACCTCCTCATAGGATCTGAACTCAATGCTCATATAGATCAGCCACGGCTTGCCTACGATATATTTGTAGGCAACCGAACCCCACATACGGCTGTCACTGGAGTTGTCTCTGTTGTCACCGACCATGTAGTAGTGATCCTCTTCCACCTTCTTGTAGAATGCATTTTCTCCGAGTTCATCAATGAATACAGGATACATATCGATCGACTTGTTATTGTTGTAGAGCATTGCAAGATATTCAAAGGCGGTAAAGTTCTCAGGCGCATACTGGATACCCGGATATTTGCCCATATAGGGGTTCTCCGCCCAGAGTTTTCCCCTGATACGGAGTACTTTTGCCTCAGGGTACTTCTCTTTGATCTCTGCTTCAGTCGTCAGGTCATGAAAATGGATCAGCAGCCTCTTGTCCAGATAGAGGAGCTCATCCCCGCCTACAGCCACACAGCGTTTGACGAAGTGTACCTTGGGGGTCTGGGGCTTGCGGAAGATGACGATATCTTCACGTTGCGGACGAGACCCCTCAATGAGGTGCCCGTTGCCGTTGAAGTCCGGAAGCAAGGGGACTTCAAGCCATGGCAGGTGAGGGGTAGGGATACCGTAGCTGAACTTTTTGGCAAAAAGAAAATCCCCGATAAGCTGGGTACGTTTCATCGATCCGCTGGGGATCACAAAAGATTGTGCGACAAAGAAGATCAGGAAGAGTACGATGATGATCGTCCCGGTCCATGAGCTGGAGAAACGGTATGCCGAAGAGAGAACCTTTTTCACTTAGATCCCTTGCTTTGCGGACTTGAGCGTGTTTTCCAGAAGCATCGCGATCGTCATAGGCCCTACGCCGCCCGGCACCGGGGTGATATAGCTGCACTTCTTGCTGACGCTTTCAAAGTCCACATCCCCTACGAGCGAACCGTCCGCGATACGGTTGATCCCGATATCGATCACGATCGCACCCTCCTTGACCATATCCTCTTTTATCAATCCCGGTACACCGACACCTACGACGACGATATCTGCCCTGCTGGTATGGGACCTGAGGTCTTTGGTATAGATATGGGTGATGGTGACTGTGGCATTGGCATTGAGCAGCAAAGAAGCCATCGGTTTTCCTACGATATTGCTCGCACCGACCACGCAGACGTCTTTCCCCTGCAGATCGATATCGTAGGCTTCAAACATCTTCATCACCCCAAGCGGTGTACAGGCGACAAAGCTGTCAAGCCCTGTGACCATGCGGCCTACGTTGTACGCATGGAAACCATCGACGTCTTTTTTGGGGTCGATGACTTCAAGGATGCGGTCCGTGTCGATATGCTTGGGGAGCGGAAGCTGTACAAGGATACCGTGGATATGGGGATTGTTGTTCATCATATTGATGATTGCGATGATCTCTTCCTGAGAGATCGTGTCGGGCATTTTATGTACGATAGAGTAGAAGCCTACTCTCTCGCACGCTTTTGCTTTCATCTTTACGTAGGCATGGCTTGCGGGGTCATCACCTACGATGACGACTGCCAGTCCGGGGACAATATTCTTTTCCTGTTTGAGCTTGGTGACTTCAGCAGAGACTGTTTCTTGCACTTTGTTGGCCAAGGCCTTACCATCGATCAGTTGCATGGGAACTATCCTAATTGATTTTTGGGTATTATAGCAAAAATAGTTTAGGAGAGTTCAGCTGCCATGATGATGAAACGTCTGATTTTTCTGCTCATACTTTCACCGTTTGCTTCTCCTTTTGTCAATGCGGATGAAGATTTCATCTCCCATTACGAGTATGGGCAGATGCTCTATAGCTATCCGCGCGGAGTGAGCTGTACAGAGTGCCACGGCGAAACAGGGGAGGGGAAAGTGATCGCCGAGTTTCGGGATATCCACGGCAAAGAACAGATCACCGGCCCTGACATCCGGAACAAAACACTCGATGAGATGATCCAGGCGTTGAATGGCTACCATGATATCATGCCGCGCTACTATCTCACCGATGAGGAGATCAAAGCGATCCATGATTTTCTCAAAGAGAAGACAAAAAGGAGAAATTCCGGCAGAAAGTAATTCTCTTCTGTTATAATAGTCTATAAGAGATTCTAAAAATAAAGGGACTATTAATGAAAAAGAAGCTCTCTTTTCTGCCTTTGATCGTGGTGACAACACTGTCGCAATCCGCATCGCTTGAGGTCTACCGGGACAGCGCGGTATACACCTATATGCCAAAGAGCCTTTACCTGGGGATGACAGAGGGGGTGGAGGCAACCTGCAAGGGGCAGCCCTTGCCCCTGGTACAGAAAACGGTCTGTGACAATGATGAGAGGCTTTGCCGAGAGTTGAATGCGCTTCAGGATGCGCAGGCAGCGCTGGAGAGTCTTCAAGGCAATATCACGCTCCTTGACAAGATCACCGGACTCTATCAGCCTACAACACTTGACGCAGAGATCATGATCGATGCTGCACGGAAGATCGGCAGTGAACGTGCAAAACTTGCGGTCGCTTACGAGAAAGACAAAACGGCGCTGGAGTTTCAGAAACAATCCTTTTTGAAGCAGACCGCTGCAGAGGTACCCCTTTACTACACCCGGAAGTGCGACGTTCCTATCAAGCTGGAGTTTCCCCACGGGTCGATTCACTTCAATACTTTTTATGAAGCAGATCTCTCATCGGAGAAGCGTGTGAACGTCACGCAGCATCTGGAAGTTACAAATCGTTTGGGGGTGGATATCGTCGCCGAGGATGCGACATTTTACTTTCGCAAATCTCAGCAGAGTGTCCGGCCGGTCCATTTCCACCCCTGGATCATCCGAGAATACCAGCCTGAACCGGCAGTTTCTCGTACCAAAAGTCTCATGCAGAGCAGCGGGATGATGGAGAGTCCGGCTGCGGGGGCAATGGCAGAAAGCGTCTCTGTACCTACCGCGGAGTATCTGGATGCAAGAGAGTACAGGGTGACGTCTCTTGATCTTCCCTCCACGGGGGAGCCGGTCGATGTCAGAGTAGATAGCTGGAGTGCGGATATGGAGTGCGGACTCTCCGTCTCCCCCTATGCCAGCCTCTCCGCATATGAACAGTGTACCTTCACTCCGGAAAAACAGATCGAGAACCATGTATGGAGGATCACAGAGGGTGGAGCGCTGATCAGCAGCCGTGCCTTTGGGGAGTATAGAGAGAATGCCTATCAGCTCTACACCAAAATCGATGAAGATATCAAGGTCACGCGTAAGCCGATCGTCCGGAAACAGGAAGATACAGGCTTTTTCGGGAACACCGTCCGTAAAAAGGATGGGTATATCCTGACCCTGACCAATAAGTCCGATAAGCCCAAGCATCTCACCGTTACCGAACG
>DSDW01000116.1 GCA_011048515.1 Campylobacterota bacterium | reverse complement strand
CTCAGATACAGGGGTATACTCCGCATTTGGATGCTCTTTGATATATGCTTCCAGAGAAGTCTTCTGTACCTCTTTGATCTCTTTGAGCGTCTCAAGGTTGATACCGTGTTTGTCATAAACCATACCGCGGGAATCGCTGACAGTCACCGGTTTTGCCCCAAGCTCGTAAAGCTTCTCTATTGTATAGATCGCAACGTTACCCGAACCGGAAACTGTACAGACTTTGCCCTCAAGCGTCTCTCCGCGCGCTTCAAGCATATTCTGCGCAAAATAGACCGCACCGTAACCTGTCGCCTCAGTACGTACCAGTGAACCGCCCCAGTTCAGCCCCTTACCTGTCAAGACACCCTCGTAACGTCCTGTCAGACGTTTATACTGACCGAAAAGATAACCGATCTCTCGGCCGCCGACACCGATATCTCCTGCAGGAACGTCGATTGTCGGACCGATATGGCGGTAAAGTTCAGTCATGAATGACTGGCAGAAACGCATGATCTCTCCGTCGCTTTTCCCCTTCGGATCAAAGTCAGATCCCCCTTTACCTCCACCGATAGGCAGGCCAGTCAGTGAGTTTTTAAAGATCTGTTCGAAACCGAGGAACTTGATGATACCTGCGTTAACGCTTGGGTGAAAGCGAAGACCGCCTTTGTACGGCCCGAGGCATGAGTTGAACTCGATACGGAAACCTTTGTTGACCTGGACTTCTCCCTTATCATCGATCCATGTCACACGGAAAAGGATCTGGCGCTCCGGTTCTACGATACGTTCGATAATGTTGTGTTTTTTGTATCTTGGGTCTTTATCCAGTAGTGGGGCAAGGGATAGCAAAACTTCTTCTGCGGCTTGGTAGAACTCGGTTTGAGCCGGGCTGGTACGTTTGAGGTACTCCATTGTTTTAGCGGTATATGGCATTTAATCTCCTTGAATATTAAGGGTATATCTCCCTCAGAATTGTGGGTACTTTAGAAGTTAAAACGAACTTAAAGTAAGCTTTATAATTTTACTTGAAACCTTCTTAATAAAGCTAAAAAATTAAAATTTTTTTTCTTTTTTTACCATTTGGTACGTTTATCAGAGAATTAAGGCATTAGGACGAAAAAACATAGTATAAAAACGTACAAAACAGTGCTGCTAATCGATAGGGACCAAAGCATATCCGTCATTCTGCGCATCGATAAGCGCGACCATGGCACTGGGCGCAACCTTCACAAATTCGAGGATATTCTCCTTCTCGATCTCTCGTGCCTTCATCCCCACGCCGCACATGTAAAATGTGATATTGTACGTTTTGGAAAGCGACGCAAGCTTCTCCTGTATCTCTTTTGCCTTTGCCTGAAATGCTGGGTCCGCTTTGCATTTTGTTTTTGAGATATCTTTCACAAAAAACTTGTATGCACCGCCGTGTATGACTACGATCATATCGAGCTTTGCATTCACACTTTGATAGTGTGCAGCGTTGAATGCCACTCCTTTGATCAACCTGTTTTCCAACGTAGAGACATCTGAAGTTGTCAGGGCAAAGAGCGCCTTTTTTACCACACCTTCGGCACTCAGGAACTCTACAAAAATCACCAAAATCAAAAATAACCGTTTCATTTTACCTCACTTATAAAATTTTTTTCAAAGAATGTTATATATTTTTCTCTTCCAGCACTACAGGCGTTCCTATATAGGTGATAAACAGGAAACTTCCCTCGGGAAACACATGGGTCGCAGTGCTGTGTTTCACGCCGATGATTGCATTTGCTTCACTTGGGGCATTCTCAATCAGCTTATCTAATGCCTCTTGATGTTCATTGCGCTTTCTTTCCAAAAAACCTTTTATCAGTCCTTTTTGAGAGATTTGAATCTTATATGTAATTTCAATCATGGAAAACATAGATTTGATTTTCAAGTTTTCCGGCAGGGTTTCCGTTGTTGTTACCATCATTATCGATCTCCTCTTTTTATAAAATGTTTAAATTGGGCAATCAAAAGCCACCTGAGTGTTTTTGATTGGTCTCCTTTGGTTTGTTGCCATTTTACTTCTTGTTTTTATTTTCTTCGTTACCACGTTGTACGTGGTAATGCATATCCAAATATCATGATATCATAAACCTACCTATCGGTAGAGTTCAACATCTTTGCAAATCCAATATGCCATGATGGGAAATAGAGAGGGCTTGGTAGGTAAAGTTCCCATATACACTCCCACGAAATCGTGGGAGCGAAAAAAAAGCCGCCTGAGTGTTTTTGATTGGTCTCCTTTGGTTTGCTAGGCTAGATTTCCTCTGAATCAAAAAAGTCATTATCTACAGCCTTAACTTCATAATAGTTTTTTGTTTGTACCCCAACATTGAGTTTATGCATCAGATCCACAAGCTTTGGTCCGTTGATCAAAATAATAGTATGGTGGGCGTCTCGTGCTTTGGTCTTGGCTTTTTCATCAAAGGCTGATGTCGTTACAAAGATTCCTTTTCGGGTATCTCCACTCATGGCCCCAATAAAATTTCGTATATCTGTTTCGCGGACTTTGTTATCACTGTATCGTTTTGCTTGAATATATATTTTTTCTAGCCCAAGCTGATCTTCGTTAATAATGCCATCAATACCACCATCGCCTGATTTGGCAGTTTCAATAAAATCCCCGTAACCCATCTTGTGCAGTAATATAAGGATGATTTTTTCAAATGCATAAGGATCAACCTCTTTCAGTTTTGACAAAAGTTCATTTTTCACTTCGCGTTCAATCTGTTCGAAGCCAGAATCAATGAGATCTTGTGGACTCGCATCGCTCTTGAACTCAGGTTGTGACCGGGTTTTATTTTCTGGTTCGTAAAAAGTAATGACGTTAGATTGAATGTCGGAAAGGGAAACATTTTCCGGTTTAACAGATTTCCCTTTGTCGGTAATTTGGACATAGCCTCTTTGTGGATAATAGACCAGCCCTCCTTTTTTCAAATAAGACTTTCCCCACGCAATACGGTTTTCTATGAGCCTGTCGCCACTTTTTGTTTTTTGTTCCAGTAGTTCTTTCGGCAAATTTGAATAAAATCTTTCTTCAACAATTCTAACTAAATCCCGCCCCTTAATTGTGGTGCCATCGCTTAAAACTTCCAAAATAGGAAGGAAGGTTTCATTAAATTTTGGTAATTCCATTAATTTCTCATCTTTCTGAATTTGCACAATTTATCAGCTCATGCATTTGGCAACTTTGGTGGATTCTTAAGGGCCTCTTTCACAACGGTTGCCACTGTATCTTTTGTGATCCCTTTGTTCTTACAATATGTAGATTCTAGCCAAATAGTTAAATCTTTTGCACCCTTACTAGAATTACAAGAGAAACAGCATCTAGATATATTTTCTCGTGTAACTATCCTCGCATCATTTACAATATGTTCCCATGTTGCCATCTTTTTTTTTGATTCTTTTGAAGATGTAAATTCAGTACCGCAATAAACACAGACCATATCTCTTTCGATGACCTCTTTTCCCAACCATTCCGGTATGCCCCATTGATTCATTCCGTCTAAATCCTTTTGTATGCCTAACTATTTATCAGAGGATTGTACCCGCACTCTCTGTGAGACAATCTCCTCTTTCCCCTTTATGGAAGTATGAGTAGTATACAAAAAATGTCCGGCTATTTCAATAAAGATAACCAGATAGGATGGTTTTTCGTTTTGCCGTTATGGCTTCCAGCCATTTCTGATCTCGCCCAGATGGGTAAATCTAAATCCTTGTTTATATTTCAATCCATATCCAAGCAACCTGTCAAAAGTAGAATGGGCAAACAGTATGATCCCCGCAAGCTGCACTAAACTGCTCTCCATATATCCTCCTGTCACATAAAGCAGGATAGAAATTCCTCTATGATGGATAAAATTATAAATATAAGCGCCCATTTTATTGCCCGCGGTATATCCGAGCATGGAAATATCAGGGATAAGAAATAAAACCAAAAACAACCACCAGCTATAATCCAAAAGCGTATAGAGGTATATTCCAAGCAGCATAAATCCCAATTCTTCAAACTTTATTATAGTATTCATCGGATTATCCTATTATATTACAGTCTATTTTTCCAGAAGCGCTTTTTTTACCTTGACGACGACTTTTTTGACAAGTTTGGATCCCGTACCGACCATCAAGCCTGCGATATGGGCATCATGCGGATAGAGCATCACAAATGTGCCGGGAAATACATCGACACGTGTCCGTCCCGGTGAAGTCCGTTCGTAAAATGCAGCTTCTTTGCTCGCATCATACGGCGTGACGACATTCAGCTCATCAGCAAAAGCACACTCGAACCCCTCGCAGCCCGTGATGACGGT
>DSDW01000156.1 GCA_011048515.1 Campylobacterota bacterium | reverse complement strand
GTGCGGATGGATATCAAGGGCCTCCAGGTAGGTACGCAGGAATGGCGCCAGCGAATAGATATTGAGAACCTTGGGGATACAGACCTTGAGGTTTTGCCTATGGGTGATCTCTTCCTCACTGCTGAGATTGAAACTTCTGCTGACGGTTTTTCTCAGCGTTGGACCCCAGCCTCCGAGGGTTTGTTTCACCCGCTGTTCGGTGAGCTGTGTGTCGGGGTCAGGTCTGGTATCCAGTGTATACGTGGGAGCAAAAAGCGCATGGGACTCTTTTTTCACAAGGTTGGGAACAGAGTCCTGTAGTGCCTGTCTCGACGCTTTGAGCGATCTGAGTGCTTCGTGGGACTCTACGGTACCCTCCTCGCAGGAGAACCCCGCGATATAACGCACAGACTCGGAGGAGGGGGTTTTCGTATCGATAAAGGTACGCGAACAGTGGATCGAGCAGAAGTGGCAGCGTGTCGATTCATCGGTGCGGGAGGTGTAAGTCATCCGCAGCGCTTCCTCCAGTCCTACAAACGTAGCCTCTCCCCGCTCTTTTACCCTGTCTCTGGCCTCTATGGCCGCACCGTATGCCCCCGCCTCCCCGGGATAGGGATGGACATCGACCGTCGCATGGGGGACCCTGGCCTTGATATAGTCAACCTGTGCTTTGAGTGCCGCGAGGTTGTACTGTGTACCGCCTTGGAGCACGAAATGTTTCCCGAAGGCCGCAAGGTTGGGGGCCTGTACGACATACTGCCAGACATTTTTGGGAAGTACTTTGGCGATCCCTGCAAAGAGCTCCTCTTTGCTGTATCCCTCTTTCTGGAAGTTGACACGGTCGGTATCGAGAAAGACCGCGCACCCGTAGTTGAAACGCGGCGCTTTTTTCGCAGCGAAGGCGGTGTCGGCATATCCCTCAACAGGGATACCGAACTGTTTGGACATACTCTGAAGCAGGGTACCGTTGCCCGCGCTGCACTGGTTGGAGAGACGGAAGTTTTTCATCATTCCGTTCTCCATAAAAAGGACCTTGATATCCTGCCCGCCGATATCACAGATGACATCCACGCTCTGCCCGAAGACCTTTTGGGCACTCTTCATATGGGCAATGGTCTCGATGATATTGGCATCGGCCTTCAGCGCCCCTTCGAGGACATCGGCCGCATATCCGGTCACACCGAGACCCTTGACATCATAATAGCCATGGGGATCATGCATTTTGATCTGCTGCAGAAGCTCCAGTGTGTCCTGCATCGGGTTCCCCTTGGAGAGCTGGTAGACTTTGCACAGCAGCTTCCCTTCCTGATCTACCAGGACCGCCTTGGAACTGGTA
Source organism: Campylobacterota bacterium (assembly GCA_011048515.1). GTDB lineage: Bacteria > Campylobacterota > Campylobacteria > Campylobacterales > Sulfurovaceae > Sulfurovum. The sequence goes on along the minus strand of DSDW01000156.1, from coordinate 3,056 downwards.
GAACCTCCGTCAATACCCAGGTAGCAGGTTGTCACTTTTTGTAAAACCGGTGCAACAAAAGGCTTGATAGCGTACTCTGCTTTGAACGCCTCCAGCTCCTCGGTAGAAGTGCTCAAAGGAGTATCGTCATTCTCATTGCTCAGGTCATTGGAACCATTGACAAGAGCCCGAAGTTTGTCAAGCCCTGTAAAGCGTTGGTCATGGTTTTCTTCCCCTTCGCCGAAGATCACTGCACCCAGGGCTGCATAGTATTGTGCATTTTGCGGTACTGTGATCAGCTCTTCGAGCTTCTCTTTGTCATAAGTGATCCCTCTCTCTTCCCAGAGTTCACTGATCCGAAGGCGCCAGCACTCCTGCAGGAACGGCAGATAGGTATTGGGGCCTCCAAGCAGCAGGACTTTCGGCATCAGGGTATTGCCCCTTGTCAGTACCGTAAGGTTCTGCATGACGATCGCGTCGGCAAGGGAGTTCATGATCTCATCGCTCGGAACAGAGGTTTTGACCAGGTTGACGATATCGGTCTCTGCAAAGACCCCGCATTTGGCAGCGACATGATGCAGTTTTTCGGTTTGGAATTGAAGCTGCTGAAGCGCATTGCTCTCCATTCCCACCTTCATGGTACACTTCTCTATTGTCGCTCCGGTCCCTGAAGCACATTTGTCATTCATCGAAGTGAGTACGGACTTTTTACCGTCTTCGCTCTCTTTGAAGTGGATGATCTTGGCATCCTGCCCGCCCAGCTCTATGACCGCACGCACATCGGGGTGGTGGTGCTCTACAGCAAGGACCACAGCATTGACCTCCTGGACAAAACGGGCATGGAGTGCAGGCGCGATACGCGAGGCACCTGAGCCTGTGATATAGACTTTTCCGATCTGGTTGTAGATATCGGGCCGGGTACGGGAGAGCGCCTCCATCAGTCCCAGCAGGGTAGGGGCCTGTTTGGTTTCGTGCGGTGTATAGGCTTTGGCAAGGATATCAAAGTTCTGGTCACAGACAACATACTTGACGGTCGTAGATCCGATATCGATACCCAGTGTATAGTTTTTGGTTTGTAGCGGTTTTGTCATAATATATAATTATACCAAATTATTTATTTTTTACCATGCTTTCTTTGATCGCCCAGAGGACCCAGCCTAACCCGATAATGATGAAAGGGAGGCTCAGCATCTGTCCCGTGCTAAAAGGGATCTCCCACGTATAGGCAGCCTGTTTGGTTTTGGTATACTCCAGCAAAAAGCGTACGGAGAACATCATCAAAAGAAAGAGCCCAGGAAGGAGTCTTGTGGCAAAGGCCGGTGTGAGTTTTTTGTAGAGTATCACGAACAGCCCAAGGATGGCAAGATAGGAGAAGGCTTCATAGAGCTGTACGGGATGGCGTGGAAGCATATCGACCCGTTCAAAGATGATCGCCCAGGGCAGATCGGTCTCCTTGCCGAGTATCTCCGAGTTGAAAAAGTTCCCGAACCTTACGGAAGCAGCGACGACAAGTCCCGGGATCGTGATACGTGAAAGCAGCCAGAAGAAGGACTCTTTGTAGCGTCTGCAAAAGAGCCACAAAGCGATGATCACTCCCAGCATCCCGCCATGGCTTGCAAGGCCCCCTTTCCATACCATCAATATCTCAAGAGGGTGGGAGAGGTAGTAGTGTGGTTCATAGGCCAGGCAGTGCATGAGTCTTGCCCCGATGACCGTACCCGTCAACGCATAGATCAATAACGTATCGAGCACTTCAGGATCACGTCCCTCACGTCGAAATATCCATCTGGCGATCGCCAGGCCCAAAAAAAATGATCCTACGAATAATAGACCGTACCAGCGAAGCTGAAGAGGCCCAAGTTCCAAGAGTACCGGGCTGACATTCCAAGTAAAATAATCCATATTACTGCCTTGATGAGTAAGTTGGGTTATTATACTTTAAGTTGTTTAGTTATCGATTGGGTTTTGATGATTTTATCGAAGATTTTTGTGCCAGGGTGGGAAGGAGGGGAGCAAGAAGGTTTCGGATACCCCGGCACGTCTGTTTGACTCTTTTTATTTGATCTCTATCGATCGTGGCTTCAGCTTCTCTTCTTTTTGCAAATCGATGATCAATTGCCCATTTTCCAATGTTGCAGAGATCTTTTCAGGGTCTATCCCTTCGGGAAGGGTAAATTTTCTCTCTATTCTTCCAAAGGCGCTTTCACAAAGGTAATAATCCTCCTCTTTCACCTCATGTTTTGTTTTTCTCGTGCCGGAAATGGAGAGAATATTATTTTCTATATCAACTTTGATATCCTCTTTCTTGATCCCTGGCATATCAACTTCGATATGAAAATCTCCGTTCTCTTTTTTTGCCAGGTTCGAGAAGGGGAGGTGGCTGGCTACATTGTCCAATACTTCACCCGCTTTTTCTATCCCTCTCTCCAGACCCTCTTCGATCTGCGTACCTAGATTTTTGGCACTTTTGATGATATCCATCACACTCTCCTTATTATTTTACAGCGATTCTTTTTGTTTTTTCAACTTCCGGTTTCTCCAGTTTTGGGATCACCACTTCGAGCACACCATCTTCACATGATGCATTGATGTTTTCCACATCGACATTTTCCGGCAGAGCAAAGCTTCTTTTGAAGGTACCGTAGAAACTCTCTACCTTATAGTAATCCTCCTCTTTGAGCTCCTCCTTGAGCTTCTTTTCTCCGGAGATCACCAGCCTGTTCTCTTCGATATCCACTTTGATATCCTCTTTTTTGACGCCGGGAAGATCGACCTCCACATGGTAGGCATACTCCCCTTCACGTGTATTGACCGCAGGTGTGAAATCATATTTTCTTTCCACCTCCTGCGTAGAGGTATCCATCTCGTTCAGCAAGGTATTCAGCCTGTCGAATCCTCTTCTGAAATCATTGAATTGGTTCCATGGTCTGTAACGTGTAAGTAGCATTTGAACTCCTTTTTTATGGTTCTTGCCCGTTTTGATACGGTTTGCATAAATTATAATCTATATGAAAAAGTTTGTCTGCCACTAAAGTAGCAGAAGGATCATTCTTCCAGAAGGTCAAGCAGTTTTTGAG
>DSDW01000011.1 GCA_011048515.1 Campylobacterota bacterium | reverse complement strand
CCGTTATTGAGCCTTGTGGTAGAGTAAAACGATATGTTTAGCTGGTGGACCTTTCTGTTTCAGACGATCAACTTTTTTGTTGTTTTGTATATTCTCTACAGGCTCTTTTTCACTCCTTTGAAAAATATTATTCAAAAACGGGATGAGAGTCTCAAAAAGCGTCTGGAGGAGCTGCAAGCCGGCGAGAACGAACTGCAGGAGAAAGAACAGCGTTATCAGGAAAAACTCAAAGAGATAGATACCTTAAAAGACAAAGTGTTGAATACTGCCAGAGAAGAGGCAGAAGAGGAGAAAATCCGTCTCCTGGAAAAGGTAGACAAAGAGCTTGAAAAAGAGAGACAAAAACAAAAAAGCCTACAGGAGCATGAGAGAGAAAAAGTAAACAGTGCCATAAAGGAACAGAGTCTGCGATTTAGTCTTGATTATATTGCAAGATTTGCAAGAGAGCTCATAGATGAGAATATCCATCAAAAACTGATCGAAAAATTCCTTCATACACTCAAGAGTCAGGAAACAGAGGAGGAGATAGAAGCACTGAAAAAAGAGATACAAACCAAAGCGTTTAAGATCAAACTCACTACACCGCTAAAAATAGAAAAGGAGACCATGCATAAGATCAAAGAGGTGCTTGGAGATATCTTCGATACCAAAGCACTCACCATAGAGACTTTCTCTGATGCCTCTCTCATAGGCGGTATCAAGCTGGTGATAGGGAACAGGATCATTGACGGCTCTATCGCACAAGTGCTGACACAGTTGGAAGATGAAGCTGAAAAAGCGTTACAGGTAGAGCAATAATATGCGAACAGAAACCTATATCGACCAGACATTTAAAACACTGTACCGGATATCTCATCAGTTCAAACCGGAATTGACCATCAAAGAAGAGGGGTATATCTCCAGGATCAGTGACGGTATCATCGAGGTGAAAGATCTCTCTCATGTTGCCTATTTTGAACTTCTGAAGCTGCCCGACTCTCTCTTTGCCCTGGTACTGAATATCACAAAAGATTCCGTACAGGCTGTTGTTTTGGGTGACTATACCTCTTTGAATGTCAAAGACAGGGTCACCTACACCGACAGAAGTGTCTCCATCCCCGTGGGGTACGAACTGTTGGGCCGTGTGATCGATCCTCTCTCAAAACTGATCGATGAAAAAAGGGAGATCAGGACAAAAGAGTATTATCCGATAGAAAAAGAAGCAGTCAAACTGATAGAGCGTGATTTTGTCAAAGAGCCGCTCTATACCGGTATTAAGATCATTGATGCGATGATACCCATAGGAAAAGGGCAGAGAGAGCTGATCATCTCGGATGACTCTTTGGGAAAAACTTCCATCGCTGTAGATACCATCATCAACCAAAAAGATAAAGATGTCTACTGTATCTATGTCGCTATCGGGCAGAAAAAAGCACAGATCGCCAGAGTGATCAATGACCTGAAAAAGAGTGGCGCACTTTCGTATACTGTCATTGTAGCAGCACCTGCGGATGCCTCAGCCGGCATGAAGTTCATAGCCCCCTATTCAGGGGCTGCCATCGCAGAGTTTTTTGCCGATCAGGGGAAAGATGTCCTGATCGTCTATGATGACCTGACCAAACATGCCGATGCATACAGAAGTATCTCCTTGCTCCTTGAGATCCCGCCCGGTCGTGAAGCCTATCCGGGAGATATCTTTTTCATACACTCAAAACTACTGGAAAGAGCCGGGAAAAGAGCAGAGAAGTACAAAGGAGGCTCGATCACTGCCCTGCCCATCATAGAGACCAAAGCGGGAAGGATCTCTGACTATATCCCTACCAATCTCATCTCGATCACAGACGGGCAGATCTATCTCGACAGAGAACTGTTCAACAAAGGCTTTCTTCCTGCGATCGATATAGGCAGATCGGTATCAAGGATCGGAGGCAAGGCACAGGCAGAGGCACTCAGAAAGATGGCAGCAAAGCTCAAGCTTGACTACTCCCAGTTTCTAGAAGTCGAGGTCTTTACAAAGTTCGGTGCCAAAGTCGAAAAAGAGACGCAGAGGCGCATAGACAGAGGTAAAGCACTCAGAACTGCGCTTAAACAGAACCGTATGGAGCATATCAGTATGCCTGTGCAGGTAGCGATCTTCTTTCTTCACAATGAGGGCTATCTGGAAAAGTTGCCGCTTGATCAGGTAAGAGTATTTACAAAGAAATTCATCACCTATCTGGAGTCATATCATCAAGATATTTTGGAGACGATAAAAAGAACAGATGATATCGACGACTATATCATGGGTCAGTTAAAAACAGCCGCAGATACATTTGCAGAAGAGTGGGAACCATGATCACTTCACTGGTATTGAAAAGAAAACTCGAAAGTCTCCGGGAGATAGAAGATATCGTCTCATCAATGAAAGCCTTTGCCAATCTCAATGTGCAGACAGCAAAAAACAGTCTCCCCAATTTGCGTATTTACCAAAACAGCATTGAGGATTCATTCGGTGATATTATCACGCTTTTTCCACATCTTACCAAAGAAGATCAAAGCAAAACAGAAAGAACGATCTATGTGACCTTCTTGTCCCAAGAGGGACTTTGCGGTTTTTTCAATGAAGACATTTTGAATTTTTTTGAAGAGATACCGCAGGAAAATGCCATTACAGTCATTGTGGGCAGAAAAGGGATCGAGGCAGCACAATCAAGAGAGATCGTCTGCGAGCGATACATTAGCGGTGCTTCAAATGTTGACGCAATCGAGATCAATGCAGCAGAGCTCTCTTCCTATCTGATAGAGATATTTGAAAAAGAGCACTTTGGCAAACTCACTCTTATCTATGCCCAGCTGGAAGGCGGAAGCTATCAAATAGTGAAAAAAAAGGTTTTACCGCCGGATTTCTCAAAATTTTATAAAGAATCAATACAAAAAGAACCCCTTTTGTATCTAAAAGCGGAGGAGATCCTGCATGCGCTCATCAAAGAGTATCTGCATATCTCGATCTACAGGGCATTTATAGAGTCTGTTGCCAGTGAAAACCAGGCGAGGCTCAATGCCATGGTGCAGGCAGGCAATGCGATCGAAGAGAGAGAAACCTATTTGACACACTCACTCAATGCAGAGCGCCAAAAAGAGATCACGGATGAACTGCTGGATATCGTCAACGCCTATCGCTCAATCATAAAGAGCGATGATTGAGCCCTTCGATGCCTCTTCAGTTGTAAGGCCGGTATGCCAGAACCACTCTCCACTCACGGTCATGCAGCTTCACTGTTTTCCAGATCACCTTTTTGATCACCTTCTCCTCAAGCCCCTGCGCAAGGTAGATATAGCTCCCCTCTCCTTCAGGTGCAGCAGCAATTTTTTTGCCCAGTTCAAGCAGGCTATCATACGCTTGATATATCGGATCGCTGAAGAGCATTTTTCCTATCTCTTCCTTGTCAAGATCATAAACGATCATCCCATCGGTCTGCATGATCCATAACTCATAATCCTCGGGAATCATGCTCTTGCCGATCATAGGGGTGATAAACAGTTCGGGGCGGATCAATGCCGAGATCGTACCTGCAAAATGGTTGCTGCTGTCATACAGAGGCCGGGCTATGACCATGCCCAGGAAATCCTCGACAGAGACAAATCCGCCGCTAAGCAAAGGTTGTGGGTTTTTCAGCATAGCAATGACATGTTCCTGGGAACTTAGATCCGATCCTTCAAAGTTTTTGTAATCACTCGGTTCTGCCAGACGCAATACCCCATGCGTATCGATAAAAGTCGCATCAACAATCTCCGGATTTGTATCAAAAAGCGTGCGCAGGAGTTTCCTCACTTCACTCTCATTGTGAACATTCACGCCATTTTTTTCGATCTGCGCAGCAAGCGACGCATCAATTTTGTTGAGCTGCCCCTGAAGTTCGGGAACAAAACGTTCCAGGGTAAGCTGCAGTTTCTGCGGAACATCGGTTTTCCCTTCCTCAACCAGGGCAATAAACATCCGCCACTCAAAATTGGGCAGCTTCCGATAGTACGCCTCACGGTGACCATCAAGCTGATACTGTATCGTACCACTTTCATGTTTGAGTGCTTCTGCTACCCCCTTGCGCAAAGAATCACTCCCCTGGGTAAGCGGACTCATAAAGATAAAGTCCCTCTCCTTGTCAAGCATCGTGTTCCCCTCCTCATTCAGGATATACCAGGTATAGTGCGGAGGCAGATCAAGATCCTTGTTCAGTCTCGCATTGAGTTCATCCAGGAAAACAGAGATACCGAGCGCACCGGTCACCTTCCCGTCCATCACGATCGGGACGGCTACAAAAACCGATCTTTTCCCTGTAGAGCGGCTGAAGATCGGAAAACCTTTTACTGTATTGCCGGCAAACAAAGGTTTAAAGTACCCCCGGTTGCTCAGGTTGAGATT
>DSDW01000077.1 GCA_011048515.1 Campylobacterota bacterium | reverse complement strand
GAGATGAAAGAAGAGACAGGGTTGGATGTTGAGATTGACAGGGTACTGGGTATCTACTCCGATCCTGACAGAGACCCCCGTTTTCATGTTGCGACCATAGTCTATGTGGCCAAGGCCTCGGGCCAGCCAAAAGGCGGTGATGATGCGATGGAAGCAAATCTTTATGCACTGATCGACCTTCCGTTGGATAAACTGGTATTTGATCATAGAGTGATCGTAGAAGATTATTTGAAAACCTGTAACTAGCCGGGAGAAAATGTGCAGGAGAGTTTCGATCTACTGGCTGCACTCAAAAAGCTGGGCTATCTTCAGACAACCAGGGATCCGTTATGGTGGCCAAAAAGCGGAACCTTTGAAGTAGTAGTTGGGGCTATATTGACACAACAGAGCCGCTGGGAAAAGGTAGAAGCCTCCCTCTCTGCTCTTAAAAAAGCGAACCTGCTTACTCTCGAAGCTCTCTCATCCGCCGATACGCAGCACATCGCTTCGTTGATCAAACCGAGCGGTTTTTACAATACCAAATCAAAAAGACTCATCTCGCTTAGTCAAAGTATACTCAAAGATTTCGGTTCATTTGAAACTTTTTACAGGGAAGTTGACAGAACCTGGCTGCTTGCGCAAAAAGGGATAGGGATGGAGAGTGCAGACTCGATCCTCTGTTATGCCTGTCACAGACCGGTTCTGGTGGTAGACAGTTATACACAAAGGCTCCTGGATGCGCTTGGGTATACCCTTGATGACTACATGGAGTTGCAGGAGTGGATGCAGCAGGGAATAGAGACGAATCTCGATAAGGTCAGGCGGCTTTATGGAGAAGAGGCGGATATTGCAACAGTTTATGCCAGATTTCATGGAAAAATAGTAGAATATTCCAAACAACATATGCGCGGCAAAGCAGTCGATGTTGCACCGCTGTTAGACGCGCTGGAGGAGAGCATATGACCAATATCGTGATCACGGGATGCAGTACCGGCATCGGTCTTGAGACGGCACTCTATCTGAAGGAGCGATATATCTCCGTCTATCCGACAGCACGTAATGAAAAAGATGTGGCACACCTCAAAGCATTGGGCTTTGAGCATGCGATGGTGCTTGATGTGACCAAGCCTGAGGAGATCGCAGCGGTGATCAGACAGGTGCTGGAGCGTGAAGGAAAGATCGATGTATGGTTCAACAACGCAGGTTACGGGCAGCCTGGTGCCCTAGAGGATATCGGTACTGAGGTTCTCAGAGAACAGTTTGAGACCAATGTCTTTGGCCTCCATGAGTGTACGCTGCAGGTGCTAAGAGTCATGCGAAAGCAGGGGCATGGGAAGATCATACAGCACTCATCGGTACTGGGGCTCATCTCACTCTTTGGCAGAGGTGCCTACAATGCCAGCAAATACGCCATCGAAGGGCTCAGCGATACACTGCGTCTTGAGCTGATGGAAACGGATATCCATATCTCTCTGCTCAATACCGGTCCGGTGAGCAGCAACTTCCGCCAAAATGCGATCCAAAAATTGCAGGAGAATGTGGATATAGCCCATTCACGTTTGAGAGAGAAGTATGAAGCAAATATCAACGGTCAAGGCAAAAAAGTACCATTCAACCTCGAAGCCGATGCCGTAGCTTCAGTCGTCTACGAGATCATCGCATCCAAGAAGCCAAAACCGCGCTACTACATCACCAAGGCAACCTATCTGCTGGGGAATCTAAAGAGGATACTCAGTACTTCCCTTCTTGATAAGATACTCATCAGAGTGGGATAGTTCTATCTCGTTTTTCTCTTCCTCTTTCCTTCCCCCGAGCTCCGGAGAGAGTGTGAAAGAGCTATCGGGAACGGAGGCTTCAGCCCCGAAAATCCAAATACAGACCAATAAAAAATTTTTTTTACAGCAATTTTAATGTTCATTTCACTTGGTTGAAACAGCTTCCTCCAAAGTCATCTATAGCGGCATAGAGTAGGCATAACAGGGCTTTGGTTCATGCCTGAGACCGAATTTTTTTATCAAATAACATCAACAAACCTTGAGAGGAAGTCCTCTAAAAATGATTTTTATAACGCAGAAGTCAGTTAAAATTGATAATGCTTTGATTACAATAAAAAGTGGAATAGGAGGGGAAGAAGATGATAAAAAAACTATTCTTTGTGCTTAACGTACTTTTTGTGATGGTATCTGGCGGGGATTTTGAAGATGGAGTTGCTGCTTATCATGCTGGAGAGCATCAAAAAGCGGCAGAGCTTTTCAAAAAGGCAGCTGAGCAGGGAGATGTGGATGCACAGAATAACCTTGGGGTAATGTATGAAAATGGCCAGGGGGTGCAGCAGGACTACCAAAAGGCAGCAGTGTTTTTCCGGAAGGCGGCCGAGCGGGGAGACGCTGATGCTCAGTATAACCTTGGGGTGATGTATATGAATGGCCAGGGGGTGAAACAGGATTATCCAAAAGCAGCAGAGTTTTTTCAGATGGCGGCCGACCAGGGGGTTGTCAGGGCTCAAACTGTCCTTGGGGTGATGTGTATGAGTGGCCAGGGGGTGCGGCAGGACTACCAAAAGGCGGCAGAGTTTTTCCGGAAGGCGGCCGAGCGGGGAGACACAGATGCTCAGTATAATCTTGGAAGTATGTATATGAATGGCCAGGGAGTGCAACAGGACGACCAAAAAGCAGCAGAGCTTTACCGGAAGGCGGCCGATCAGGGAGACGCAGATGCTCAGTATAACCTTGGAAGTATGTATATGAATGGCCAGGGGGTGCAGCAGGATTACCAAAAAGCGGCAGAACTTTACCAAAAGGCAACCGAACGGGGAGTTACCAGGACCCAGTATAGCCTTGGGGTGATGTATATGAATAGCCAGGGAGTGAAGCAGGATTATCAAAAAGCAGCAGAACTTTTCCAGCAGGCAGCCGACTAGAGGTGCTTCTACAGCTCAAACCAACCTTAGGGTATTCTGTCCTCATGGCAGGTATTGGAGTTTTTCTGCCAGTTTTTTCCCGGTATCTTGGTAATATTTGCACATACAATTCCTTTATTTTATTATACTGAATAAGGAAAATAAAACTCAATAAAGAGTTCTACGCTATAATGCCCAAAATCAATTAATTAGGTGAAGATATGGATAAGATCAAAATAGGTGTAGTGACTACAAGCGATAGGGCAAGTCAGGGAATCTATGAGGATATCTCGGGTGTAGCGATCATGGATACGATGAAAGAGTATCTGCTGAATGAGTGCGAGTATGTCTATCGATGTATCCCCGATGACCAAAACCTTATCGAAAACACGCTGATCGAGCTGGCGCGTGATGAGGATTGTGATCTCATCGTTACGACCGGAGGTACGGGGCCGGCAGCAAGAGATGTAACGACTGAAGCGACAGAGAGTGTATGTCAGAAGCTTCTGCCCGGTTTTGGAGAACAGATGAGAGCGGTAAGCCTGAAGTATGTCCCTACTGCGATCCTTTCACGCCAGACGGCGGGTATCTGTGCGGGCTCGCTCATTATCAATCTGCCCGGCAAGCCGAAATCCATCAGAGAGTGTCTGGATGCAGTGTTCCCGGCTGTTCCGTACTGTATCGACCTTATCGGCGGTGCTTATATGGAAGCCAACGAAGAGGTCATTAAGGTCTTCAGGCCCAAGGCAAAATAATGGATGTAGCATTTATCGAAGCAAAGATCGGAGAGATCATTACCGAGCTTGAAAAAGAGGTGATGGAGGTCGTCTCCGATCAGTCTTTGGACAAAAAACAGACCAATCTGCGCATGAAACCGCTCAAATCCACCAAGCAGATACTGCTCAACGCCATTGAGAGTATCAAGATGGTAGAGGAGGTTTCAAGGAAGGAGAGAGAAGGTGCATATGACTAACGGTATCCTGATACTCCTCTTCCTGGTGGCAGTAGCGCTCTTCTTCTGGGGAAGTCTCAAGGCGTTGAAGACACAACAAAAACGCTATCTTTTGGCGATGGTCCCTATGGGGCTTTTGATAGCAGGAATGTTTTTACTCTAACAGATTCAGTGACGCAGACTTCTTTTTAAAACCATGTGTCTCACTCCCTTTTCAAGGTGTCTCATTTGCACTTTAACCCTTGCTTAAAGTTATTTTGTTATCATCGGAGCCAATTCCAAGACTCAAAAGGTCATTATGAAATCTATGAAACGAATTGTATTGAAAGTAGGAAGTTCTGTCCTCACTGAAGAGGGTGAGATCGCAAAAGAACGCATGTTTAATCTCATATCAGTTATTGTAGATTTACGTAAAAAATATGAGGTGATATTGGTGACTTCCGGTGCTGTTGCATCCGGATATACTGCATTGAAGCTTGACAAGAGAAAACAGATCAGTAAAAAAGTTCTTGCTGCAGTAGGCCAGCCGATACTGATGAGCTCCTATAAGAAAAAATTTGATATTTATGATGTCGATACTGCCCAGATATTGCTCATTGAGGATGATTTTGATTCAAGAAAACGTACAGAGATATTCAG
>DSDW01000055.1 GCA_011048515.1 Campylobacterota bacterium | reverse complement strand
GCTTTTTGCGTAATGCCGTCTTTGCCGATGGCGATCATCAGTTCGCCTTTGTTGCTGGAGAAGATCTTCTGATAGATGATCGCCGTGAGATAGCGGTATGCACCCTTTCCCAGAGTGTCGGTGTACTTTTTGACCTGCTCGGGTTTGGGCAGGCGTATCTCCACTTTTCCGTCCTGTTGCTCCGCGCCTATCGCACGGAACGTATAGAGTCCCGGTTTGCTCTTTGCATCGAGCAGCTTTGGCAGATTGAAATAGAGTGTCAGGAGATCATCCGTACCGAAAAAGTCCAGTGTGCTCTCAGTATGGGAGATCAGCTTGCCTTTTCTGTACTTTTTGCTGATTTTTGAGACGATCTTTTTTTGATAATCTACCGTATAGACCTTTTCTCTTTTTTTCTCACCGTATTCCACCTGAACCGTGTAGCGTTGCGTATAGTATCTCCCGTTTCGTATAAATCCTTCGGAGAGATGTGTCTCTTTTCTGTTTTTGCTGAGCGATTTGGCAAGTCCCGTAGCTTTGGCATCAATAGAGATCGTATAATGGTTCCCTTTCGTCTCCAGGTGCGCATGGGAAACCCCCAGCTCCCCGAGTATCCCGAACTTCACCTTATACTTCACATCAAGGACCTGCGCATCAAGCCAGGAGAGGGAAAAAAACAGACAAACCAATAGATACTTTTTCATTACAGAACTCCCCCTGGGTATACTTTAGTATGAATTTTACTATAATAGCCTGAATCAACCCAAAAGGAGCATAAATGTCTATAGCAGAGACTACAGAGAACAATGCCACCATCGCATTGAACGTGATTGACGGGCTGGATATGGGGCTGCCCACAGAAGTACAGAAGCTGCTTGCCCCGCTCTATGAAGCCTTTCCTGTTTTATCCAATACGATCTGGGGCATCCCCTATGCCAATCTGATCGCAGCGGCGCTGGTCTTTTTCCTCTTTCTTCTGCTGCGCAGATTCTTTACTTTGGTGATCGTTGCAACCTTGCAGAAACTTGCCCAAAGAACCTCTACCCACTATGACGAGAGGATCATCTCTGCACTCAAAGATCCTCTTGCTTTCATTTTTATTCTTATCGGTATTCACCTCTTTTTCATGCTTATTTTCAAAGAGACAGAAGTGATCAAGAAGATCCTTGAGACCCTTGTCGTCTATACCGTCTTCTGGGCGATACTCTCGATCATAGAAGCAATGAGAGAGCTCGTTTACAATATTACGGGAAAACTCAACAAGGATCTCTCCAAGGAGGTGGGAAATTTTATTCTGGCATTGATAAAGATCCTGGTCGCAGGGATAGGCCTGGGTGCGATGCTTCAGGTATGGGGGATCAACGTAACAGCACTGGTCGCATCCCTGGGGATCGGGGGTCTTGCCTTTGCACTCGCAGCAAAAGACACCGTTGCCAACCTTTTTGGCTCCTTCTCACTCCTGGCTGACCGTACGATCAGGATAGGTGAGTGGATCGTTGTCAACAATGTGGAAGGTGTGGTCGAGGATATCGGTATGCGCACGACAAAAATACGCTCTTTTGACAAGTCCATCATCACCGTACCCAACCATGTGATCGCCAACAACCCGATAGAGAACTTTTCACGGCGCGGTGTGCGTCGTATCAGGATGCATATCGGCCTGACCTATGCCACGACCACCGAACAGATCACCGCTATCGTTGATGAGATCAAAACGATGCTGCAGACCCACGAAGGCATTTCAAGCGAGGATACGCTGCTGGTCAATTTCGAATCGTTCGGGGACTCATCGCTCAATATTTTTATCTATGCCTTTACCAATACAGCAAACTGGGAAAACTATCTGCAGATCAAAGAAGATATCAATCTCAAAATCATGAAGATCGTTGCGAAACACGGCGCGGGCTTTGCCTTCCCTTCGCATTCCCTCTATATAGAGAGCATGCCCCAAACATGATTTGCCCAAACCAATAATATGGTATAATCATAAAAATAAAATCCCAATACCTCCCGTTCCCGACGTCCTCGTTGGGAATGCATAGTTGACTCTAAATTTGATAGCAGGATCATGCTCTCCAACAGTACAAATGCATTCTGCCTCTACCGGGCCGGAACGGGAATTTGCAAAAAGAAAGAATATTTATGCCAGATCTTAAAAAAGTAGCCATTATCGGACGCCCCAATGTGGGCAAAAGCTCACTCTTCAACCGTCTTGCCCGTCAGCGGGATGCGATCACTTCAGATATGTCCGGAACGACACGGGATGTGAAAAAACGCGTGGTGACGATCTCGGGAAACCGTGATTTCGAGATCCTGGACACGGGAGGGATCGACTACTCTTCCGAGCTCTTCAGCAAAGTTGCCGAGCATGCACTCAGAGCCGCGAAAAAAGCAGATGTCATTATCTATATGGTCAACGGCAAAATGCTTCCCGAAGAAGAAGACAGAGAGCTCTTTTATCAGCTTCAGGCGTTGAACAAACCTCTTGCGCTCGTCGTCAACAAGATCGACAACGAGAAAGAAGAGGAACGCTACTGGGAATTCCTGGAGTTCGGTGCAGAACGTACCTTCCCTCTCTCTGTGAGCCATAACCGTTACTTCAATGATTTTTACGCCTGGCTTGAAGAGTATATCCCTCCGCGTGAAGGAGAGGAAGATACACTTGAACTCGAAGAGGAGAGTGATCCGTTTGCAGAGATGCTCGAAGAGATACACTTTGACTCCGCTGAGGAAGAGGAAGAAGACAGAGAGATCAGGGTCGCGCTTATCGGACGTGTCAATACGGGGAAAAGCTCCCTGCTCAATGCGCTGGTGGGCGAAGAGCGCACGATCGTTTCTGATGTGGCCGGCACAACGATCGATCCGGTCGATGAGTCTATCGAATACAATGAGTATAAAATCACCTTTGTCGACACAGCGGGGATCAGAAGACGCGGGAAGATCCTTGGTATAGAAAAGTATGCGCTTGATCGCACCGAAGAGATGCTGGAAAAAGCGGATATCGCGCTGCTCCTGATCGATGCAACCGCAGGGGTGACCGAGCTTGACGAGAGAATTGCCGGCTTGATCGAGAAATTTAAACTGGGCTCTCTGATCGTGATCAACAAATGGGATGTACGCGAAGAGAAAAGTTATGAAGAGGCGATCGATGATATCCGTGATGAGCTCAAGTTCCTCCATTATGCGCCGATCATCACCGTCTCTGCAAAAACCGGGCAGCGGGTACAAAAGATACTTGAGCAGATCGTTGCGATCTATGAGCGCTACAAACAGCGTATCCCTACTTCCAAACTCAACGATGTACTGCGCGAAGCGATCAGCCGCCACCACATCCCTTCGCATCACGGAGCAGTGGTCAAGATCAAGTTTGCGACACAGTATGAGACCAAGCCGCCGAAGATCGCCCTTATCGTCAATCACCCCAACTTTTTACATTTCAGCTACAAGCGCTATCTGGCCAATTTTATCAGAAGCAAGTTTGACTTCGAGGGCGTGCCGCTGGAATTGGAGACAAGAAAACGCGGGGAACGAAAGATCGACGAGTAATACCCGCTACGGGTAAAAGCCTAAAGCGCCCACCTGCTATAATCTCAAAAAAATATTTAGGATATTGCAATGCGTGTACTTACCGGAATCCAGGCTTCAGGAAAACTCCATCTGGGAAACTACTTTGGTGCGATGAAACCGATGGTAGAACTTCAGGAGAAACATGAACTCTTTACCTTTATCGCCAATTACCACTCATTGACCACTTCCAAAGATGCCCAAACATTGAGAGAGTATACAATCGAAGCAGCGGTCGATTACCTCTCGGTCGGTATCGATCCGGAGAAAACCACTTTCTGGATCCAGAGCCATGTACCCGAAGTACTTGAACTCTACTGGATACTCTCCAAATTCACACCGATGGGATTGCTGGAACGTGCCCACTCCTACAAAGACAAGGTTGCCAAAGGGATCCCGGCAAGCCATGCACTTTTCAGCTATCCTGTACTCATGGCAGCTGATATTCTGCTTCTTGATACAGAGAAGGTTCCCGTAGGGAAAGACCAGATCCAACATGTAGAGATGACACGCGATATCGCGATTAAGTTCAACAACGAGTACGGGGAGCTCTTTACACTGCCAGAACATCTGGTACAAGAAGAGGTGGCAACCATCCCCGGAATCGACGGGCAGAAGATGAGCAAGAGTTACAACAATGCGATCGATCTCTTTATGGATGAGAAATCGCTTCAGAAAAGATGCAACAAGATCGTCTCCTCCTCTACCCCATTGGGTGAGCCGCTTGAGTATGAGGGAGACAATATCTATGCAATGGCTTCTCTCTTCTTGAATGACGAAGAGAAACTTGAACTACAGACACGCTACAAGAGCGGCAAAGAGGGATACGGCCACTTCAAAAAATATCTCAAAGAGCTGATCTGGGAAGAACTTGGTGAAGCGAGAGAGAAGAGAGAGTACTACCTGAACCATATGGATGAAGTCCATGATATTCTGGC
>DSDW01000044.1 GCA_011048515.1 Campylobacterota bacterium | reverse complement strand
TCTATAACCAATAAATAAACCCCATCAAAACCTTCGTATTAGCTTTTGATCGTGTATTGTAAATGTTATACGAACTAATATTATCCCTTATTTTGCGACAAGTTGGTAAAAGAAGAATTGATATCCTGATAAAGTTTTGATACAATTAAAGAGTGGTGTGAAGTAAAAGATATCGCTTTATAAAAGAGGGGTATTGCCTGTGCGGTCGACGACTCAAAGATCATTTTAAAAATTGACATTCATAAAGAGAGAAATTTTTATTAAATGATAATTTTTATTACTAAATTATAAGTCTTATTGGAATATAATTACTTATCAATTTTATAAGGAGAACATATGAAAATGAACAAAATCATCGCTGCATCACTTGTAGCATCATCTGTGTTATTTGCTAACCCATTAATAGAAAAAGCAAAAACAATGGGGCTTCAGGCGATACCTGAAAATCAGAGTGAACTTTTAAAGATCACCGATCCTAACGGTACGATCACACCTGAGAGAGTGGAGCTTGGAAAAAAACTCTACTTTGAACCCAGACTTTCAAAAAGTGGGATCATCTCCTGTAATACCTGTCACAACCTTGGACTGGGAGGCGCAGACGGTGTACCGACGGCTGTGGGCCATATGTGGATCGCGAACCCTCACCACCTGAACTCACCGACCGTTTACAATGCTGTGTTCTTCAAGTCGCAGTTCTGGGACGGTAGAAGCCCGCACCTTGAAGATCAGGCAGGGGGGCCTATGCAGGCTGCACCTGAGATGGCTTCACCGCCAGCACTGGTTGTAGAGAGAGTCAACTCTATCCCTGAGTATGTAGAAGAGTTTAAAAAAGCGTACGGCAAAGATGTGAAAGTGGACTTCGCAACGATCACTTCAACGATCGGTATCTTTGAAAGAACACTGGTAACGCCTTCAAGATACGATGAGTTCCTTAACGGTAAAGAGGATGCACTGACTAAAGAAGAGCAAGAAGGTCTTCAGGTATTTATAGATCAGGGTTGTACAACATGCCATAACGGGATAGCGCTTGGCGGATCAATGATGCCTTTCCCAATGGTGAAACCATACAAATTTGCCAATGTAGGTGACTTCAAAGGTGACAAGAACGGTATGGTAAAAGTATCTACACTGAGAAACATCACTGAGACTGCGCCATACTTCCATAACGGACAGATCTGGAGCCTGAAAGAAGCAGTTCAGGAGATGGGAACTACGCAGCTTGGAAAAGATATCTCTGATGCCGATGCAGAAAAGATCGTGACATTCCTCAAAGCGCTTAAAGGTGAAAAACCTGAGATCGTTTACCCGCAACTCCCGGAAAGCACGCTTTCTACTCCAAAACCGGATTTCAAATAATCCATAAAAGGGTCCCTCCGGGCTCTTTGGCTTATCGCTCCTCCCCCAACTCTTAACTTCTTTCAGCTATGATAACTCTATGGCTTATTATCTGATATTGATGCAATTTTTCCTGGCACTGATCGCGCTCTTTCTTTTCTGGAAGAGTATCGAGTTCTTTGTGGGTATGTGGCGCTACAAAAAGTTCAAAACCATGCCTTTGCCGCAAAGCTACAGAGAGATACTCCTCTCTCTGCCCCACTATCTCGACCTCCCCGGTGATCTCAGAGAGAAGATACACACCCGCATCCTTCTCTTCATCGACCAAAAGGAGTTTGTCGGTGCGCAGATGGAGATCACGGATGAGATCAAAGTGATCATCGCTTTTTATGCCTCGCTTGTCCGGCTGGGATTTGCACTGGACGAGCACGATAAAGTCGCAACGATCATCGTCTACCCGGAAGATTTTATCGTTGACCGCTCCTCTACCCACAACGGCATCCACACGAACAGGAGCTCCCTGCTTGCCGGAGAATCTGCCAACAGAACGGTCGTGCTCTCCTGGCAGGATATCAGACACCATATCGTCAGCGGCAGCAAAGAGAACGTCATTATCCACGAGTTTGCCCATGAGCTGGACTTTGAGGATGGAATGCCAGATGGTACTCCTGAATTATCAAATTATGCAGACTATTCCAGGTATGCCCAGGCCTTCTCCAATGCCTTTATCATCCTCACCAAGCAGGTCAAACGCAACCTCATCACCGAACAGGCCGCTTTTCTGGGCAGCTATGCATTGGAAAATGAAGCGGAGTTCTTCGCGGTCTGTTCTGAGCGCTTCTTTATGGCTCCCCAGACCCTCAAAGAGCTATTTCCCGCCATCTACGAAGAACTAAAAAAATTTTACCGAACAGATACAGTAGAATTATTTAGAAGTTCTACTATATAACTTTTAAATATATTCATCCTATAATGTATGTACGAATCGATAAGGGGAAACATTTCGTTATGAAAAAAATATCTATTCTTATAGTTGCTGCATTCCTTCTTTCAGGCTCATCGCTTTATGCAAAGTGGAAAGACAAGCAAGGGAATATCATTGAAGATACAGAATCCATAAAATCCCATGGTGACTTTGGTGCACAACTTCTACTCATAGGTGATGAAAAAACATTTTTCAAAAATTGGAATACACCATCACATACTGTCAATTTAGACACTATATCTGCACTGAACCGAGGTGATTCGGTCATAACACCTATCATTTTTGCCGGTTGTACTAAAAACAGTGAAGGGAAATGTCATATAACAGTGGACTATCAGATGATACAACCGGACAATAAAGACTATGCCGTTATTCCAAATATGACCATTATCTCACCCAAGATGCCCGTTCATTCCAATGATATACTTGAATTAGGTCTTGAATATCCAAAATTTGTCTTCGAGCCTCAGGATCCAACCGGTCAATATACACTTCACGCAAAAATAACCGATCATATCAAAGGTGCCACCATAACACTGACGCAACACCTTACACTCTATGATAACAATATAACGATTAAACAGGAAAAACCAGCTTCCGAAGATCAAAGACCATCACAATTACCGCCTCCAAATGAAAAACAAAAAGCTTTAAGCCAATGGCTGACCTATTTCTACCAACATCCTAATACACCAGATACATTACAAAATATTCAGGCGATGTTTACTGAAGGTTTTTTCAATAAAACCAATAGTGTTGCGCCACTTATTATGTTTTTAGCCGATGTATTGAGACAAAATGAAAAAAAACTTCCTAAATGGAAGAACGATCTTCTAAGTATCCCGGAAGAGACACAAAAATATATGCTTATCAGTCTTTATGAGGCAAATACTCCTAATTCAAAAGTTATATTAGAAGAACTCAAACGCACGAATCAAAAATCTTTGGTCGAACATATACAACAGAATCCACCTATTGATTTAAAAACAGTACCTATTACGTCTCCTGCCATTTTAGATATGCTCTGGGCAACTTTTATGGCTTCAGGTGATGAACTTTATGTTAAAAGAATTGTTGAAACGCTAAGCTTATCTACTGATCTCGAAGATAGAAATCAAAGAATAAACAATTTACTTCTCATAGGTTCTGCCAAGTGGTCTCTTGCTTCCAATGCCATTCAACACCCATTAGTATTGACCGTTTGTAAAAGATATCAAAACAGTAAAGATCCAAATATAAAAAAACACATTTTAGAAGTTTTGAAAAATGTAGACAATCATAATAATAAAGAAGTTAAGATATAGTCTTCTACACACCCTTCAAAGGGTGAGAAGCGCTTTGATCTCATCTGCATAGATCACCTCTTTTTCGAGAAGCTTCTCTGAAATCGCCACGATATCTTTTTCATGTGATTTAAAGAGTTCGAGCATCTGCTTCTCTTTCTCTGAGATGATCTTGCGTACCTCATCATCGATCAGCTTTGCCGTCGCTTCGCTGAAGTCCCGGGGCAATGCCATCTCGCGTCCCAGGAAAACATGCTCTTCCCCTTTCTGGTAGTAGACAGGCCCGAGCAGTTCGCTCATCCCCCACTGGCTCACCATATGTGTTGCCAGTGAAGTCGCCTCCTGAAGATCATTGGCCGCTCCCGATGAGAGGTCGCCGAGCAGCGTAAGCTCTGCCACCCTTCCTCCAAGCATTACCCCGATCTTGTCCAGCAGATAGGCTTTGGGGAAGTTCCTGATATCTTTAAGCGGCAGCTGCTCCGTCATCCCCAATGCCTGTCCCCTCGGTATAATGCTGACTTTCTCTATCGGGTCTGCATGCTCCAGCAGGAGTGCCGCCAGGGCATGGCCGCTCTCGTGGATCGCAACACGCTGCTTCTCCTTCTCGTCCAGCACAAACTCCTGCTCGACCCCCATGATGATACGGTCACGCGCATAGAAGAGATCATCTTGAGAAACACGCTCTTTCCCTTCCCTGGCTGCATGCATCGCTGCTTCATTCACAAGATTTGCCAGGTCCGCACCGCTGAACCCGATGCTCATCTTGGCGATTTTTTCAAGGTCTATCGTCTCATCCTGACGTACTTTGGCCATATGTATCTTCAGGATCTTTTTGCGTGCCTCGATATCGGGAAGCACCAGGGTGATCTTGCGGTCAAACCTCCCGGGCCTGAGCAGTGCATAAT
>DSDW01000083.1 GCA_011048515.1 Campylobacterota bacterium | reverse complement strand
CATCATAGCGCATCAGCGTCAGGAAATTGGATGTCAGCCCGCCCTCCCCGGTATTGATAGGGAAATGTTCACGGTATGCCCCTCTGGCAAAGGCACGTGTCCCCTCAGGCGAGATGGAACCGTCGCTCATCGCTGAACGGCCTATAATACTATTTGTCTTAAAGGGATACTTGTGCTGTTCTCCGAATGTCACGGAAAAATCATGCTGCACCTCACTGACCTCTTTGACAAAGTTTGCGTGCTTGAAAAGCGTATGCTGTTTTGACTGGGGGAAGGTCGTTGAGAAGGAGAGATAGGGACTCTGATGCTGCGAGACTTTACTGATCCACTCAAGCTTTTCAAAAGAGTCATAGTAGGTCTCATCCCCGAAGTATTGTCGCATGGGATTGCGAAGGAGATAGAAGAGATAACGAAGGCGTCCCACAAGCGGGTAGTTGATCAGCAACTGGTTTTTACGCTGGATGAAACGGTCATAGATAAAAACAGAGATCATAAGCACTACCGCCGCCAGAAGCAGTATTTTGAAAAAGACACTCCAGTCAGCTGCAAGAACAGTAAACTTGGAAAAAAAGTTCTCCTGATTATTCATACCCATCTCCCTTTTCGAAGAAGAGACGGTCAAGACTGAATTTCCCTGCTCCGAAGCTGATCAGGATCATAAAAAAGGCAAAGTAGTAAAGCGGTATCTCTATGCCGTTATTAAGTACGGAAAATCCGTTCGGCAGATGGACAAAATAGATCGCACCCAGCATGACCATCGAGAGCATAAGCGAAATATAGCGGGTAAAAAGCCCGATAATCAGAAGAATGATCCCCAGCGACTCCAGCCCGGTCACCGTATAGGCAACGAACGACGGGAAAGGAATCTTCAGCCCGGCAAACCATGTGATCGTCTCATGGATATTGTTCAGTTTGAGAATTGCCGGCTGAGTAAAACCGTAAGTAAGGAGTAAACGCACCGCCAACAATATACAATTCTTTGGGTAACTAAGCAATACGCGCAGCTCTCCCATAAACTCCTTCATCCCTGCTCCTTGTGCATAAATAGCTCAAAAGAGTATACCTGGGATGAGTGTAATATCTATGTACCCGGTATTACGCTCGGATAAAAAATAGTGTATACTTTGCTATGGCAATCGAACAACAAACGATCACTTTATCACCAAAATCAAGAGGGTTTCACCTGATCACGAATGAGATAGAAGAGGCACTGAAGACTTTCTCTTCCGCAGAGAACGGACTGCTGCACCTCTTTATCATGCACACCAGCGCCTCTCTGAGTATCAATGAAAATGCCGACCCGACGGTACGTCAGGATATGGAGAACTTTTTCAGTGATATCGCGGATGGCAAACCCTACTATATCCACACCTACGAAGGGGTAGATGACATGCCCGCACACATCAAAGCTTCGCTCCTTGGGAACTCGCTGACGATCCCCGTCACCAACGGCAGAATGAACCTCGGGACCTGGC
Source organism: Campylobacterota bacterium (assembly GCA_011048515.1). Lineage (GTDB taxonomy): Bacteria > Campylobacterota > Campylobacteria > Campylobacterales > Sulfurovaceae > Sulfurovum. The sequence goes on along the minus strand of DSDW01000083.1, from coordinate 3,217 downwards.
AGGGGATCTATCTGGGAGAACATAGAGAGTATGGCGGAGGCCGCCGTATTGTCATGACACTTTATAGATAAAGATCTATTAAAGCGAGATAGAAGAATACGGCAAAGAGGCCGTATTACTGTAATATTGCAGGGTTTGTCCCTAGTCCAGCTTTCTATTGCGTGCAGCCATGAGTGTAAGCACAAACAATCCGGCTACCGCATAGTAAACCCACATCGGGATCGGCACCGGGTCACCCGCTGCATAGGAGTGAAGCCCTGAAAGGTAGTAGTTGACCCCGAAGTAGGTCATGATGACAGTCGAATAGGACCACAACGCTGCGACATTGTAGACAAACACTGATTTAAGTGCAGGCACGAAGCGCATGTGCAGTACAGAAGCATAGATCAGGATCGTGACTGCAGCCCAGGTCTCTTTGGGGTCCCATCCCCAGTAGCGCCCCCAGCTCTCATTTGCCCAGACACCACCGAGGAAGTTTCCGACAGTCATCAGGATCAGACCGATGATCAGTGCCATCTCTGAAAGGCTGGTCAGCTCTTTGATCGCACGGTCTATGTCTGCATTCCCTTTTCCCCTGATGATAAAGAGGATCAGTACCAGCAGTGCGAGGATCGATCCAAGCCCCAGGAAGCCGTCACCGGAGATGATCGTTGCAACGTGGATCATCAGCCAGTAGGATTTGAGTACCGGTACAAGGTTAGTGATCTCCGGGTTAATAAAGCTAAGATGCGCCACACCCATCGTGATACCTGCCAGTATCGCCGTACCTGCCAGGGCAAAAGGTGTTCTTCTTGCTAGAAGCAGACCTGCCAACACCGTAGAGAGCGCAATAAATACAATAGACTCGTACGCATTGGACCACGGCGCATGCCCTGAGATATACCAGCGAATACCAAGGCCGATGATATGCACGACAAACGCTGCACCCAACAGCCCAAGCGCGATACGCATCACCCACTTCAGAGAGAAAGCAGGTTTGAGGATATTGATGAAGGCAAAAATCAGCACGATTATACCAAGAAGAAGATAGACCGGCACCAGTTTGGCGAAGAGTCCCAACTCATTGTACTTGATCTCCATATCGATATGTCTTTGGCTGGGTATCACCTCTTTGCCGAAACTCTCCTGGAACTTGGCGATAAGATCAAGTCCCTGATCTGCTTTACTCCAGCTACCCGACTCTGCAGCAAGATCGACCTGCTGGAAATAGTTTGCGATCATCAGTTGCAGCATCTGTGCATCTTTGGGATCAAACTGTTTCAGCGCTTCCACCGGAGCAAGCCATTTATTGTTCTCATCTCTGGGCTTGGGGAATATCTGTAGCAGAGAACCGGTAAAGACCATATAAGCGACATTGACACGCTCATCGATCTCGATCAGTTTTTTGTCATACTGGCTCTGCTCCAAAGGTTTTTTCCTTGAAGCACTGCTGATCTCATCAAAGAGTTTGTAGCTGTTGCCGGTCTGATCAAAGAAATCGGAGAACTTCGCATATTTCGTATCTTCGGGGAGTCCAAGCTTCACTGCGATCTTCGGGTGGCCGATCTTGATGATCGGGAGTACCTGGTAAAGCTCTGGCTTGATGGTCATCCCAAGAAAAACCTGTGTCGCATCCAGACCGAAAATGGAAGATTTTCCCGATATCTTCGCTACGACCTCGTGCGCCATCGTATCGACCGGTTTCATACGCCCCTGGAAATCCTGCACGGTCAAGCGTCCAAATGCTTTTGCATGCGTTTTGTCAATCGCCGAGACTTTGGCCTGGGATGCCTCATCGATCACCGGGGTTGCCGCATCGAGTGTCGGAGAAGCGGCTATTATCCCGATCATCAATACCGCAGCAGCACCCTGCTGCAGTCTTTTGGTCTTATTGAGCAGTTGTATAAATCTGCCGTTTTTGATAAAGAGACTCCAGAACATCCCCAGCGTCAACAGGATGTAACCGATATACGTCGGCCAGGTACCGGGGTCATGGTTCACTGAAAGCACTGTACCTTTTTCATCCGGATCATAGGAAGATTGGAAAAAGCGGTAGCCCCTGTGATCGAGTACATGGTTCATATAGATAGCATAAGGCTGGTGTATCCCCTCTTCTCTATCGATCAAGGTGACATCGCTTGCATACGAAGAAGGCGTCATCGAACCCGGGTAACGTTCAAGCTTGAAGTCATCAAGTTTGACAGAAAACGGCAGATCGATGATCTTGGCTCCGACCCTCAGATCGATCTTCACCCCGTCGAGTTCAAACTGGTGCAATTTGCCCGTCTGGCCTTTGTAGGGTGTTGCGGCAATGATCCTGCTCTCTTCCCCTACACTGACCTTGAACTCTATAAATTCTGGCTTGCCTGACTCGTTTTTCAGATCATCCGAATCAACCACGAGCCGTGCTTTGGGATGGATCGCTTTAAGTACCACCGCATTGCCTCCGAAACGGTAGAGCATACGCTGCTTGAAGTCGTTGGTACCGGGAGACAACTCTCCCTGGCTCTGGTCATTCATATTCAACGTCTGGATGATATAAGGGAACTCAACACTCAAGCCGTTTTCACCCTCTTTGATCACAAGTGTAGGCTTCCCCTCTTTCGGTGTTGCCTCATAGGCGATATCGAACTGATCGAACGTCTTGGTCTCTCCTTCGGCAAGGTAATAGTCCTCACCTTTTTTTCCCGTAGAGATCTTCAGCTCGAGTATCTTTTTGCCATTTGCATCTTCGACGATCTTTTCATGGAACGTAGGGAAATAGCGCAGAAGTTCGACCTCTACCTTTTTCTCTCCAACTTTGAGTGATTCATGGAGATTGTTTTTGGTCATACTTGAAAGATAGAGCTCTTTTTCCAGCGATTCACCTCTATCCCCATGGCTGGCAGCCACCTGTAGGAGCTTGACATCAGAAACCATGACATTGCTTTCCTGTCCTTCACGGATATGCATGATCCCCTCGTACCCCACATAGCGGGTGATCACTGCTCCAAGTGCGATAACCAAAAAAGAAAAATGGAAGAGAAAAACCGGAAATTTGTTCTTATAGGATTTGATCTGAAGTATATTATAGATCAGGATCGCCACAAAATAGAGAAGAAAAACTTCGAACCATTTTGCTTTATAGATCAGTGCCTGCGCCGTCTGCGTACCGTAATCATTTTCAATAAAAGTAGCCACACCTGCGGTTACTCCGAAAATAAACAGAACCAATACGGCCATCTTCATAGATAATAGT
>DSDW01000153.1 GCA_011048515.1 Campylobacterota bacterium | reverse complement strand
CACAAATATTCTACTATAAAGCCGATAAAAATCTACAAAAAATCTAATTTCTAATTTCTAATCTCTAATTTTTTCAGTATAATCTCCCGCATGAAAGCAGTAGAACAATCAGAAACGGCCAAATTGCCAACGAAATACGGTTCATTTAATATTCAAGCCTTTAAGGATGACCTGGGGAAAGAGCACCTGGCGATCTTTACTGATGATCTTCCGGAGGCACCGATCGTAAGAGTGCACTCGGAGTGCCTGACCGGAGACGCACTGGGTTCGCTCAAATGTGACTGCGGCGATCAGCTCCATTCTGCGATGAGGCTTATCGCAAAAGAGGGCGGGATGATCATCTATCACCGTCAGGAGGGACGCAATATCGGGCTTCTGAACAAGGTCAATGCCTATGCGCTGCAGGACCAGGGGTTTGATACTGTTGCTGCAAACCATCAGCTTGGGTTCCAGGCGGATGAGCGGACCTATGATATCGTCGAGTTTATCCTGAACCATTTCGGGATCAAAAAGCTCAGGCTCCTTACGAACAATCCAAAGAAGATCGAAAGCCTTAAGAACATCGAGATCATCGAGCGTATCCCTATCCAGATCGCTTCAAATCCGCACAACGAAAGATACCTTAAGACGAAAAAAGAGCAGATGGGGCATCTGCTGTAGTCCGTTTTTATGACAGTAGAAGCCGAAAGACTTTACTTTTTTCTCTCGCCATACTCTACTGCATGGTCAGAGGAGAGATGCAGAAATCCTTTACGCTTTTACTCACTGGCATGATCGTTAACTTCTATTTAATGGGTTTATAGGTAAAATAATACAGTTTAATAAAAGAGAAAAAGCCAAATCTATCGTGAGGTAGAGACGGAAAGCTGCGGGTCTTCACCAGAAGGGAGAGATAGCCGGGTTGCCAGAGATATTCTGGGGTATAATCATGAAGATATGGGATGCTATATCGTTAAACAATGTTTGTATACTTGATGTGAAATACATTGCTCTTTCTTCCGTTTTTCTTCTATCGGCCTATGCCGCTCTTTCAAGTTTCAAGCCTTACTCCTCTATGTCTCTAGGCAGATGGGATAAGCGATGAGAAAACTCTATACATTAAAGCTTCTACGAGAGCAGATATTCGCTCAAAAAAAAGAGTTTTGGGCAACGACGCTTTACGGCATGGCCGCGACACTGCTGCTGCTGCCTATCCCCATGCTGATCCCGCTGCTGATCGATGAGGTACTGCTTGGCCATCCGGGAAAAATGACGGCATTTCTCTCCGCGGCTTTTGGCAGCAGCGAAGTGTGGTTTCTTGTCCTGGTGACAGCTATCCTTGCGATCATGCTTCGGATGGGAGCCTTTGTTCTGAGCAACCTGCAAAGTTTGTATGCGATCAAGATCACCCAGAAGATTAGTTACCTGCTCAGGCACCGTATCCTGCATCACCTTGAGCGTGTCTGTCTCTATGAGTATGAGACACTCAAACCTGGTGGTGTTGCTTCCAAGACGATACAGGATGTAGAGGGTGTCAGCAGTTTTGCCGGAGCCTTTGTCAGCAATGTTTTCAGTGCGGTAGTGATGCTTGTCGGGATCGCGGCAGTGATGTTCTGGATGAACTGGATGCTCGCAATACTGGTCTTTTTGCTCAATCCATTTTTTCTTGCTTTTTCAAGACTTCTGGGAAGAAAGACAGGAGAGCTGCTCCGACGACAATATAAAGCCTACGAGGTCTACAATGAACTGCTCAATGAGACACTGGAGCTTTTCATCCAGGTGCGGGCAAGCAACCAGGAGAAAAACTTTTTCGGCCTGATCCTTGGACAGGCAAAAGAGATAGAACATGCATCGATTGAGTATGGACACAAGGCTGCGGTGGCACAAAGGTCTTCAGGGCTTTTGACCAATACTGTCGTTGATCTGTTCCGTGCCTTGGGGGTGGTCGTGGTTGCCTATTCTGATCTGAGTGTCGGGATGATGATCGCTTTTTTGTTCTATCTCTCCACGCTTACTTCCCCTGTGCAGAAGCTGATGGGTCTTGTGATCAGTTATCAAAATACCAAACCGGCACTCAAGCGTATCAATGCACTTTTGGAATTGAAACAGGAACCGCATTATCCTCATGAGCAGAATCCTTTTGAGGGTGTACCAAGTACCATGGTCACACTCAAAGATGTCTCTTTTGTCTATCCGGGCGGGAAGGCAATGCTTTCCCATGTCAGTATTGAGGCCAAAAGGGGAGAGAAGATCGCACTGATCGGGCCAAGCGGCGGCGGGAAAAGCACGATCGCTCAGATCCTGATAGGACTCTACCGTCATCAAAGCGGAGAGGTCTCTTATGGCGGCGTACCGATCGAGCAGATCGGGCTTCCTGTCGTACGGGAAAATGTCGCACTGATGCTGCAGGAGTCGCTCTTTTTCAACGATACGATACGCATGAACCTTACGCTTGGAAGAGAGATCGATGATGAGAGGATCTATGAGGCACTGAGGGCAGCAAAACTCGAGGAGTTTGTCCGGGGGTTGGAAGAGGGGCTTGAGTCGCGCATAGGGAAGAATGGTATCCGCCTCTCAGGAGGGCAGAAGCAGAGACTCGCCATAGCAAGGCTGATCCTCTCTGATCCGAAAGTCGTGATCTTTGACGAAGCGACTTCGGCACTGGACAATGCCACCGAGCATCAGCTCTATGCAGCGCTTGAAGCGTTTTTGAGTGAGCGCACGACGATCATCATCGCGCACCGGACAACGACGATCAGACAGGCGGAGTATCTCTATCTTATCGAAGAGGGCAAGGTGAAAGCTGAGGGGAGTTACGCTACACTCTATGCACAAGGGTTGATCAGGGAGGATACCGATGCTGCGTAAGGTCAAAAGGTTTTTTGCCCTCTCTGGCGAAGAGAAACAACTCTTTACAGAAGCCTATGTGACATTGGGGCTGATGCGTGCAGCCCTGCTGCTCTTTTCGTTTAAACGTCTGACCCGCTCTCTGGAGCAGCGAAAAAATGCGGATAAAATCATACCTTTAAGTGATCAACAGCGGCAGAGTGCGATGGCCGTAGGTATGGCGATCATGAGGGCAGCTGCACATACGCCATGGGAGAGTGCCTGCCTGGTACAGGCATTGACGGCACAGCGCATGCTGCAAAAACGCGGGATCCCGGGGGTATTTTATCTTGGAGCGATGAAAGAGAAAGGGAAAGACGGCGAGATGAAGGCACATGCCTGGTCTCAGTGTGGAGACAGGATCATTACCGGCGGCAAAGGGCATGAAGCGTTTGCTGTGCTTTCTGTCTTTGGGTGGGAGAGAGAATGATCGCTTATAATCACTATATCAAATTCATTCCTGAATTGAAAAATGATAAAAAAACAAAGGGCACTTTTTCTAATACCATTACAATAGAGGAGTCTTATGAGAAAAATGTGGAAAATAATTTAAAATTTCACTGGACTTTTTTCAATAATCAGGGGAGAAATATAGATTTATATACAGATCGTGAACTTTCTCGTTCCGTTAAAGGACAACCCTGGAAATTTAATATTGAAAATGTAATGACATTTTTTTGGAAAAGTGGAAGTACTACCATTTATTATACTAAGCAAAAAGATTTTACGAATGAATTATTGGAGTATTGGAGTTTACATACTCTTTTACCAATTTATTTTACTGTAGAAGAAGTGTTTTATTTTTTACATGCAGGCGCGGTAGAAGTTGAAGGTGATCCCATACTGTTTGTTGCTGAATCTTATGGCGGTAAGTCAACAATGACTGACTTTTTTATAAAAAAGAATCATTCTATGATTTCTGATGATAAAGTGGCCATTTTTAAACAAGATGGAGTTGATTATGCTGTACCTTCACATCCACATCATAGACCATATCGTAAGGCTGAAGACTTGGGTTATTTTGTAAAAAATATGGCTATCTGTCCTAAACCGATTTACGCAATTTATACACTTGAAGGTGCTGATGTGGATGCTGATATTACTATCAAAGAGTTACATGGTGTAGAGAAGTTTAGAGTTTTACGTTTAAGCAGTCAGATCAATCTTGGATTCTTAAAAAGACAACGCTTTGCTATGTTAGCCGATATTGCTAGAATCGTACCAATCTATCAAGTGAAAGTTCCTTGGAATTTAGATAGATTACAAGAAGTGTATGGTGCAATTTGTAAGCATTTTAAGGAAATAAAGTGAGTGGTATATTTGGCATTTTTAACCGTAATGGAGAGCCAGTAGAAAAAAATATTGCAGATGTGATGCTTGAAGCTATGTCGTATTGGAAACCGGACGATATGTGTACATGGGTAGATGGACCTGTAGTTTTGGGGCACACTATGCTCTGGAATACACCTGAATCTAAATTTGAAAGGTTACCTTTAGCGCATGATACCTGTGTTTTAAGCATGGATGCAAGGATTGACAATCGTGATCAACTTTTAGAAGAACTGGATTTGCCAGATAGACCTATATCTGAGATAGGTGACAGTGAATTTATATTAGCTGCCTATAAAAAATGGGGAGAGGAAAGTCCTAAATATCTTTTAGGTGATTTTACATTTGCGATTTGGGATAGTAAGAAGAAGCAGCTTTTTTGTGCCAGAGATCATGTAGGTGTGAAACAGTTTTATTATCATCTTTCTGATGATCTTTGTCTTTTTGGAAATGACTTGAAAGGTTTAATAAAATATCCTAATATCTCACAAAAGATTAATGATGAAGCAGTAGCTAGCTATATAGTAAAAAATGAATTGATAAGTAATGAACTTACAT
>DSDW01000003.1 GCA_011048515.1 Campylobacterota bacterium | reverse complement strand
GGTGCAGATATGGTAATGCAGTCTTTCTGTCACACTGCAGCATATCCAAAACCAGCGGATATCAATCTTCAGCACACATTGCCAGCATTCTGGACAAGTAGAAAAGGTGTGATCCTTAGACCGGGTGACGGTGTTATTCACTCATGGTTGAACAGACTTTGTCTTCCAGATACTGTAGGTACAGGTGGTGACTCACATACAAGATTCCCGATCGGTATCTCATTCCCGGCTGGTTCAGGTCTTGTAGCATTTGCCGGTGTAACAGGTATGATGCCACTTACGATGCCGGAATCAGTGCTTGTAAGATTCAAAGGAGAAATGCAGCCTGGTATCACACTTCGTGACCTTGTAAATGCAATTCCATATTATGCGATCAAGCAAGGGCTTTTGACTGTTGAAAAAAAAGGTAAGAAAAACATCTTTGCTGGACGTGTGCTTGAGATCGAAGGTCTTGAAACATTGAAGTGTGAGCAGGCGTTTGAGCTTTCAGATGCATCTGCAGAAAGATCTGCTGCTGCGTGTACAGTAAAACTTGATAAAGAGCCTGTGATCGAATACCTAAGCTCTAACGTTGCATTGATCGAAGAGATGATCAAAGACGGTTATGAAGATGCTGCTACACTTCAAAGAAGAGCGGACAAGATGAAAGCGTGGCTTGCTAATCCAGAATTGATGGAAGCTGATGCGGATGCTGAGTATGCTGCGGTGATCGAGATCGATCTTAAAGAAGTAACTGAGCCGATCCTTGCTTGTCCAAACGATCCGGATGATGTAGCGACACTTTCTGAGATCCTTGCAGATGAAAACCGTCCAAAAGAGATCCAAGAGGTTTTTGTTGGTTCTTGTATGACAAATATCGGTCTATTCAGAGCGCTTGGTGAAGTGCTTAAAGGAGAAGGTCCTGTAAACACAAAACTTTGGATCGTTCCTCCTACAAAAATGGATGAGAAGCAATTGACTGAGGAAGGATACTACGCGATATTTGGTACGGCAGGTGCAAGAACTGAGGTTCCGGGATGTTCACTCTGTATGGGCAACCAGGCACAAGCAGGTAAAGGAAATACAGTATTTAGTACAAGTACTAGAAACTTCGACAACAGACTTGGTAAAGATACAAAAGTCTATCTTGGTTCTGCTGAGATGGCTGCTGTTGCAGCACTTCTTGGTAAGATTCCTACAAAAGAAGAGTATATGTCGATCGTTAACAAAAAGATTACTGACGCTAACAAAGCAAGTGTATACAAATACCTTAACTTCGACAAAGTTTCTGCCGAAGAACTTGAAGCTATGGTGAAGTAATTCACCTTCTTTTGAGAGGCTTTTGCCTCTCTTTTTCTTTCTCTCCTCTCTTATAATCCAATAGATTAACTCATACTACTAATCTTTATATCAAACAACTTTTTTAGGTAGATTACCAGGGCTCCAGTCCAAAATGTTCCTTTAGTGCCGTATCGTAATCGACTTCGAAATGCTCGGATATTTCCTCTTCGATAAGCTTGAGTTCATTGTCCAGAAGGATCTTCCGCCCCCTGGCAGTCTGCAGAATCGCGAGTCTCTTCTGTGTAAATATCGTATCGGGATGGGTGGCGTTAAAATAATTGGAGAGAGTGAACTCGATCCACTCCTGTGGTTGCATCGTAAAACCATACTGAGATTGCCATCTCCCCTGCACCAGTGAACTCAGCACATATTCGCCATCGATCAGCTCAAGGCGTAAACGGTCATCGTCCTGAACGACTTCTCCCTCTTCTATCATCATCGGCGCGCGGAGGGCATATCCTCCGAATGCCGTATCGCATAGATAGTTTTTTCCCCCGATACGCACGATCACAACCATGTGTGTCCTGGGACGGCGCTCCGGATAGAGCATCGGCCGTGCTCCCGCAAAATACCACTCGAAACCGATAGCAGTGAGCGCCATAGAGAAGATGCCATTGATCTCGTAGCAGTATCCCCCGCGGCGGCGGGTCAGGACTTTATCTACGATCTCTTCAGGTACCATTGACGGGATACGCCCGGCCTGCACTTCGGTATTTTCAAACGGGACAGTCCGTAGTTGTTTCTGTACCAGTCGGGTGAGTGTTGCAAGTGTGGTGTCGACACTCCCTTCATACCCGATACGCGAAAGGTAATCAGCGAGGTTAAAGTTGGAAGCTCTCATAGTGACTCCTTGTTCTGTAGGCTTTGCATCAGTGCAAGCGTTTCATGATCCGAAGCGGTATCACGCGCTTGCATATGTTTGGTCAGCGCATTATGCTGTTCTTTTGAGAGATTTTGCCCCGCTTTGATTTTGAAGGTGATGCGGTCGTTCTCTATCGCATAGACTCCTGTTTGTTCAAGCATCTTCGTATAGATAGGGTTGGCCGCATCGATCGGCTCATAGCCGCCTTCGGGCTGCATCTTCTCCATCAGTGCAGTGAGGCCGAACATTTTTTGCTCGATAGCGTCCAACCGTATGACATGACCTTCCGCTATCACCGAAGCAAAAAACTGCGTTGCCGGACATGCCGAACGGGTATCGCTGAAATAAGAGGGGATATAGGCATACGGTTTGACTGCCGTAAATGAACATCCGGCATCTGCCTCTATCGCTTCTGCTTTGCGCCCCTCCAAAGCACCGTGAAAATAGATCTTCCCCTCTTTATACGCAAAATTGACCGTCACACCGTAGGGTTTGCCGTCGCTTATGAGTGAGATAACGCCGTATTCACACTCGTTCAGAAACGAAGTGATGGCGGCGGGATCCTCTATCTGAAATTCAGAACGTCTCATTTTTACTCTCTCCTTAAAATGATTTACGCTACTATAACAGTTATCTGTACTGATTACAAGTGACAAAAAATTTATTATTTATGGGGTCAGTTTTATGTATGTTCTTGATACGCAATCCAAAACGCCTTTGCACATTCAGCTGTATGAAGCGCTGAAACAAACGATCACGACCGAAATGGAAGTGGGGGACAAACTCCCCTCTATCAGGAAAATCTCCCAGGAGTATGCCATCAGCAAAAACACCGTCGAATCGGCATACGCGCAACTGTACGCCGAAGGCTACATCGAAAGCCGTCCCAAAAGCGGCTACTACATCTGTGATGCAGATTTCTATCCTTTGCAAACCGAACCCGTACCGCAAAACACGTCCCAGCCCTCCGTCGCGTACCGATACAACTTCTACCCTGTGCGTCTCTCACAGAAACTCTTTCCGCTCAAACTCTACAAACGCCTCTTTAACCGCGCAGTAGACGAAAGCCTCGACATGGGCGTCTACACCGATCCGCAGGGGGCGGAGGGGCTTCGCCATGAGATCTCACGCTATCTCAGAGAACTGCGTGGTGTACGGTGCACGGCGTCTGACGTCATTGTCACAGGGGCATTTATCGACGCCATGGGGATGGTCGCCGATATCCTGCGCACCACGCACGGGCACTTTGCCATCGAGCATCCAGGCTACCACATCGCGCGCAAGGTCTTTGTGCATCACGGGTTTGAGATCACTCCTATCAGGGTGGATGAAAACGGTCTGTGTATCGATGAACTCATCGCCTCCGATGCCCGTGTCGTCTACATCACCCCCTCGCACCAGTACCCCACGGGTGCCGCTATGCCTATCGCAAACCGTCTGCGTCTGCTCAAGTGGGCGCAAGAAAACGATGCCTATATCATTGAAGACGACTACGACAGCGAACTCACCTACCGCTCACGCCCCATCCCCTCGCTGCAAGGACTTGACGATGCAGGGCGTGTCATCTACATAGGTACCTTCGCCAAAGCGCTCTCGCCTGCGCTTCGCATCGGCTATGTCGTACTGCCGCACGGTCTCGTGGAGCGGTACAAAGCGTTTCACGGCACCTTTTCGCGCGTGGGGCTCATGAGCCAAAAGACCCTAGAACTCTTTATGCGCGAGGGGCACTGGGAGAGACACCTGCGTCGCGTGCGCAATCTCAACCGCAAAAAACACGACCTGATGAAACAGGCCCTCATCACACATCTGGGTGATACGATGCGCATCGTCAGCGAAGGAGGAGGGCTATCGATCAACATCCGCCCCGCATGCAACCTCGACATGGAACGGCTGCGGCAAAAGGCCGAAGAAGCAGGGGTCAAGCTCTACTTTGCCAAAGCATACTCAGGCGGTGAATGGGACGCGGTGCGAATGGGGTTCGGAGGATTGGAACTTGAGGAGATCGAACCTGCTGTTGAGGCGTTTGCGGAGGTGTGGCATGGCATAGAGGCAAGCACCAGGTCAACTAGTCAGTTTGGTGTATAATAAGGCATCGTATCGCTTCGCATCAAAAGATTTCGGCAACAGACTTGGAAAAGATACGAAAGTCTATCTTGGTTCAGCGGAAGTTGCAGCGGTAACAGCACTTTTTGGACGTCTTCCAAGCAAAGAAGAGTATCTTGAGATCGTCAACAAAAAGATCACGGATGCAAACAAAGAGAGCGTATACAAATACCTTAACTTCGACCAGGTTTCTGCTGAAGAACTTGAAACAATGGTGAAGTAATTCACCTTGCAAAATGTCAAACATAATTTTATAAATTGATCATTCAAATAATGCCTACCGGGACCCTGGATATCGTTGCGTCTCTCCACGGGTCTCTCCCGCAGTAAAATACTTCTGGCAGCGTGGGCTTTAAAAGCCCGCCCTGCAAAACGGACGATTCGTGGAGATTTGCGGGAATTAGGGTAATCTCCCCTTGTTTTATTCATGAAAATGAAAATAGTTATCAAATAAAGTACATATTAAGCTTACGT
>DSDW01000004.1 GCA_011048515.1 Campylobacterota bacterium | reverse complement strand
ATTATCAGTTTAAAGATAATGTATTTACACCATTAAAAAAACTGACCTATAATACCTCAAACTTTATTACTTCATATATCAGCAATAAAGATTTGATCACTACTGCTGTCTATTTAAGTCGCAGTATCCCCGAAGAGGATATCTCTGATGTCATCGACATCAAGGCATATGAAGAGTTGGGGCTTGATCCGGCAAAAGATTACCTTATCTCATACACTGAGAGTAAGAATTCCGGTGAAGAGAGAGAATTTCATGTCTTCGCAGCCGAACCGGAAGTACTGGACGACAGTTTCCTGCCTATTAAAGAACAGACGAAATATGTAGATCTTCTCGTTCCCGCACCGTTACTCTATAAGGCGCTTTATAAAAAAGAGATCCTGGATGATAACGGTACCCAGTGTTTTGTTTATTTTACCAAGTTTGATGCCTTTGTGACGCTTTATCATAACGGGGAGTTTCTCTATTCCAAATCGATAGGTTTTTCTCTTGAAACAATCTATAATAAATATTGTGAATTGATCGGTGAACAGGTAGAAGAGAAAGAGTTCTTCAATGTTCTGGAACAGGAAGGTCTGAAAACGAACAAAGAGAGTTATCAGGGAAATCTGATGAAGATCTTTGGAGAAGTCTTTATCAATATTAATGACATCATCATCTATGCCAAGAGAGCCTTTGAAATTGAGCGAATCGATCATATGTTCATAGGCACGGCAAACGGTCCGATCATAGGTTTGGATGACTACAGCCAGAACTATCTTGGACTACAATCTTCGGAGTTTAACTTCAATTACCACATAGAGTGCGAAGAGTGGTATACGGATCAGCTTCAGTATCTTATGCTTTTAAGTGCATTTGACTACATGGAAGATGAAGAATCAATTGTAAACTTGACGCGATATCCACGACCGCCTTCTTTTGTCAACAGGGCAAGCGGACAGTTCATCATCAGTACATTTGCAGCAATTTCAGTAGGTTTGGCCTACCCTCTTGTCTATCTGATCGGATCATATATCAATGAAGCAAGCATCTACGCACTGAACCTTCAAAATGACAAGGTTTCAGAAGAAGCACAGAAATATAAAAAGATCCTGGCAGAGAAAAAGGCCGTGATAACCGGTCTGGATGAAAAGATCGCCAAACTTTCAGATACTTACAGGGCGAAAACCGAAACCCTCACCTCTATCTATGATAAAAAAGTAAATTATCGTTTGAAATCAGGTATTTTTCATACCTTAGCTGAGGAGTTAAATCTGTACGGCGTCCATGTCGAACAGATGAAAAGTGAAAACGATACAGTCTGGTTGGCGTTGGTAAGCTCAGAGGATAGGAAATTAACAGAACTGATTAAGCACATATCTGATAATCATTTTCATGAGCTTAAGCAAATAGATATCGAGTTGATTGAAAAAGACCCGGAGAGTAGCTACTACAAAGGTCTGCTGAAGGTGGATTTGAAATGAAATATATAGAAGATAAATTAGAAGCGTTAGACGAGTATTTTGCTCCCAAAAAAGAGAGTGAAAAGTGGATGGTGATTCTTGGGGTGGCAGGTATTATTGCTTATGTAGCCTATGCTTTTTTACTTCCTACAACAGAATCAATGTACAAAAAAAGTGATGCTACAAAAAAGAGTATCGAGAAGACGTTAAAAGACAACAATACTTATCTGGACTCAATCACTGTCAATGGTGATCGTGAATATTATGTGAAGAAATATGATAACGATATCAAAGAAAAAAATGCAGAGATTGTAAAGCTTACTTCAAATATCAAGTTTATTGACAATAGTCTTAACAAGCTCTCTGATATGCTGTTCAATCAAAGAAGCTGGTCAAGATTTCTTAACTCTATCACTGATCGGGCAGAAGTCCAAAATGTAGAGATCGAATATATCACCAATAAGTATACTGACAGCAATGGAAATTTCGGTTATGTGCTGGAGATCGGCGTAGGGTGTAAAGGTGACTACAAGAGTATTGTGAAGTTTATGAATGAAATAGAGCAGAATGTACTTGTGACTGATATATACGGCAGCCAATTTTCTTTAGACAAGAATTCATCTGATATTGTCGCAGATATCAATATTTCTGTATGGGGGATTAATCACTAATGAAAAAGACAGCAATAAGTTTCACTGTGTTAAGTCTGCTTGCACATGCAGATCTCTCAATTCCGCAGATCGAGAAGATGGTTGCCGAAATCCATGAGAAAAGGGAAGGTGTCAGGCTTGAAACTTTAGAGCAGACGAAAGAGCCTTTTGTCAGAGTAGAGAGTGGCAAGGATAGTGAAGTCGTTTTTACCATTCCTGAAAAGAAGGAAGATTCAAAACTCACTTTACATGCGATTGTCAATGGTAAAGCATACATCAATGATCAATGGGTTGAGATAGAGGAGCAAATCATGGGGTATACACTTAAGTATATCGGGAAGAGAGGCGCAGTGTTGCGTAATGGAAATAATATTAAAAAACTATTTATGTCCAAAAGTGAAAATAGTTTTATCCAGATAGAAGAAAGGAAGTAAGATGAGAAAAATAGAGAGAGCAAGGACTAAACTATTTTTGATTGCAGCATTCATATTGGGTTTTGGTTTGAATAGTGCAATAGCAGACGAGGGGTGTTCTTCCAAACTGTTTTCGGTAACTATAGACAGTCAGTTATCCATCAGTGATGTTGTGGAAAATCTTGCTGATACGTGCGGATTGACTGTTATTGTCAATGATGATGCGGCAAAGATGAGAATGAATAAAAAGCTCTATTATGTAAAACTGAAAAACAGTACATTGAAAGGTTTTTTAAATACCATCTTGATGGATAACGATCTTCATTATACTCTGGTAGGCAATAAGCTTACAATTTCATATTTTATTACGAAAACTTTTAGGATTCACTATATATCCGGGCAGAGGAAAGGGGTGAGTACAGCCAATGTAACCATTGCCAATCCGAATAGCTCTTCAGTGAGTAGCGGTGGAACCCAAGGTAATGTTTCTGATTCTAAAACAGGAATGTCTATAGAGACGAATGACCAGCTGATGTTCTGGGAAAATGTTGAAAAAGAAGTGCAGCGTATTCTTATAGGCGCCTCAGACGGTAGCAGCCACTATACAAGAAATGGTGAGACATGGGTAGGGCCTGACGGGAAAGTTTGGGAATACAATCCGGTAGCGCCGATCGTTAACCCTGATGCGGGAATGATCACTGTGACAGGTACGCAAAAGCAGATTCAGAGGGTTGCACGTTATGTACAAACATTAACGGAACAATTAAAATCTCAGGTATTGATCGATGTAAGAATCTTATCAGTTTCTTTTGATGACAGTACCACTTCCGGAGTGGACTGGAGCCAGCTTTATACACTTCAGAATGCGACGGTCAATAAATTATTGTTTGCGCAAAAAAATATCTCTGACATAGAATATGATGTGGAAGACGGGATTACACAGTTTGGAGCTGCTGAGGGTACTAAGCCAAAAAATGCCAATGCATTGATCCTGACTGGACAAACAGACATCAGTGAAGTGGTAAAATTCCTGGGTACGCAGGGAGATGTGAAGTCAATTTCAAGTCCTAGAGTCATGACATTGAACAACCAGCCTGCTCTGATCTCTGTAGGGCAGGAGATATTCTATAAGATCAAATCAAGCAGTACCGCAAGTTCGGGCGGTGGAGCTGTCGCTGCGGAAGGTGAGATCGTAGATTCGGTCTTTGCAGGTATACTGCTTGATATTACGCCTGAAATCTCCTCCAACGGTATGATTACATTAAAGATCAATCCATCGGTATCCGATACGGTTCAAAATGTTGCAACAGACGTTGGTGTGCGTGCGATACCGCCTGATTTGGTGAGAAGACAGATTGCGTCTGTGATCACAGTGGAAAATGGACAGCATGCGGTTTTGGGCGGATTGATCTCTTCAAAGACAGGTTATAATACAAAAAAAGTGCCGCTCCTTGGTGATCTGCCGCTTTTGGAACATGCATTCAAATATGAGGAGAAAATCAATCAGATTGAGGAGCTTGTATTGATCATTACGCCGCATATAGTGAAACAGGGTAAAGATATATCGTTAAAAGATCTTGGTTACACGAAATTGAATGAAAAGTAGATATGAGATTGCAAAAAATGTATTCATCGACTCTATTGATGTCGATGACTACATCGATCTAAGTACTTCGGTGTCAGCATTCAGACAGCTTCAGCATAGTATCGAGAAGCCATTGAAAATGATTCTGCTTTTTGGCAGACCGGGGACGGGCAAAAGTATACTTCTAAACCGTATAGCAATGAAGCTTCAAAAGGAGAAGGAGATACACTACTTTGATACTCCTTCTACAAATGAAAAGGAGTTTTTTTATAAACTTTTCAAAGTGCTTACCAATCAAGAGCTTCCTTCAAATACCGATATCAATTTTTCATCTTTGGTAAATTATTGTAAAGGGTTGCGCGGGGAGAGAGAGATCATCATTTTATTGGATGAGGCACAGATGTATGGTCCCGAGATGATGGAAAAGATCAGGCTGCTTTCTGATACGCGTGCTGTCAAGTTTATCGTTTCCCTGCATAAAACGGAAGATGAGGATCTGATCGCCAAAGAGCATTTTCAGTCCAGGATTTGGGAAGTGATAGAGTTGAAAAATGCTACGCTAGAAGATCAAATAGCCTATGTGCACAAGAAACTGCTTAAAAAGAATCTTTTTGAGGTCGCTAATAGTATCAAAGAAAAAGAGATGAAGCTTATACATTTCTTTACCAAAGGTAACTTCAGGGAGTGCAATAAGTTATTCTATACGATCTTTGAGATCTGTGAGTATTATGATACACATGAACCTTCTAAAATACAATATAACAGGATCTCCAAAAAGATCATTGAGATGGCGGCGTTGAAGCTAGGATATATAGATGTATGAT
>DSDW01000125.1 GCA_011048515.1 Campylobacterota bacterium | reverse complement strand
ATGATCGTCAAGAGCCGCGGCGGGGTAAACAACGCTGCGACCGGCTTTGACAAAACACACTACTTTATCAAAACGGCTTCACAAAACCTCCCGATGACCCTGGAGCTCTTTGCCGAGCTGATGAGCAACCTGAAACTGACAGATGAGGAGTTCCAGACCGAACGCGACGTAGTCGCCGAAGAACGCAGGCTTAGAACCGACAACAACCCGATGGGATACCTCTATTTCAGGGTCTTCAATACCCACTATATCTACCACCCCTACCACTGGCTTCCGATAGGGTTTATGGAAGATATCCAAAGCTGGAAGATCGAGGATATCCGCACCTTCTACAAGCAGCACTACCAGCCGAACAATGCGATCCTGGTCGTTGCCGGGGATATCACACCTGAGAACGTCTATAAAGAGGCGGAAAAATATTTCGGCAAGATCAAAAACCATACAGAGGTTCCCGAAGTCAAGGCGGTAGAGCCGGAAGTGGACGGGGCAAAACGTGCGGTCCTTCACAAAGAAGGCAACCAGGTAAACACCCTTGCGATCACCTATGCCATCCCGAACTTCGAACACGAGGACCAGGTGGTACTCTCTGCGATCTCCTCGATCCTCAGCCACGGGAAGAGCAGCCGCTTTGAAAAATCGCTCGTGAACGAAAAAAAACTGGTCAATACGATCTACGGCTACAACATGGAGCTGAAGGACCCCGGTGTATTTCTGATCATGGCGATGTGTGCAGACGGAGTCGACCCTGTAACTGTTGAAAAAGAGATCCTTGCCGAACTTGAAAAGATCAAGCAGGGGGATGTCACCCAGGCGGAACTGGACAAAGTGAAGATCAACACCAAAGCGGAGTTCATCTACTCGCTCGAGAGTTCCCACTCGGTAGCCGGGCTCTACGGGGAGTACCTTGTGAAGGGAAATCTGGACCCTTTACTTGAATATGAAGAGAAATTGGATAAAATTACGCTCAAAGATATCCAGGATGTCGCAAAGAAATATTTTGACCATTCACGATCTACCACTGTGATACTCAAAAAAGACGAAACCAAAAAGTAAGTTAGGAATTAGGAATGAGCAACTATATCACCGGCGTAAGCACCGCACTTGTCACACCCTTTAAAAACGGAAAACTAGATGAGGCGTGTTTTGCCAAACTGATCCAGAGACAGGTGGATAACGGAATCGATGCAGTATGTCCGGTAGGAACGACCGGAGAGAGTGCGACACTCAGCTATGATGAGGATATGCGCTGTATAGAGATCGCCGTAGAGGTCTGCAAGGGTACCGATACAAAAGTACTCGCAGGCGCAGGAAGCAATGCCACCCACGAAGCCGTACAGATGGCAAAGAATGCCCAGGCCGCGGGTGCCGATGCGATCTTCTCAGTAAGCCCCTACTACAACAAGCCAAGTCAGGAGGGTCTTTACCAGCACTACAAAGCTGTAGCCAGCGAAGTGGAAGTCCCCTTCATGCTCTATAATGTACCGGGACGCACGGGGGTTGATATCCTTCCAGAGACGGTCAAAAGGCTTTTTGATGATGTCCCGAACATCATGGGGATCAAAGAGGCGACAGGTTCGCTCCAGCGTACGGTCGAGCTGATGGCGATGATCCCTGAACTCTATCTCTTCAGCGGGGATGACGCCATCGACTACCCTGTCCTCGCAAGTGGGGGGAAAGGGGTCACATCAGTCACCTCAAACCTTCTTCCCGACATGAAAAGAAAACTGGTTCAGGCGGCACTCTCGGGTGACTACCAGACAGCAAAAGCGATCAACGAAGAACTGATCGATATCAACAAAGTGCTTTTCTGCGAAAGCAATCCTATCCCGATCAAGGCTGCGATGTATATCGCCGGCCTGATCGACACGCTGGAGTACAGGCTGCCGCTTGTACCGCCCAGTGCAGAGAATATGAAAAAGATCGAAGCCGTCATGAAAAAATACACGATCGTCGGTGCATAAGCAGCGTACGACACGTTACAAAAAAGGAGAATATAGATGTCACAGATGAAGGGGAAAACCGTTGTTATCACCGGTGCTACAAAGGGGATCGGAAGAGCGGTAGCTGAAAAGTTCGCGCAAAATGGCGTCAATGTCGCATTTACCTACAACTCGAACAAAGAAGCGGCAGAGAAGATCGCCGAGGAGCTCAGTGCCAATTACGGCATCATTGCAAAAGCCTATCCGCTTGATATTTTGGATACCGATCAGTTCAAACCGCTTTTTGAAGCGATCGATCAGGACTTTGACCGTGTAGACTTCTTTGTAAGCAATGCGATGATCTATGGGCGCTCTGTTGTAGGCGGTTACGGGAAGTTTATGAAACTCAGACCAACAAAAGGACTGACAAACATCTATACGGCAACCGTAGGTGCCTTCGTAGCAGGTTCGCAGGAGGCAGCAAAGCGTATGGAGAAAGTAGGCGGAGGCGCGATCGTAACGCTGAGCTCGACAGGGAACCTGATCTATATCGAAAACTATGCGGGACACGGTACCAACAAAGCAGCAGTCGAAGCCATGGCACGCTATGCAGCGGTAGAACTCGGCGAGATGGGAATCCGTGTCAATGCCGTATCTGGCGGCCCTATCGATACGGACGCGCTGAAAGCTTTCACCAACTATGAAGAGGTAAAAGCAGAGACGATCAAGCGTTCGGCACTCAACAGAATGGGAAGCCCTGAAGATATCGCAGGTTCCGTCTACTTCCTCTGTACCGATGAGGCTTCCTGGATCACCGGCCAGACGCTCGTGGTTGACGGTGGAACCACATTCAGATAACGTTTAAATTACTCTATCAATATTTTGTCGGGGTGGGGACACCCCGACCTACATAAAAAAGGTCAAGATAAATGCCAACCTCACAAATTTTTAATGTTCCCAATACTTTAGCATTTATCCGCCTGCTTCTTGCTCCCCTGATGTTTTTTTTCCTCGTCAACCAGGAGGCTTCTCTTTTCGAAGGTGTACACCACTCATGGCTCAATTATGTTGCCGCGTTTATCTTTGTTTTGGCTTCGGCGACCGATTTTTTTGACGGATATATCGCACGTACATTCGATCAGATCACGACACTGGGAAAGATCCTCGACCCCTTGGCAGACAAGATGCTCACACTGGCAGGTTTCCTTGGGTTGATGATACTGGGGAGTGCTTCACCCTGGGCAATCTTCCTGATCCTGACAAGAGAACTTTTTATCACAGGACTGCGTGTCTCGGCGGTTGCAGAAGGGATCGATATCTCCGCATCCTGGATGGGAAAGGTGAAGACCGTCGTCCAGATGATCGCGATCGGTTTTCTGCTGATGGAGTGGCCGGGCGGGGAGATACTCCTCTGGTTCGCAGTTCTTCTGACGCTCTACTCAGGCTATGAATATGTGAGGGATTTTTTCAAAGCCGCGCAGCATAACTAAGGTATTGATTCTTTACCCCCCCTGGCCTTACCCGTCACCATTACTGCGCTTCTCTCTTTTACCGTAATCTTGCATTCCACCTGTCAAACAATGATTTTTAACTCCTTTACAGTAAAATGTAATCTTATTTTAATGAATTTTTTCCTTTAAAATTTTTATTGATTAAAAATTAATCAATAAAGTGTTTATCTTTTTTTATTTTAGTGTCATAATTTTCTTACCTTAAAACAAGGAACTTACAATGAAAATAACAAAACTCAGTTTAATCGCGGCGCTGGCAATCAGTTCGGCAATGGCAGGCGGAGACATTGCTCCTGCAGAACCGGCAGTGGAAACACCGGCAGCAGAGGCGTGCAATGCCAACACTACGATAGACGGGAAAGCAACACTCTACTATATCACTGATGATGGCAGTTATGATCTGTTTGATTCAGAAAGCAGTAGATTTGGTGCCGCGGCAACGGTCAATGTATCGCACAAGATCATCGAAAATATCACTGCAAACATCACTGCAGTAGGTTTCACCAATCTTACGGATGATGGAGGATACTATGAAGGTACTGAAACCGGTGCGTACTTCAACATTGCGAATATCACTGCAAGTTACAGCGATACGACATTGATAGCCGGACGTCAGCTGCTGGGCACACCGATGATCCAGGGGTATGACTGGCTGCTTGCACCGGGGTCCTTTGAGGCGTATACATTGGTAAACACTTCCATCCCCGATGTGACTCTGGTTGCTGCCTATATTGATAAGTGGAGACCGAACAACTCCGGTGTGGATTTTCAGGAACTGGACGGGGACAACTGGACAATCAGTGCTGGATATGCCGGTGAAGCCTTCAGTGTAAGCGCATGGTATTACGATGTGGAGGCACTGGGTTACTCTCAAGTTTATTTAGATGCATCAACAAAACTTTCCGGTATCGAATTGGCTGCTCAATATGCAGGCACTGATTGGGATAGCGCAGATAACTCAGATGCATTCGGGATCAAGGCGTCCACTAAAATCTCAGATATCTCGTTGATGGGTGCATATAACTATATAGATGAATCTACTGTCGGATATGTCGGATGGAACGGACTTTACACCAACTCATGGAACAGCACGGTAGCCAACTCTGTGGGCCATGCATTCAAAGTCGAAGCAGCGACTGAATTCTCCGATCTTTCACTCACAGCCAGTTACGCCTACTACGAATATGATAATGCACTCGAAGAGGGCCACGAGTTCGACCTGATAGCAGGATATGCCCTTACTGACTGTATTTCGCTGGATGCGATCTACTCCAATACGGATTACGGCGATGGAGAAAATATCAACCAGTTTGAGTTCATCGCTACTTATAAATTCTGATCTTAACGCTACTCCTGATATCAATCTGCCACGCACAAAGAAGCGTGGCAGCCTCTCTCCACCTCACGCTTTTTAAACCAAATGCCGTAAATATTTGAGCGTATATCGTCAGGCTGTTGAGAAGATTTATGTTGATTAAAATATCATCATAAAAAATACTTTTTTATTCACTTATAACGTATAATAAAAATCATGAGCGTGATTCATGAT
>DSDW01000020.1 GCA_011048515.1 Campylobacterota bacterium | reverse complement strand
GTTATATTCTAATTAATTATTACTTTACAATCAATTAAACTTATAGTACTAATAATTATTAATAAATAAATATTTTCATTAGAAAAATATTATTATATTTTATTGTTATATCTCTCTCATTATCATTCTTGATACGGAAAAGCGTTCTCTTTGATTTCAGGTAATGAAGAAGGCCTGCCTGTAATGCTTTGTGTAAAATAAGAATTAAATATAGAAATCAATCAACTAAATTATTAAGATTAATAGAAATTTTACATATCTCTATTTATAATAAATAGGTAATTTAAAGTATAAAGATTCCAATGGAAAGAAGAAGTTTTTTAAAAATCACAGGAGCCTCAGCTGCGGCTGTAGTGATCGCTCCATCGCTGATCACCCAGAGGCTCTATGCAGATGACGGTCTATCACTTTACGAAAGCTATGAAAAGGTGCACCTCAAAGATGAAAATGGCAACCCGCTCAAAGCAAGCACGTTACAGCCCGAAGTGAACTATGTCTTCAATTTTCCTCATATCGCAACCCCCTGTATCCTCGTGGATCTCGGACGGCCTGCCAACAAAGATGTCAAACTCACAGCAGATGACGGGACGGAGTATCTCTTCAAAGGGGGGGTGGGCAAAAATGGCTCTATCGTAGCTTACTCGGCGATCTGCCCGCACCAGCTGACTCACCCTACTCCCGATGACAGCTTTTTCCAGTACCTTGAAAGAAAAGGCAAAACACTCGCCCTTCCCGATGCCAAAGAGGCTGGAATTTTTGTCTGCTCCTCCCACCTTTCAGCTTTTGACCCGGTAAACGGGGGGAAAGCCATAGCGGGGCCAGCAACCGAGGGGCTGACGCAGATCGTCCTTGAGATCGATGAGAATGATGAGCTTTGGGCAGTAGGTGCTTTGGGGCCCAACCGTTTCCATGACTATATGGATGCTTTCAAACCGGAGTTCAAGAAATACTATGAGAACAAAAGAAAAGCAAAGAGACTAGTCAAAGACGAGGCAAAAGTGGTAGCACTTAAGCATTTCACTAAAGAGATTATTCAATACTAAAGGAGCATACAATGATACGAAAACTCAGCAAGGCACTACTCTTCACCTCTCTTTTGGCGGCATCTGTACTCACGGCAGAAGAGGCACACTATACGAAAGCGGACAGGATCAAAGATATGATCACCATGGCAGAGGGGATGGAGCAGATCCAGTCAGGGCTGCTCTACCGATGCAAAGAAGGCCAATGCATTATCAAAGGTGCGGAAGATATCAAATCTGTTCTTGTCCATTTGGAAAAAGTCGATCCCAAAGACTTTCTTGATGCAGAGCAGCAGTATGCCCATAAATTTGCTCAAAAAAGACAGCTTATGTTAAACATGTATCTCAACGAGATGCTGGAGGAACTGAAACGCAAAGATATGGATGCAGTAGCACACAACTACGGATTGGCACTGCGTGAATGCACCTCATGCCATATGAGACTGCGTTCGAACAAATAATTAATATTAAATATGATTATGATTAATTTTTTATTAAATTAATCTATAAAATTCATATTTTATTTAAGTTTTACTTGTTAAGATAACAGTACCCCAAATTAAAAACAAAAGGAAGATAACATGAGTATGGAAAGAAGAGATTTATTTAAACTTGCAGGTGTAGCCGCTGCTGCTGCAGTATTGCCATCAGTGGCAGTCACAACAGCCGGTGCGGCGGAAATGGCGAACAAAGCAAGTGGGAAAACTGTTCTTGTCATTGGTGGTGGTTTTGGTGGTCTGACTCTAGCCAAAGAGCTTAAGAAGAAAGATAAAAGCATTGATGTGACTGTGATCGAGAAAAAAGATATCTTTATGGCATGTCCGTTCAGCAACACTTACCTGGGCGGCCTGGAGGGTGTTTCCCTGGAGACGCTGACCCATGACTTCTATGCACCGGCAACCAAACACGGATACAACTTCGTACAGGCGGAAGTAACGGCGATCGACAAAACAGCCAAAACAGTGACCACGACCAATGGAAATTTCACTTATGACATCCTCGTACTCTCTCCTGGTATCGCGTATGACTATAAAGGGCAGTTCCCGGAGTGGAGCGATGAAAAGATCGCGCATGTAGCACACGCTTGTCCTGCTGCATTGATGCCTGGAAGCGAACACCTTGCGCTCAAGAGACAGCTTGTCGATATGGATGACGGTGATGTGGTGATCGTACCTCCTGCACAAGGCAAATACAGATGTCCTCCGGCACCGTATGAGAGAACCTCTATGGTAGCGAACTACCTCAAAGAAGAGGGGATCAAGGGGAAAGTGATCGTACTGGATACCAGAGGCGGTAAGTTTTCCAAAGGTGCAGCCTTCCAGGAGAGCTGGAAAGATCTCTATGATGGGATCATTGACTACAAAGGACTTACAAAAGTGATCGATGTTGACCCTGCAAAAAACGAGATCACTTATCTTGAGTTCACCGATGAAGCATCACTTTTTGAAGGCGATCCAGAAGAAGCGACAAAACATACTATCAAATACCAGGTATGTAACCTTATGCCGAACAATATCTGTTCACCTGTGATCAAAATGGCCGGACTTGAGACCAATCCTGCAGGATTTGCGCTCATGGACGGTTATACGCTCCGATCGAAAACCGATAAAAACATCTATGTTATCGGTGATGCCGTAAGTCATGATCTTCCGCCAAGTGGTCATACAGCGATCTGGACGGCGAAACGTGCTGCAGATCAGGTCGTCGCTCAGCTTGCTGGAAAAGAATTTGATCCAAAAGCAGGTCTTCCGGTCCCTGTAGGTAACGTCTGCTACTCTATGGTCAGCGGCAATCCGGAAGAAGCGGTCATGATCACCCATGAGTTTGTTGCGCATGAAAAAGGTATGCTTGTAGGAAACGGAAACGTTCCCAAGCCAAAAGACGGAAACGGTAAATTCCGATCAAAAGGGACAGGCAAGGCGACAAGAGAGTGGTTTGCCGGCGTCAAACGCGAACTCTTTATGTAATCTCCAAACGCCGCGGCATTCCGCCGCGGCACAAAAAATCTTCATGATAGTATTCTCCCCCTCCTTTAGATCAAAAATAGCATAAACAGACTATCTGCCTCATGCAGAGCATATCTTTCCAACAGGCGACAGCATAGATCTTGGATAAATTGGTTTTCCCTGAACCATGATGTAATAGATTTGATGTATAATCGGAAAAAACGAGTGTCTAGATATAAAAAAAGGGGGTATAAAAATGGAGTCACAGAGATATTGCCCATACTGCAAAAGCTTTGATATCCAAAGAAAAAAAAGGGGATTTTTCAAAAAGAGGCTGCTTAGAGTTCCGCCTTTATATCAATGCAATCATTGCCATAAAATTTTTACTTCAAACAAGATGGCTGACAAGAAAAAGAGTGATGAACCCAAAGCGTAGAAATGATCTATTTGGTGATTAAACATGGTCGGAGCGACCGGACTCGAACCGGCGACCTCTACCACCCCAAGGTAGCACGCTAGCCAGACTGCGCCACGCCCCGATAAGCAGGCTGACATTATACCCTCCCGCTACTGAAAAAATCCTAATTGAAATGAGAGAATTTTTTATACAGAGCCGTCTCTGCAGCCGTCCGCTTTGGAGACTTGCGTTCCAATGAACATCAGTTATTTCCAGTAGGTATCCAGCCTGACATTCCAGCCTTTTCTCCAGCGCTCTTCCCCTCTTTCAGGCGGTGAGTTTTTGATACGTCTGCCAAGCATCGCTTTGGCGGCATCGGCAAAGGCTTTGTATTTATCCGGCGCATTCTCATCCAGGTGCTCAAGCACCTGCAACAGCCCCCACCCCTGCCCATTGTAGCGTTCGCTCTCCAGTGTCCCCTCGCCCTTGAAGTTGGTATAGTCCAGCAGGATATAGAGCCCTCTCTCATCGATACTCCCGTCCGCATGATAGAGCATCCTCTTGAAGCGGCGCTCGATGAGCTGCTGTACATTACGCTCCTCTATCGTACCGAGCATCTCGGGGAGTGCATGGCTAAGCCTTACTGCCATGAATTCCGCCTGCTGAGGCATCGTATGTTTGAGAAAATCAAAAAGTTCTCTGTACTTTTTGCTGTTGGACTTTTTGGCGTGATAGAACTCCGTTTTGGAGCTCCACGGCAGAGGGGTTTTGGCATTGAGCCATTGCGGCATCGTTACGTTACGCTCCTCCATAAAAGCAAGCACCATCGGAAAGACCTCCCGGAAACGTTCGGTATGTCCCTCGCTAAACCAGATAAAGTGTCCGATCCCCACGGATGCGAAATCCTCCCCCTCATTCCAGTGCACCAGATACTTATCAAGTCCGGCACCCTCATTCATCCAAACTTTCTTTGCGATATAGTCCGCCTGCTTCTGGGTCAGCTTCAATTCCGAAGAAAAAAGTAACACCGTGTTAAAAAGTAAAAAGAGTACCGTCCGCATAAACGCTCCATTAGTCATTATTTCTTATACTATCAAAAAAGAGATAATAGAGGGTATTTCCGATGCTAAAAAGATCACTTCTGGTTACACTGGCTCTCACTGCTTTAGTTTGGAGCGAATCAAGCGAGAGCTATTTTACAAACATCTCCTCATTTCCTTCAAAAATAGCCCAAACGGTCAAAGATCTCAACCGCACTCTCTTACAAAACAAATTGAACGGCAACTGGCATGTACGCGTCATCGACGGCAAAGATGTACGTCAGGCCAGAGCGATACTTGACCTTGACCTGGATGAAATGAAACTCTCGGGATTTGATGCCTGCAACCGTATGGAGGGCAGGCTGATCAGAAAAAGTGAAGAGAGTATCCTTGCACAAGAGCTTTCTACTACCTACATGGCATGCAGGGAATCCATACATATGTGGGTAAGAGGACGTCTGCATCAGATGATGAAAGAGGGATTCACAATCAAAGAAGAAGAAAAGTACGGTATCAGAGGATTGACGCTCAAGAGCCCAACACATGAGCTCTTTTTGAAAAAGATGGGGGAAGAGAATTAGTGAATAGTGAATAGTGAATAGTGAAT
>DSDW01000040.1 GCA_011048515.1 Campylobacterota bacterium | reverse complement strand
TTATAGGTTTTGTTATATATCTTTTCAATATGATCAAAAAATACTTCAAAGGTTATAGGTTTATTTAATCCGTTGACTTGTTCTTTAAAGCGAAAAACATCTGTTTCTTGAAAATCAGCATATTTTAAACTTTGAGGCATACCTTTGTGTTGCTGTAATTTAGCATTATATGATAATGAAATTGTAGAAAAAGGTACTAACAAATTATGCATAAAAAATGTTGGTAAATATTTTGTTTTATCACTTGTCCTATCTAAACAAATTCCGCTTAACAACCCTCCATTTAATTGGAGTAACCATTGGTCTTTCCACAGAGTCAGATGAGGAAAATACTCATTCCATGCATTTAGTATTTTTAGTTTTTCTTTTTTTGTAGCCATATGTTTCTTCCCTTATCAATCTTTAACTGGGTTAATCTCAATTTGGTCTATGACATCTGGAACATTATTAATATTTTTACTCTGTTGTGCAGATGATATACCATTCCCCGGTTCTTTTACTAACTTATAATCATACACTATGCCAGCATCTTCGTCAAATACATCAGGTCTTGCACTTCCTTTATCACCATAGTAAGTTGATTTTTTATCTTTAAAAGACTGCACTAACTTCAAATTCTGTCTGTTACCAGACATGTTTTGATACCGTTCAGTAAGTTTTTTAGCATAAGTGTGTTTTTTTGTTCCAGCTACACGTCCAGCGTCTCCAATCTGTTTTTCAGCTCTTGTAGCTACTTCTGTCAAAAATTCTTTATCTGATAATTCAGAAATAACTTTAGTAGTTTTACTCGTTTTATTTGCTACCTTGTACGCATCATATGCTTTAGTTGCAATTTTTCCAGCACCACCTGTGGCAACAGTAATCAATGCATCTTTAGCAAGTCCATCGGCAACAGCTTCCCAACCACCTTCTTGATAATTACTATAAGCGTCATATGCAGCAATTGCTGCACCGACTGCAAACCAGAAGACTTTTCCATCTGGGTCAACCATATTTTTTCGCTCCCACGATTTCGTGGGAGTGTATACGGCAACCTCATCTACCAAGCCCTCTCTATTTCCAATAGACCATTTATCCCCTCATAATCCCTGGCACTGGAGTATCTCCAGTGCTTCGCCTCATCCACATAACCATGCTTGAGAGGATTGTTAAGTACTATATAGGTTAAAAAGTGCGGATGTGTGGGTTCGTATATCTAGCATTCAAGGGTATTTCCTCGCTTATGCTTACGGCATATCTGTTTCTTCCCATCGGATAATTATAGCAAGATTCATTCATTTTTGTATGCAGGTTCTCCTATACACTCCCACGAAATCGAGGGAGCGAAAGAAAATCGTGGGAGGGAACAAAAGAGCTCAAGATATGAACCTCCGTCGGCATTGCGATGTACCCTGATGACGGATATACATACGTTGACTTGATCAAGAATGCCGATACAGCAATGTATGCCGCCAAAGGCTTGGGTAAAAATAATGTTAGTTTTTTCTCTAATGGAACTGTCAGCGGCAGAAATGGCTAACATAAAGCGGCCAGGTGCAGTACACTAAGGAAATCTTGGTTTCTACCTCTTTTACGCACATAAAAGATATCTTTGCACCTTAGTGTCTGTATTTAAACATTGTTATTTAATTTTTGTATATAATTCGCTTCATTTTTTAGGAAATACACTGAAATACATTATAACCTCCTTACTGCTGGCATCGCTACTTCAAATATTTTTATGGTTGGGCAACGATGACAAGGTCGTATCACCGCCTGATGCTGAAAATATCATCCAATCACTCTCTTATGCTCCGTATAAAGGACAAAATGAGAGGGAATACCTGAATGATGACGAGATTCTGCGTGACCTGACCCTGCTTAAACGTTTTACGAAACAGGTTCGTGTATATTCTGCCGAAGATGCGGAAAAAGTATTGCCCGTTGCACAGCAGCTTGGGATAAAAGTGCACTTTGGTTTCTGGCTCTCGGCCAATGTAGAAGAGAACAGGAAAGAGATAGAGTTAGCCAAAAAGCTGATACACGCGTATTATTCAAATATCTCATCGATCATTGTCGGAAACGAGGTCCTTCTTCGTAAAGATCTAACGCTAGAGGAACTCGTTGTTATTATTAGAGATATTAAAAGAGTCGTGTATGATCTCAATAAAAAACATCCCGCCTATCAACATAGACCGACTGTAAGTACAGCAGAGGTTTGGAATCTTTGGATAGACAATCCAAGTTTGGGCAAAGAAGTTGATCTTATCAATATACACGTTCTTCCTTATTGGGAGAACATCAGCGCTGAGCAGTTTATGCCGTTTTTCCGAGAGGTCTATGCTAATGTTCAAAAGACATTTAAAGGCAAACCTGTTACTGTCGGGGAATTTGGGTGGCCAAGTCAAGGTTATAACAATGAAGATGCTGTGGCCGATCCGGAAAACCAGGTAACGGTGATCAGAAGATTCCTGATTTTGGCAAAAAAAGAGCACATTAGCTACAATATTCTGGAAGCCTTTGATCAGCCATGGAAAGGAAAAGACGAAGGAGGTGTCGGCCCATATTGGGGAATATTTGATGCGGACCGAAATCAAAAATTCAAATTGCAGGGCACAGTGGTTACAGAACCGTACTGGTTCATGCAAATGATCGTTGCGGCCATACTGGGTGCACTTCTGACCTTCTTTGGACTAAGAAACCACCAGATAAATTTTTTACACGCCATTACTTACGGCCTGGCTGCACAGGGCATTTCTTTTGGTATCGTCATGTCAGCGGTCTACCCTTTTGTGCATTATATGAACTTTGGTGTTTGGATCATGTGGGGGATGGGGACCCTGCTGATGATACCACTTACCATCATCACGCTTTCCAAGGCCAATGAACTCCTTAAACTTACGGTCGGAGTGAAACCAAAAAGACTGATTCCGCTTGACCTTAGATCGGATCATGTTCCATTTGTAAGCATACATGTGCCGGCCTACAAGGAGCAGCCTCATGTCCTTGAAGAGACACTCATCGCATTGTCAAAACTCAATTACACTAATTACGAAGTAGTGGTTATCATCAACAACACGCCTGAGGAGTACTATAAAGAACCGATCAAGGCCTTGTGCGAAACACTTGGCCCTAAATTTGTGTATCTTGACATCACATGTACAGGCTTTAAAGCAGGAGCACTGAACAAGGCACTCTCTTTTACAGATCCTCAGACCGAAATTTTGGCAGTCATTGACGCTGATTATGTGATCAGCCCAAACTGGCTCATCGATCTGGTACCGATATTCGATGATCCTAAAGTCGCACTGGTACAGGCACCGCAAGACCACAGAGACGGTAAAGAGTCACTCTTAAAAACAGCAATGAACGCGGAATATGCAGGTTTCTTTGACATAGGGATGGTGGTACGAAATGAAGAGAACGCCATCGTTGCCCACGGAACCATGATCATGATTCGAAGATCGGCTTTTGATGAAGTCGGCCAATGGAACACGGACACTATCGTAGAAGACAGTGAACTCGGCCTCAGACTTTTCGAGGCAGGCTATAGCGCCCACTACACCAATCGCCGCTATGGCCACGGACTGCTTCCAGATACGTTAGAAGCATTTAGAAATCAGCGCCATCGCTGGGCTTATGGTGCTATACAGATCCTTAAAAAGCACTGGCAGCATTTCAAGCCATCCTCTGCGACGCTTACTGCTGCGCAGAAACATCACTTTATGACCGGATGGTTTTTTTGGCTCTCTGATGCACTCGGAACGGTGGCTTCCGTACTGAATATCATCTGGGTGCCTGTGATCATCTTCATTGGTGTCACCATTCCGACGATCGCCTTGACCGTCCCCATTTTAACAGCGTTCTTGGTGAATGTGATCCATGCATTCGTACTCTACAGAACAAGAGTAAAAGCAAGCTTTTTTCACTCATTTTTAGGTGCGATCGCTGCCATGAGTCTGCAGCTGACGATCTTCAAAGCGGTATTTGACGGTTTTGTAAAAGACGGCCTGCCGTTCAAACGGACAGAGAAAGGCGGAAATAGCAAAAAAACGTCAGGCAATCCTATAAAAAATGAAACTATCCTGGCGGTGTTGCTGCTTGCATCTTTTTCGGCATTGATCCTAACCAATGAGCATGAAATTGTGGAAGTGTATCTATTTGCAGCGACACTTTTGGTACAGAGCATCCCTTATGTTTCAGCCATTGTGCTCAGGATCATTGAAATAAGTTCCTACAAAAAAACCTGCTGCAACCAATTGATATGATGAAAAAAAAGGTGATTTGATAGGTCATATCCGCTTTTGCATTTTGTATCACTAATTGAATATAATATACAAAAAGGGATCGAGATGTTCAAAGACCGTAAAGATGCCGGTAGGCAGCTGGCATTGGGACTTCAACGCTACAAAGATACCGATGCACTGATCCTGGCGATCCCCAGGGGCGGAGTGGAGCTTGGGTATGAAGTGGCCAAAGCGCTGCACTGTGATCTTTCCATGATCATCTGCCGCAAACTCCCCTATCCTCATAACCCCGAGAGCGGTTTCGGAGCGATCGCTGAGGACGGTTCTGTCTTTATCTACGAAGCTGCTACGGGAGATCTGAGTGACGTAGAGATCGAAGATATCAAGCAGGCACAACAACAGGAGATCAAAAGACGTATAGAAGTTTTAAGGGGAGGCCGCCCTCTTCCATCACTTAAAGACCGTACCGTCATCCTGATCGATGACGGTATCGCCATGGGATCGACCATGCATGCAGCCGTACAGATGTGCCGCAACAGCAGTGCATCCAAGATCGTCGTCGCCGTACCCGTAGCAGGAGCGAGAAGTGTCAGCGAATTCTCCAAGAGTGTCGATGAACTGATCGTACTGGAATCCCCGATCAACTTCTATGCAGTCGCACAGGTCTATGAGCACTGGTATGACGTGAGTGATAAAGAGGTATTGGCACTGATGCGTCAGTTTGAAAAAAATGTTAAGTGATAATGCAAGTTAAGCATTGCTTGCATCATGATATCCTCCTTGCATCCACACTACACACTGCTTTCACTATAATAATTTCAAGCTATGATATGTAC
>DSDW01000106.1 GCA_011048515.1 Campylobacterota bacterium | reverse complement strand
TAATTAGGTAGAAAGAGCTTATTTCTGATTTATGGAGATAGAATAGGGAATTAACACTCTTTTAATAAATTTTGCCTATAATTCACTGCTATATATCATGTCAATCATTTTAAGGAAAATATATGCCAATAGACCAGATCAAAGATATCGTCGATTATGGAGTGATCGGCCTGCTGCTCTTTCTCAGTTTTATCACATTTATGTTTGCCATTGAGCGTGCGCTTTTTTACCGCGCTATCAAGATCGAAGCCTATAGCCATAAAAATGCACTTGAGCTTGATTTGACCAAACGACTTCCTACGATCGCCTCTATCGGTTCAAATGCTCCCTATATCGGTCTGCTTGGGACTACACTCGCCATCATCCTCACTTTTTATATCATCGGATCACAGCAGGACACCATTAATCCCGCTGAGATCATGAAACACCTTGCTTTGGCACTTAAAGCGACAGCTGCCGGCCTTGTCGTTGCGATCCCCGCTACGGTACTCTATAACGCGCTTATCACCAAAGTGGACAGAAAACTGGCTGAGTGGGAGATCGCCAGAGATGAAGGAAGACTTCAGGCATGAGAAGAGAATCCTTTGATAAGATGAACGTCGTTCCGTTCATCGATATCGTGCTTGTACTTCTGGTCATCGTGCTTGCCACGGCAACCTTTGTGACCAACCAGGCGATCAAAGTGGATCTTCCGACGGCAAGCAGCAAAAAAGAGGAAGAGAAAAAGAGTATCACCATTGCGATCAACGAGAAAGGAGAGTACTTCTATAACAAAGAGGCGCTCTCTTTTGAGGAGATCAAAGAGAGGCTGCTTGAACTTGATCCCAAAAAAGACATCATTTCACTCCATGCAGACCAGAAGTCGGAGTTTCAGAGCTTTGTCAACATTATCGATACACTCAAAGAAAAAGGGTTTGAGAATATCTCTATCGTCACGAAACGGTAAATTTAAACCTATTACAATATTATTTGGTTCCCACGTTGCACGTGGTAACCCATACGCCGATACCATAGACTAAAGTTTACTGCATCACTACACTCTCATAGGCATTCCCACGAAAATCAAACGAAAAAAATGAACATACAACCTAGCCGAAAGTGTCGGGGTGGGGACACCCCGACCTACGCTTCACTGGTAGCTTCAAGCTGCTCCCTGCTACTTACTATCTACTCCGTCATCATCTTATACGGACGCATCAACTGTTCTGTGAGCTTATACATACTCACCGCCCTTCCCTCTCTCACAAACTCACGGCCATCCAGAAAGACAAGCATCGTAGGCACAGAGAAGACTTGAAAGTGCGCAGAGATCTCAGGGTTTTCATGGGCGTCCAGATAGATCTGCCTAATCAACGGGAATTCGCTGTCAAAGAGCTCTTTGAACTTCGGTCTGAGTGCATGACAGACACTGCACTGCTCACCTGAGAAATAAAGAAGTACTCCTACTTCTTCCCTTATGATATTTTGTACCTCTTCCAGGGTCATTTCTCTCTCCTCAATCCATTTTCGAAATTATAGCTTCTACGAACTGCAGCTGAGCTTCTTGTTCTTGAACTCCTCAGGCGTAGCCCCTGCCCATCTTTCACACTCGGGATGCTCATCGTAGGGAGCCTGTGCAAGCTTGAAGAGCTGGTCGACTATCGTGAAGTCCCCCGCATTTGCAGCATCGATCGCTTCCTGGAGCATATAGTTTTTGAGCACATACTTCGGGTTGGTACGCTGCATGCTTTGATGTCGTTCCTCTGTTTTGGAACTGTTTCGCTTCAACCGCTCATCATAGGCATCGAGCCAGTCATGCATCGGCTGATGGTAGAGCCCTGTTTTCAGTATCGCAGTCCGGTCACCGTCATAGCGGCTCAGTGTTCTGAAAAAGAGCGTATAGTCCACACTCAGCCCCTGCATCATGCCAAGCAGATGCCGGACCAGTTCGATATCCTTCTGCTCCAGTTTGTCCAGTCCCAGCTTTTTACCCATACGGTAGAGATAGTGTTCTGTATAGAGCTTTGCATAGTGCCTCTCGAGTATCTGCATCATACGCCCTTCATCTGCCAGCGGGGTGAGTGCCACCATCAATGCCCTGAGGTTCCACTCTCCGATATTGGGCTGGCTTCCGAAACTGTAACGCCCGTAGGTATCGGTATGGTTGCAGATATTCTGGAAGTCATAGTCATCCAGAAAGGCATACGGGCCATAGTCGATCGTAAGCCCGTGGATAGACATATTGTCCGTATTCATCACGCCATGGTTGAACCCTACTGCCTGCCATTGTGCCATCAGCATTGCGGTTTTACCGACAACTTCCGTAAAAAAGAGTTCGTAGACATTTTTCTCACCGATCAAATGCGGGTAGGATTCAGCGATCGCATAATCAGCCAAAGCCTTGAGCTCCTCGTACTTCTTGTGGTGTGCAAAGTATTCAAATGTACCAAAACGCACCCAGGAGGGAGAGACACGCAGTACGATCGCCCCCTTCTCCCACTCTCCCCTGTAGACAGAGTGGCCTGAACCGATAAGCGCCAGCGCCCTGGTAGTCGGGATACCCAACCCGTGCATCGCCTCGCTCATCAGATATTCGCGGATCGAAGAGCGCAGGACTGCCCTCCCGTCCCCGTCACGCGAATACTTTGTAAGTCCTGCTCCTTTGAGCTGAAGATGCTGATTGCCCATCGGGGTAGCGATCGTACCGATGTTGACCGCACGTCCGTCACCCAGACGTTCGACAAAGAAACCGAACTGATGCCCGGCATAACACATAGCAAAAGGGTCGCTTCCTTCCAGCTCCAACGCACCATTCACAAAGGCTGTAAAATGATCGGTATCCAGTTCATCCCGGTCTATATCAAGCTCTTCGGCAACCGTAGGGTTGGCATGGATCAGGTAGGCACCCTGCAAGGGTGAAGGTTTTACCCTGTCATAGCAGAGCGGAGGAAGTTTCAGGTAGGGGTTGGTCAGTTGTATCTCTTTGAGTTTCATGCGGCTATTCTTACCTATGCTTACTTTGAAATGACTTAAGCCAAATCGGGATATAATCACGACACTAATTCATGACGAAGGAAACACTTATGGGTAGAGCGTTTGAGTACCGTAAAGCGGCAAAAATGAAAAGATGGGGAGCAATGTCCCGTATCTTCCCGAAACTGGGGAAAAGTATCACAATGGCAGCCAAAGAGGGAGGTTCAGCAGATCCTGATATGAACTCCAAGCTTCGTACGGCGATCCTCAATGCCAAAGCGCAGAACATGCCAAAAGACAATATCGACGCGGCGATCAAAAGAGCCTTTGAAAAAAATGCAGCAGACTTCAAAGAGATCACCTATGATATCAAAGCACCTTTCGGTGTGCAGATCATCGTAGAGTGCGCCACCGACAACAACACGAGAACCGTAGCCAATGTCAAGGCAATCGTCAACAAAAACGGCGGGGAGATGCTTACCTCAGGTTCGCTCAGCTTTATGTTCACAAGAAAATCTCTCTTTACGTTTGACAAGACTCCGGATATGGATATCGAAGAGCTTGAGCTTGACCTGATCGATTATGGTCTGGAGAGCATCGAAGAGGATATCGAACCGCAGGAGAACGGTGACGACAAAGCGATCGTAAGAATCTACGGCGAATTTACCTCTTTTGGCGAACTGAGCAAGGCCCTTGAAGAGAGAGGGATCGAAGTCACCAAGGCCTCACTGGAGTATGTTGCCAATGCACCGATCGATCTGACGGATGAGCAGATGGAAAAAGTGGATGTTCTTATCGATAAACTCGAAGAGGATGATGACGTACAGCACGTCTATACCAATATCAACTGATACGTACCCCTCTGGAGGTACGCACACATCCCCCCGTTTCCAGATCTCTTGAGTGGTGATTTGATGATATAAACGAGTTGAGATACGGAGCGAGGGAAAAGGGGTCCGGTCGTCACCCTGCTCTGAGATCAACTGAGTTTCTTTTTCCAATACCCTACCCAAACTTCACAAAGTTCTTCATCTTTACAATTCCTATATTCTGCAGGAATATTTCGTCTTAATTTTGCATACATATGATCATCCAAATTTCTGTTTTTCATGATTTTGTCAAAACCGGTAGCCCCTTGCTGATGGGCGCCATAAACTGTAAAAGTATTAATCTTGTGACCTTTTGTTTGAAGAGATCTAATATTGTCTAATAACAAGGCTTTAAAAATTTTATCTTGGTTATTTGGCTCTTTCCAACAATCATAATCGATATCAAGTTTTTTTGAATAGTACTTTGCCGTATCCGGCTTGATTTGATATCTGCCATATGCGCCGGTTTTTTTATTCAATGCTGTATAGTTTCCATTGGGTGTTTCAACTTCAACTATTTTTTTAACAATATGATCCATATGATTCATATCAGGTTCTGTTTTGGAAGAACACCCTTGAATCAATAAAAAAGAAATAAAAATCAATACAAACAATTTTAAACGAACCACGAATATCCTTCAAATGTAAAATAACATCATTTTACACAATCAAAAAGTTTTTGGCAAGTTTTTTACACAAAAGAGGTCAAGCGAACATGATCACATCTCATTGGTCGCCCATTTTCCCCTCGCTCCCAAACTGAGCTTGGGAGCGAGTAAAAAAAATGGAAACCTCATAAAGTTATATATTTTATAAGGTTTTAAAAACAAGATAATTGGTTCTTCTTAGCGTCTAGTTAGATAGGAATGTTTGATTCTACAATATAAAATATTATAGGCCATAGCAAGTTCGATAGAACAAGAAATCCTAAAATAAATTTATCCATTTTCGAAAAATAAAACCACTCTAAAAATTTATTAAATAGATAGGTATTATAAATGGAGATTGAGACAATGAGGTAGCCAGCAAGAGCAATACTTCCACCTCTTAATGTATTGTCGGGTATCTTCAAATATTCTTCATAAGTGACATCCCATATAAGCATAAGATGTTCAAGCAAGCCAAAGTTAAAAAAGATGAATAGACTAGAAAAAATAACTCTAAATGCCATAGCATTCAAAAAAGCAGATAATAACATTCCAATTAAACTTACTAAAACTACTCCCAAAGCTAACACATTCACACTTATTCCCCTTTTATTTCTGAGACAATTATAAAAAAAATAAAAACCTTATAATCTAACATATTTTTCGCTCCCACGATTTCGTGGGAGTGTATAC
>DSDW01000046.1 GCA_011048515.1 Campylobacterota bacterium | reverse complement strand
AGGTACGGCAGATACACCTGCTGCCCCGATAAGGGGGTTGATAGGTTCTTTGCTAAATTTATTCATGATCTTTGCCATAATGACACCTGCTGCCGTACCGGCAGAAAACGCCAAAAGACCGATGATCATAATACCCAGAGTTTCCAATACAAGGAATTTGTCCGCCGCAAGCTTCGAACCTACTCCGAGTCCAAGGAAAATCGTAACGACGTTGATCAATGCATTTTGCATCGTATCGCTCAATCTGTCCACCACGCCTGACTCTTTGGCAAAGTTACCGAATGCAAATGCACCGATCAGCGGCGCTGACTCAGGAAGGAGCAGCATCGTCAGCATGATCACAACGACAGGGAAGATCAGCTTCTCTCTTTTGTGCACTTTTCTCTGAAGCGTCATTTTGATCTGACGCTCCTCTTTTGTGGTAAGCGCCTTCATAATCGGCGGCTGGATCACCGGCACAAGTGCCATATAGGAGTATGCCGCTACTGCGATCGCACCCAGCATCTCCGGAGCCAGTCTGTTTGCAATAAAGATCGAAGTCGGGCCGTCTGCACCGCCGATGATGGAGATCGCCGAAGCTTCCTTCAGAGAGAAGCCGATCGCAACTGCACCGATCAGTGAACCGAAGATACCGAACTGTGCTGCACCACCGAGGATCGCAGTTTTAGGGTTTGCCAGTAAAGGACCGAAATCCGTCATCGCACCGACCCCCATAAAGATCAGCAGCGGGAAAAACTCATTGGCAATCCCCATATTGTAGATGATACCGAGCATCCCATGTTCACCACCCATATTGGCAAGCGGGATATTGGCCAGCAGTCCCCCGAATGCGATAGGGATCAAAAGCAGCGGTTCGAAGTTCTTTGCGATTGCAAGATAGAAAAGGATGAATACGATCGTGAGCATGATCAAACGCCCGACTGAGGATTCGAAAGCGCTCATCAATCTTCCTTCACCGTGAGGTTCCGCAGTCATCTCACCGTCATCGACATTGACAATTGCGCTTAGACCTGTCGTTTTCCAGAAACTTGCCACAAGCTCTGTTACACTTTTAGGTTTATACTGCTCTTCCTGCTTCTCTTCAGCGGCTGCAGGCACTTCCTGCACAGGTGAAGCCTGGGCAGCAGATGTCACAGCTACTATACTGAAAAGCAGTAAGAGTAGGATCTGTTTGATTCTCATGATTACTCCATTGTAGCCAGAAGTTGTTGGTCGGCAACCGCATCATTGACTTTGACGTTGATCGTAGCAACTTTTCCGTCTTTAGGTGCAACGATATCGATCTCCATCTTCATCGCTTCAAGAATCATGATCTTATCTCCCTCTTTCACGCTGTCACCCGGATTTACAAGAATCTTCCATACGTTACCAGGAGTTTCCGAGTTGATATGGAGTGAACCTTCTCCCGCCACTACTGCCGAAGGTGTCGCTGCTTCTGCCACTGCAGTAACCGGTGCAGATGATGCTGCCGGTGTCACCTGGATATCTGCATTGCCTTCCGCTACCTGTACACTGTACTGTTTACCGTCTACTACTACTGTATAATTTCCTGCCATTTCTTTATCTCCACTACAATTATTTTTACCTTTTCTGACCATGAGAGGCCCCTCGCCTTTCAGGAACGCAATACCTTTCTGATCGCATGATGCTGCGATAAAGATATTCTCTTCCGTCGCAGGAAGCCCTTCATCCTCCAGCACTTTTGTCCAGTGTGCAACAGACTTATGCTCGTCGCGGTCAGCGATATCAAGCGGGTTCTCCGTTGTAGGCTCAAGTTTGAGTTTTTCGCCTGCCAGTTTGATGATCTCAGGATCAGCCTCTACAGGAGTTTTACCGAAGTACCCCAGTACCATACGCCCGTAGCCTGGAGCGATCTGCTTCCATGGCCCGAACATGACGTTGGCATACGCCTGCTGCCAGTAGAACTGGCTGACAGGAGTTACGGATGTACCGTAACCGCCACGCTCAACCACCTCTTTCATCGCAAGGATCACTTCATCAAACTTCTCAAGATCCCCTGCGTCTCTCATCATCTGCGTATTTGCAGTCAACGCGCCGCCAGGCATCGGAGAGAATGGGATAAGCGGCGAAACCTGAGTTGCTTCAGGCGGCACCATATAGTCAGCGAGACACTCTTTGAGTCTCTCTTCATACTTGAGTACCTTGTTAAGCTCCAGGTCACCCAGGTTGAAGTTTGTGCCTTTTGTTGCATGCAGCATTGTGAGGATATCCGGCTGCGATGTACCGCCGCTCACCGGTGAAGCTGCAAGGTCAATACCGTTTGCACCTGCCTCAAGCGCTGCAAGATATGCAGCTACCGATACACCTGCTGTCTCATGCGTATGGAGTCTCAAATGCACCTCTTCCCCCAAAAGTTTTCTTGCCATATAGATCGTCTCATAGACTTTATGGGGGTTGGCAGTACCTGAAGCATCTTTAAAACAGACAGAATCAAAATCGATACCGCTGTCAAGGATGTTTCTCAGTGTTTTCTCGTAGAATGCGACATCATGCGCACCTTTACATCCCGGAGGAAGGTCCATCATGGTTACCACCACTTCATGGTTCATTCCGTACTTCTTGATACATTCAGAGGAGTACATCAGATTGTTCACATCGTTGAGCGCATCAAAGTTTCTTACCGTTGTGGTACCGTGTTTTGCGAACATTTTCGCGAAAAGATCGATCATCTCACGACTGCCCGTATCAAGCATCACTGTGTTGATACCGCGAGAGAGCACCTGAAGGTTTGCATCCTTCCCGACAATCTCCCTGAATCCATCCATCATATCAAATGCATTTTCCTGAAGATAGAAAAAGAGTGACTGGAACCTTGCTCCGCCGCCAAACTCAAAGTGCGTAATACCTGCCTGCTTTGCAGCTTCTACAGCAGGAAAGAAATCATCCATAAGTACACGACCACCAAAGACAGACTGAAATCCGTCCCTGAAGGTTGTATCCATAATATCTATATATTTTTTTGCCATTTACGATACCTTGCTTTGATTATTTGTTTTTTCGAAATTCAGTAACAGCAGCGATAATCGCAGCGACACGCGCTGACTCATCACTGTCAGAGGAAGAAGGAGCTGCAGGAGCTGCAGAAGGCTCTTCATCGGGGAAGTATTTTGAGATTATCTTCGCCTGAAGGTTAACGACTTGCACAAGTACAAGAAGGAAGAGGAAAACAACCCCCATTCCCAAGGCCATAAACTTGATACTTTCGACTAATAAATTTACTTCTGTTTCCATCATTGTCTCACTTTATAAGTAATATGCGATTTTAAAATAAATTAGCTTTTTAGAAGGTAAAAATGCTTAATTTATCGACGTTTTCGGCTTCGATTCTTTTTGCGTGTTTCTTTTTGTTCACTTTCATACTCCTGCATCATATCATCTACACTTTGTTGATCAAATCCGATCTGTGTTCCGATATTGGATTGTTCTTTCTCTATCAATTGCGACAAAAGTTTTTCCAGCAATAGCTTCTGATCCATCTCATGAAGATAGTCCAGGAGATTTAAAGCATGGGGATGAACATGAGTCTCCCTGATCTTTTCTGCCAGATACTCCATCCCTGATTGGTCTAACCCGCTCTCATCTTTGATCGTAGCCAGCTGCATCTCTGCACCCACTTCTTTTTGGATACGCTGAAGCTCTTTGAACTCCTCGGTTGTTACAAGCGTGATCGCCTGTCCGCTTTTGCCCGCACGGCCGGTACGGCCGATACGGTGTACATAACTTTGAGGATCAAACGGTATATGATAGTTGAAAACATGGGTAACACCCTTGACATCCAAACCTCTTGCAGCGACATCTGTCGCTACCATGATTTTTATCTCTCCCCGTCTGTAAGCTTTGACCATCACCTCACGCTCTTCCTGCTCAAGGTCACCATGCAGCCCTCCCGCATTGAATCCCAGTGCCTGAAGGTGCTCCGTAAGCCTGTCTACTTCCCGCTTCATCCGGCAGAAAATGATACATTTGTCCGTATTTTCCGTTTCTAGAAGTTTAACGATCGCATCATCTCTCTGATTCTCATCTATGACATAGTAACGCTGTTCGATCACGTTATTGGTCGTCTCCTCCTCGTTGACTACAGAGACAAACTCCGGCTGATAGAGGATATCTTCAGCCAGATCCTTGATCGGATCAGGCATCGTTGCAGAGAAGAGCAAGGTCTGTCTGTTTTGCGGGATATACTCAAAGATCTCTTTGATATCATCCAAAAATCCCATATCCAACATCTCATCGGCTTCATCCAGTACAACGATCTCGGGATTGAAAGTATCGATCTTCCCTTTTCTGTAAAGGTCTTTAAGCCTACCCGGGGTAGCTACGACCACCTGAACACCTTTATGGATCAGGGCGATCTGCCTGCCGTACCCCACGCCGCCGTAAACGGTTAAGGTACGTATACCCGCGAAACGTCCAAGATGATAGAGCTCATCGCTCACCTGCGTTGCCAGTTCTCTTGTGGGCGTGATCACCAAAGCACGCTCACACTCTCCTTTCGCGATCTTATCCATCATAGGCAATCCAAAAGCAGCGGTCTTTCCAGTTCCGGTATGGGCCTGCCCTACCAGATCGGAACCACTCTCTATGATCGGAATGGCAACTTGCTGAATAGGACTCGGCTCCTTAAAGCCGGCGATCTTCACACCTTTGAAAAGGTCTTTGTGAAAATTGAAATCTTTAAATGTCATATTTTTTACCTTATTCTCTGTCCAAAAATCTTTTGAACTTATGAAAGCCTCTCCAGAGAGACTCAATAAACTCAAACTAGATCATCATAAGCAGGAGGATCCCCAGTATGATCCTGTACCATCCA
Organism: Campylobacterota bacterium; assembly: GCA_011048515.1. Lineage (GTDB taxonomy): Bacteria > Campylobacterota > Campylobacteria > Campylobacterales > Sulfurovaceae > Sulfurovum. Next base: position 422 of record DSDW01000046.1, on the reverse strand, counting down.
AATGCCACAAATGTAAAACGCTGCAAAAAGACCAAAAAGAGTTTGATCGTCAGATAGGCAACGACAAATGCCGTGACAAACCCTGCAACAAACGCACCCCAGTTGGCATCGGCAAACTCGCCGTAGTACTTGAGCAGGTCATATCCGCTCACTGCTGCCATCACGGGAATTGCCAATAAAAATGAAAACTCTGCAGAGGCTTTTCTATCCAACCCCACCAAAAGCCCGCCGATGATCGTCGCACCCGCCCTGCTTGTTCCCGGTATCAGGGAAAAAATCTGAGCAATCCCGATCCAAAGTGCCTGCTTCATACTTACCTGCTCGACATCATAGGTATGGGAACTTTCCTCTTTGTAGAACTTTTCTACGACTAAAAAGATAATACCTCCCACAATGAACATCCATGCTACGATCTCCACGGT
>DSDW01000047.1 GCA_011048515.1 Campylobacterota bacterium | reverse complement strand
TTGTCTACCAGTACGATCCTGCCGGCGATCACGATACATCTGCCAAACCCTTCATGGCTCATCTCCATCACTACGTTGCACATCACGCCGGTCTTTCTCTCAAACTGAAGCGCAATGGCCTTATAGATCATCTTGATCTCCCCGATAAGCATCTCGTCGATATCGGCGATGATAGGGATTTTTTTGAGATCCTCTTTTGTCTTCACATATTTCGCCCTCAAAAGTTCCTCATCGCTCATCTTGGACCAGTTTCCGAACTGATCGGCAGCTCTGAGCTGACGGATCAGCTCTTCGGTAAATGCATTGTGTTCCAGTGCTGTATCAACCATTTTTTATCCTTATACTTCTATTTCAATTATTTATTCGTAGGTCGGGGTATCCTTACCCCGACATTTCTATGATTTTTTACCACTGTACATTTTTGTCGGGGTGTCCCCACCCCGACCTACAGTTATTCTGCTGCCCAGCGTTCCAGCCTCGGATCTTCAACTGTTTCGACATTCATGATTTTCCTGATCCATGGCGGAGGATTGCCGTTGATCATGGCTACAAGCTCCTTGAGAACCGCTTCGATCGATATCGGCTCCTGCACTTTCATCGGGTTCATCCCCGCACGGATCACTTTTGCTGCGGCAGTGCCGCCGATCGATTCGCAGTAGACGATGTTGATGCCCTCAAGCGCCCTGACCTTAAAGTCGGTCTTGTCATCCCCTGTCATTTCTGAAGTATCAGTCCGGATCACACCATCCAGGAGAAATCCCTCTTTGGAAACGTGATAGACCACAAACTCCTTCGTACCGCCGAAATGTGCATTGATCGTCTCCATATCCTTGGTTGCAAATGCAACTTTGATGCCATTTTCCGGTTTATCCGTACGCTCTACCGTTATCTTCGTTGACTCACCCATGATGTTTCACCTCTCTTAATTTATTTGCTACTTCAAAAAGGAAGCAGGTACCTCCCTCATAAAGCTGATCGCTCCTGAGCTGGTTCCCAAGCTCTTCATAGTTTGGAAACCCTCTCAGCAGCAGCCCGGCATGGTACTCTCCGTTGCTATGCAAGATTCGTTCCGCATGGAAATTGCTGATGACCAGGTCCGCATCTTTGAAGTAGGTTTTCGCATCTTCAAGATCTCCGACAAATACCCTTTCCGCCTCGATTATTTCAAGGACAGGGCTGTAAACCGTCGATACCACGGCCGCTATCGTTCCACCGACACTCTGCAGCAATTCGGCGATACCCACGCACATGTCAGGTTCACCGGTGATGACAAAACGTGACGAGCCTATCATAAAATGGGTATCCAGCATTGCATCCTGCAGACGCCCCCTCCATCTTTTTACCGAAGGGGAAGGTGCTATTTGCCTCTTCTCCATCAATGCCCCTATAAAATTGTCACTCATCTTCAGTCCCATGAGGTGGTCAAAATGCAGATGACTGATACGGGGGTTCTTTGCCAGCAGTGCCTCCGCGGCGATCCTCATCGAACTGCCGACAGAGATGACCGTACCACAGTTCCCCAGGACTTCGATCTCATCTATGCCGATACCTCCCTGTGCCAGCTTGCCCTGCTGCTCACCGAAAAAGCCGTCCATGGAGCTAGAAAGGTCAGGCAGGGCACAGGTCTCGAACCCGAAACTCTCACACAGCGCCTTGAGCTTCTCCACCTCCAGAGGCGACATACTGACATGCGGCAGCAGCAGTATCTTGTTTGGCCGGACATGGCTCTGCGGCTTTGTATGCTGATCGATGAGCGCTTTGGCGGTCAATGCCCATCCGCTCTCCATACCCCCTTCAAAATCAGGGGTGTTGACATAGCAGTAAGGTATCTCTATATGCATACCCACACCGCGGATATCATCCCCTTTCGTTTCGGTCAGGCCTGTGGTATGCAGCCCTATGAGTTCCGGGGCAAATTTATTTTTTTGGGTGATGTTTTCTATGGACAGCAGGATGGAATAATCCCCGCCGTCCAGTACCGCCGTGATATCAGTGACCGAGGTACTGTAGAGCGGTATCGGTTCATTGAAATGTCTCGTAAAAAACACTTTCGTGTAGGAGGCACACCCTTGCGCAGCATGCATCAGCGGCAGACAATTGCGGATACCGCAAAATGCCAGTGCTGCGCCCATGGGCTGGGAGTGCTTGATAGGGTTGACCTGCAGGGGTTTGTGTTCTTGCCTGCTCAGTGCGATCACTTCATTGCATTCCATTACTCTGCCTCCATCGATACAGTTTCCCAGGGCGCTTTTTCGCTCACATTGGCAAAGACCGGGTTGTTGAAAGCATGCTTGAGGTCTTCGGCCAGGTTGAGCAGCCCTTCAAATCCTCCGTAACTCACTTTCTTCTCCTGGTTGACATCGATAAAAGAGATCTTCTTTTTGATCGCCGTATAGAGGCTTCTGCCTCCGGCAAGCAGGATATCCGCTCCTTTCTCATCGATCACTTTGGCCTGCTCTGCTGCGGGTGCTTTCATCAAAACCCCGTTGGGCCCCAGATACGCTTTGGCTTTTTCTATATCATCCTCCGTGGATTTCCTGATAGAGGTTGCCACGACCTCGATACCCAGGTCCTGCAGTCCCGAGGCAATGGACCATGACTTGTTCCCTCCGGTATTGAGTACGGCTTTTTTCCCGGCGAACATCTCCCTGTAGGGTTTCAAACGTGCTTCGAGTTTCTCCTCTTCCTCCGTCAAAACCTCTTCGGCTTTGGCGATCAGTTTCTCATCTCCCAAAGCCCTGACGATCTCACGGATCGCAAAAGCGGTATCGCGTTTTCCGTAAAAAGAGACAGAGATCCACGGGATGCCGTACTGCTCTTTCATCTTTCGACACAGGGTGATCAGGGACTTTGCGCAGACGATCACATTGAGCCTGGCACGATGTGCCGTCCTGATGCTCCCTACCCTTCCGTCGCCGCTGAGTGAACTGAGTACACGTATCCCGATCTTTTCAAACAGAGGCAGATACTGCCACATATCTCCCGTGACGTTATAGTCTCCGATCAGGTTGATATCATAAGGGGTGGTAAACTCCGGCTCTTTGGTACCGATCAGATGCTCCAGCACTGCTTCACCCGCAAGCCTTGACCCAAGGTTCTTCCCCCCGACAAATCCGGGGGCATGTACAGGCACCACCGGTACTCCGTGTTTCTCGCTTCCCCGCTTGCAGGTCATATCGATATCATCCCCCACCATAGCCGTGACACAGGTCGAGTAGACAAAGATCGCTTCAGGCGCATACTCCTTCATAATGAAGTCTATCGACGCTTCCAGCCTCTTGTCTCCGCCGAAGATCACATCATTGGTTCTGATACCCGTAGTGAATCCCATGACCGTATGGTCGCGTCCTTCATAGGAACTCAGCGTCTCTCTTGTCTCCCAGGATGCCCCAAGACAGGTTTGCGGGCCATGGACCAGATGAACCGCATCCGCATAAGGAAAAAGCGAGATCTGCGCACCGTCAAACGCACACCCTCCTGCGGCAAGTCCCGGTTTTGGCTTATCGCACCCCTCTCCGGGTTTTTTCTCTTTGCTGTGAGAGCAGGCACTCTCATTGAGCAGCTCTTTGATTTTGGCTCTGTTGACCATAAAGTACTCCTTTATCCAGGGATATGACTCTCTCATGCAATTTATGTGCCAGAAATATCCTCTTTTCAAAAAATGTGCCTGCCCTCTTTGAAAAAATGAATTTCGTACGTACTGCAAAGCCTTATCGTGCCATGTCGCGAGATAACTTACGCTTCTTCACAGCTCCCTGCTCTGCAGCTTTTTTATATACTTACTAAACAAAAACCTCTACTCCTCCCACTCTGTTTCCGCTGTGCCATCTGTCAGATCATAGATAAAGTCCAGCTCATTTTTATATCCGAAACCGTCACCTTCCAACTCATCCAGATGATGGATATAATGGTTAAATCCGAAATCTTCCAATTCGATAATGTTACAGTCATGCATGTTGTCTCCTTTGGTTAAATATGTTTACATCTAACACCAATACAACTTCCGTTCCCAAAAAACAAGCCAAAATATGCAATTTTCATACCAATAAATCCAAAATACGACAAAAATGTCGTTTTTGTCGTATTCGTAGCATAGTGGAAGGTGAATTTGTATGTTTCCCTCATCTTCAAGCTACAGAGTGTCCGAAAAAACTCAAAACAACACTATTTTGATGCACGGGAAACCAAAGACAACATTTGTTTAAAAATCGATCACTCTCTCTCTTTCGCCCGTAGAATTAAATGGTAGAGTGTAGTATTACTCTATTTTTGCATCAGGTACTTCACACCTTCCTTTTTCATCTATAGAAAAAAGGATAACCGTTGCAAAAATTCCACCTTGAACATCTCAATAGAAATGACTATATCGACTCTATCGCACAGATCAAAGACAAAAAAAGTTTTGGATTTGCCAACCTGGCATTGCACTGGTGGGATAGACACTTCAGCTGGAAGGTACACGGATGTATTACGCTTTCCAATGAAAAAAAAGAGCACCTCTGCTACATCTTCTACAAAATTGACCGTTATAATGAGTACATTACAATCCACAACATTTTTACACCACTGCAATTTAGAAGAAAGGGATATGCCAGTCAGCTCTTTGAACGTGTTTTTCAGATTGCAGACGAAAAACGTGTACGCCGTTTTCGTATCACTTGTGTACCACAGTCACTCAACTTTTATCTGACACTGGGACTGGTCTACTGGGGGATCAATCGTCTGGGTGACTACTATTGCGACCTACCGCTTCCCAAAGGCGGTATGCCCCAGATAGAGCAGATGGTAAAAAACACTGATCCTGAAGAACTGGCGGGAGAATACATTCACAACATTGTCTCAAAAGTAAAAGGCAATAGAGAAAAACTTGATAGTGCACAGAGCATTATCCATGAAGTACATACGAAGAAACTCGAAGAGCGTTATCTCTATGATGAACTTATGATCCTGAAGAAAAAAAGACTGGACGATCAAGGATAAAGCTATTTGGGGTAATAAGAATATAATAGTCCCCTCTCCATTCGCAGATACGTTCAAGTGTTTCAATGATTTGTCTTTCTTCTTATATTGAGTCCCAGTTGCCTATAGATACGATAAACACGTTTATGATTCCAATCATAACCTGCATTACGGATACGAAGGAACAATTTTCTAAAACCGTTTCTTGGATGCTTTTGTGCGAAATGGTTTCCCTCGTCCCCAAGCTCCAGCTTGCGGGATGCGCCCTGACCGAAGAGAGGAAGTACCCTTGAGG
>DSDW01000050.1 GCA_011048515.1 Campylobacterota bacterium | reverse complement strand
CTCTATAGGAGACATGATATTAGGTATTGCTATGATCTGCCTTGTCAAGCGCATCGATATATTCACAAAGCTCACTGTTGTCGTTGCAGGGGGTAATATGTTCTGTTCTCTTTTCATCAAACTTCAGCAGGTTTTGCGAGACAAAGTCCCAGTTGATCAATTCCCACCACTTTTCTAGGTACGCCGCCCTGGCATTTCTGTAATCGATATAGTAGGCGTGTTCCCAGACATCACAGGTCATCAGGGGGGTATGACCGCGCAGAAGCGGATTGCCTGCATTGGAGTGCGCTTCTATCTCCAGCACTTCACCGTCATTCAATGAGAGCCATACCCAGCCTGAGCCAAAGAGTTTTGCCGCCGTATCCAGAAAGGTCTTTTTGAATGCTTCAAGCGAGCCGAAATCCCTGTTGATCAACTCCAGCAGATGGCGGGAGGGTTTGGTCTCTTCGCCGCTGATGCCGTTAAAATAGAAGTCATGGTTGAAAACCTGGGCAGCATTATTGAAGATACCCCCTTCGGACTCCAGGATGATATTTTCAAGGTGCATCTCTTCAAACTCTGTGCCTTTTATGAGTGCATTAAGGTTGTTGACATACCCCTGATGGTGTTTGCCGTGGTGATATTCAAGTGTTTCAGCCGAGAGTATGGGCTCCAGTGCATGTTTGTCAAAGGGAAGTTCCATTAATTTATGTTCCATCGTTTCTCCTTTTTTTTCTTCTTTATAATAGTTAACCAGTGTGTATTGTATGTGTAGTTCATGATATCTCAGCGGATACACATGCTTTACACACCAATGATATATGATAGGCAAAGTAGATTTCAAAATTGAAACATTCGGTTATGTTTGAAACACTACGAGACGTAGGTGAAAAGATATCAAACCATATTCAAAGCAAAAAGGATGAAAGATGAATAGAAGATACTTTTTGAACTATTCGGCGATTACAGCTGCCTATCTCTTCACAGGATGCGAAGAGCGCACTGATACGGATGAGCGCAAACCCCAGCAGCCTGCTTCCGCCTCTCCGGCAGCTGTGACCCCTCCCAAAGCAGAGGAGAAGCTCCCTGAAAAGATCACACCTTTCACCCAAAAACTAAAGATCCCCGCTGAAGTGAACTACGCTCAGCTCAAAAAGGCTGCGTTTACCGCGCAAAAGAGCCAAGTGAATATTTTCCCTGGTGCCCAGACGGAAGTATTGACCTTTCAGGGGGATCTGCCCAATCCGACGATCCGTATCAAAAAAGGGGAGGTGTTTGATCTGGACTTCATGAACAATCTTGCTGATCCGACCATCATCCATTGGCATGGGTTGATTGTTCCCGAAGAGATGGATGGACACCCAAAAGATGCGATAGCTACAGGTGAGATGAAATCGTATCACTACCCGGTAGAGCAGAGTGCAGGTACCTTCTGGTACCACACCCATCCCCACGGAAGAACGGGAGAAGAGATCTATCGGGGATTGGCAGGATTTTATCTCATCGAGGATGAGGAGGAGAAACAGCTGAATCTTCCGGAAGGGGAGTTCGAACTGCCCTTGATGATCCAGGATAAACGCTTTGATGAAAAACGACAACTGCGCTATAAAGACCCCAAGGTTCCTCAGGACAATAACGGTCTGCTGGGGGATGTCATACTGGTCAATGCTACACCTTTCCCTTATCATGAGGTGAAAAGCGGAAAATATAGACTGCGGATCCTCAATGCTTCAAGTGTCAGAACCTATAAACTGGCATTTGATACGATCGGGGAGTTTGCGCTGATCGGGACGGATGCGGGGCTGCTTGAAGAGCCTCTGACAGTGCAGAGTGTCGTTCTGAGTGTGGCGGAACGTGTTGATATCATCGTGGATTTCAAAGACAAAGCGCCCGGTGACAAAGTCACGCTCAAAACCCTTGGATTCAAAGAGGGAAGCAACCTGACGCTGCATCCGGACTATCCGGCATTTGATGCTCCGATGGATATTATGCAGTTCCATGTGACCGAAAAGATCCAGGATACACAGGTAGTTCCTGAAAAGCTGATCCCGATCCCTCGCATGCAAGCCTCTGATGCGGTCAATACCAGAACGGTCACGATGGAGATCATCGCCGGGGGTATCTGGACACTCGATCAGAAACCGTATGATATGCACCGTGTGGATCAAAAAGTGAAGCTTGGTACCACGGAGATATGGGAGATCAAAAACAGCGTGCATATGGCACACCCTTTTCATATACACGGGGTAAGATTCCAGGTACTTGAGCGGGACGGAAAGATAGCATTTCCGACAGACAAGGGATGGAAAGATACCGTGATCGTGATGCCGTTTGAGACGGTTCGTATCATTATGCATTTTACGATGCCCGGACTCTTTGTCTATCACTGCCATATCCTCGAACACGAAGATCAGGCGATGATGGCAAATCTATTGGTCGAGTAGGGCCGGAAGGAGTAGAGATGTATCAGATAGAAGGTATATCAGTTTACCTTTGCGGTGATCGCAGCAGTCAGCCTGTGATTTTCATTCACGGGTTTCCCTTTGACCATACCCTGTGGGATGAGGTCATAGATGTACTTGCCGACAAATACTACTGCATATCGTATGATATCAGGGGCTTCGGCAGTTCGGCAGTAGGGACGGGACAATTTACGATGGAGCAGTATGTGGATGATCTGGAACAATTGATCTCAGTGCTTGAATTGGAAGATCCGATCCTTTGCGGATTCTCTATGGGAGGATATATTGCACTCAGGGCACATGAAAGAGAGAAGGCAAATTACAAAGCACTCATCCTTGCAAATACGACAACACTCAGTGACAGCGATGAGGCCAGACTGAAACGTGCAGCCGCTATCAAGGGCATCGATGAGGAGGGGACAGAACCCTTCCTGGATAGCTTTTTTTCTGTTGCCTTCACTGATGCCTATAGGGAAAAAAAAGCGCAAAAACCCGAAGAGTGGAAAACCAGGATCCTTCGCTTCAGCCCTATAGGGATCAAGGGTGGGCTGTTTGCGATGCTTGGCCGGACAGATACCACGCAAAGCCTGAAAAATGCTGAGATTCCAGTGCTGTTGATCACCGGGAAGGAGGATAGGGTCATCTCCCCTGATAAGATGAAAAAAATGGGAGAGGGGATAAAAAATAGTACCTTTGTCTCCCTGGATCACTGCGGCCATATGAGCATGATCGAAAACCCTCAGGGATTTATCTCTGCAGTTCAAAGCTTTTTGGAACAGCTGAACGCAGTCTGAGGCGTTGAGGCCTATCCAAATCCTTCTCTATAGGGTCTTCTGTGCACCTTCATACATTTGAAAGCAGTTCATAGTTTTTTATATGTGTTTTTAGTTTTCATCAAAAACAGCTTGACATACAGTACGACATAAAATATCACTATCTACTGAATACTCACACTTTTGCAAAACTCAATATTGGCGACTTCAATGTAACCGTTTTTATTGTCGTATTGTTACCTCATTATTTGACTAATCTTTCGCTTCTAGAATCTTATTAACGATAATTTAACACTTTTTTATTTAAGAATTATATAATTTAATATTAACTTAATTTATAATAATAAATTAAGTTAAATTATAAAAAATATAGTTAAAAGAGGAGTAAAAGATGATTTTTAAAACCTTTGAAAAACTTTTTCATGTAATTATAACTTTAATTGTTATAAGTGGACTAACAGCCTGTGGCGGTGGAAACTCTGCACCTGACAACAATGCAGCTTCTCCGGTGGTAGCCGATCTTGATGATGACGGTTATTCCGATAAAGAAGAGATAACCGCAGGTACTGACCCTCAAAATTCCAGTTCAGAGCAGCAGGCAGCATTTGTAAAATACAACACTCTCAGGGTTGGAGCAGGTCTTACGGTATTGAACAATAACAGTTCATTGGAAAATGCCGCAAAATCGCATGAAAACCATCTCGGGTATATTTACGATAGATATAACATCCTTGAAGGGCACTATGAAACTTATGAGAGCCCACACTACACTGGATATAGCCCAAGTATAAGGGGACAGAGGGCCGGATATGCAGGTTCGACAGGCGAAGTCATATGCTACAGACAAAATGGCGATATCATGCAGGGTATTGATGAGTTGATGAGTGCGATCTATCACCGGAACGGAATTCTCGCCTATTACTCCAGCGATATGGGTATCGGCGGTTTTTCTGACCTTTACAACTTCAAGGCCCAGGTGATCGATTTCGGATATACCTCTGATGAAGTACTGGAGCGAATGAAAAATGCTGCGAAGGTCATTATTTACCCCTATGATGGGGAAAGTAACGTAAGAAGGGCATTTTACGAAGAGAGGCCTGATCCGCTTCCGAAGACTTCAGAGAGCGGAAACCCGATCTCTGTCACCTTCAATCCCTACTATGTGGACAGAGTTGAAATGCTCTCCTTCGAACTCTTTGAAAGCGATGGAACGAAAGTGGAGAATGTACTGCTTATGGACTCAAGCAATGATCCTAACGGCTTTTTCAACGATACGGACTTTGCACTTTTCCCAATGTCAGTATTGAAAGGTTCTCACACCTATACCGTCAGAATTGAATATAATGCAGATGGAGATGTGGATATCAAAGAGTGGAGCTTCACTACAAGAAGCAACAAAGATGCGAGATAATCCTTGCTCTCTTCCCGCATACTGCGGATTACATGTGGAAGAAGTTCCCCAAGATAAAAATAAAAAAAACTAATGTAAATTTATCAAAGTTTCCATCATATAGATTTCTCTTTATGCTATACTAAAAATGACATATCAATGGTTCATTTGACCGTTTGTGGGAAAATGCGTAAAAACATTACTTCAAAAGCAGAGGAGGGATCACCGCATGAAGAAGATATTTGCAGTATTAATGGCACTGGGATTTTTGGGTTCCGGTTGGGCGGCAGAAAAGGCGGAGGGGTCAAAGGATGCAAGCCCCCAAATGATGCTGGGAGCAGCCACACACTATGTGGATACGATTCTCTCCAATGCCGCAGATTCGCTTACGCTGATCGCTTCGAGCCCTGAGGCGAAAAAGGGAGAGTGGAAGGGGATCAGGCCCTATCTGGCGCAGATTAAAGAGAAGTTGCCTGGGGTTTACTCTTTCATCCTGCCAAACGGCGACTACTACACCCTGGATCGGGACTTTACCAATCTCAACCTGAGCAACCGGGGGTACTTTAAACCTTTGTTTGCCGGCAATACAGTAAAAGGTTTTCCGATCTTCAGCCGCTCTACAGGGAAAAGATCGGTTTTTGTAGCCGTCCCGATCGTG
>DSDW01000049.1 GCA_011048515.1 Campylobacterota bacterium | reverse complement strand
GCCAGTACAAAGGAGAAGGGGAAAGGTATCCCCTTGTACCTCTGTGTCTCATCTACCTCTTTGGCCTCCTGGGCGTTCATCAGCTTGTCTACCGGCGAGATCAGCCCTGCCTGCACAAGCGCAAGCGAAGAGAGCGCTTCGGTATCGATATAGAGTGAGCGGTTATTTCGCATAGTGCACTCCTTTTTTTATGTGGCCAGCCACATGAGCCGACTGCTGACAAGCGACTAAATCGCAGTGCAAGCGAGGCACTAAATGCCGAGTCGTAAGTCGTCCCAGTGACAACGTAGCTTTTTGGACTTTGTTCAAAAGGCGTTCTTTTAAGGTAAGCGCTTCGGTATCGATATAAAGTGAGCGGTTATTTGTTCTTGAAGAGCTCATATTTTTTCCTTTTTTCCCATAAACTTTTTCTTGAGATACCAAGTTTTTTGGAGAGTTCCGTATCCGGGAACTTGTATTGGAAGCTGTTGACGATAAATTTGACATAGTCATCAATGGTCAGTATCTCGTTCTGGTCATAGAGCTTGCTGTCGGTATTGAGCGTAATCGTATTGAAATTGCTCTCCAGTGCAGAGGTGCAGCTCAGTATAAAATCATAATCGCCCAAGATCTCAAGCAGCTGTTCCTTCTCCGCTTTTTTGAGCGTATGTACTTCTGTAATATAGAGCAGGGCATTTGCATCGCTGCTCTCTATCTTCTCTTTCCACTTTTTGTCAGAGAGCGGGATAAAGGTCAGGGATTTGTTTTTTTCTTTTGCATAGCGAAAAACGACTTTGTCCACCAGTCTTTGATAGTTTGTCTCAATGACCACAGGTGTGGTAAGCTCCGGATATTCTTCTATCGTGATCTCTTTGAGGAAATTCTCTAGATACTCTTCATAAAGATTGATACGTCTTTTGAGCTGCTGATACTCCTGGAAGTGGTCGATCTTGCGTACGAGCTCTTCGATCATAAACGGCTTGACAATATAATCTTTTGCCCCAAGTCTCAGCGGCTCACTTACCGTGTCATTGTTGATATAGTTGACCATCAGGATAATGATCTTCTCTTTAAATTTCGTGATCAGCGGTCCGGTATTCTGCCCCGGCAGATGGGTCGAAAGCAGATAGACATCGCCGTTGGTATCCGTAGCCTCTTTCACAGAGCTGAATATCTCTGTCTCAAACCCTGCTTCGTTCAGTTTGGAAGCGATGCTTTGTGCGAGGTATAATTCATTTTCTACGATAATGATCTTCATAACGTTTTACTTTCCTTTATAAAAGCCGTTGCCATTGATAATAGTTCAGGTTTGCCACTGCATGGACAGTGACACCTTCTTTGCGTCCGATAAATCCGAGTTTTTCAGAAGTCGTTGCTTTGATATTGACCAAATGCGGCGGGATATGCAGCAGTGATGCCAGATTTTTTCTCATTTTTGCTTTATAGGTTCCGATCCTGGGAGCTTGTGCCACGATCGTCATATCGACATTGCCTATCGTATAGCCGTAGGAGGTGATACGTTTGACGGTATCCTGCAGCAGTCTTTGAGAGTCTATCCCTGCATAGTGATTGTCACTGTCGGGATAAAGCTCTCCGATATCACCCATACCGGCAGCACCCAGCAGTGCGTCAATGAGCGCATGGATCGCAACATCCCCGTCACTGTGTGCTTTGAACCCATAGTCGACTTCAATTTTGATACCGCCAAGCTTCATCTCTTTTCCTGCCTCAAAGGGATGGGTATCGATACCGAACCCTGTGAGCGTACGTGATGAAGGAGGCATGAGACAGGGGAGTTTTCCCAGGTCTTCTACCGTTGTAAGCTTATGGGCCATAGCCGAACCTTCGACAAAGAGTATCTCCTCTCCCAAAGCAGCGATCGCAGAGCTTTCATCTGTGAAAGTGAAAGAGGTTTCGAGTGCGCGTCTGAGGGTATCGGTATGGCTTAATTGAGGCGTCTGTATCGTTCGTACTTTTTCTCTATCGATCGGTTTGCCTTCATAATAGAGTGTATCGACCGCCTTGAGTGTCGGTACGATGCAGGCATATTCTCCCCTGGACTCAAGAAGACGGGCAAGCATCCTGGGGTCGATACAGCATCTGGCAATGTCGGAAACAAGTACATAAGGTGTCTCAACAGCCTGCAGGGCATTGCTGAGAGACTCCTGACGGGAACTCCCGCCTGTCACATAGGTATAGTCCGCAAAGTTTTTCATCAGATTGATCTCTTCATCCGTCGAGACAATAATGGTCTGAGCAAATTTGCCGATGTGTTCAAACTGTTCGGCGACATGCAGCCATAACGGAATCTCTCCGCTGTAGAGCCACTGCTTCTTTACCGGTGTAGTAAAACGGGAGGAATTTCCGGCCCCCAAGAGTACTAAACTAATATCAGACAAACTCAAATCCTTTCTAGTGGCCTGCACCGTGTATCAAAATGTAACGTATTATACATATTAAAGCTTGATAAATTCTGTAAGTTTTATAAATAGGATAAAATATATCTGAATTATATTTGCAGCTTTCAATCAAATTTAAGATTTGCTTGGTATAACTCTTCTATAGAATTTTCAACGATTAGGAAAAGATATGACAAAAGAAAATGTATTAGAAGCATTGAAGAGCGTTACCTATCCGGGGTTTACCAAGGATATCGTCACGTTCGGATTTGTAAAAGACATCATTATCGAAGGTAATGCCGTGGTATTGACGGTCGATATCACTTCATCCGCGGATGAAGTGAAAGCGCAGATCACAGAAGAGGCGACGATTGAGCTGAAAAAGCTTGGTTTTGAGAACATCAGTATCAATGTAAAGGCGCCTCAGGCTCCAAAGCAGATGAGCAACTCAGTCAGTGGTAAAAATATCGCTCCGCATGTGAAGAACTTCCTTATGGTCAGTTCAGGAAAAGGCGGGGTCGGCAAATCAACAACTTCGGTAAACATTGCCATAGCGATGGCGATGCAGGGTAAAAAAGTAGGGCTTCTTGATGCAGATATCTACGGACCGAACATCCCTCGTATGATGGGCATCGAAGATCAGAAGCCTGAGATCCAGGGGAACAAGGTACTTCCGCTCAAAGCATACGGTGTAGAAGTGATGTCCATGGGTTCACTGATGGAACCGGGACAGTCATTGATCTGGAGAGGTTCGATGATCATGAAAGCGATCGAGCAGTTCCTCAGAGATATCCTCTGGTCGGATCTGGATGTATTGGTGATCGATATGCCTCCGGGGACGGGTGATGCACAGCTTACACTGGCGCAGTCTGTACCTGTGACCGCAGGTATCACAGTGACTACACCGCAGATGGTCTCACTGGATGACAGCAGAAGATCTTTGGACATGTTCCAAAAACTTCATATCCCTACAGCAGGTGTGATCGAGAATATGAGCGGATTTATCTGTCCTGAGTGTGACGCTGAGTCGGATATCTTCGGTATGGGTACTTCCGCACCGATGGCGATGGAATACGGTACAGAGCTTATCGCACGTATCCCTATCGAACCTGCGATCAGAATCGGTGGAGACACGGGTAAACCTGTCACCTATCACCAGCCGGATTCTGAAACAGCGAAACGTTATCAGGAAGCGGCAAGCAAAGTCCTTGCCTTTATCGACAAGGTCAATGCCGAAGGCGGTGTAAGCAATCAGGCGATCCAGCCGACAACACCTCCGGGTGTGAGTGCATGCAGTACGGCTGCCGCACCGAAATCCTCTTCAGGTGGCTGCGGAAGCCACGGCGGAGACGGTCAGGGCAGCTGCGGCTGTCACTGATCCGGTATAGGGCGCTTTCATCAAGCCCCCCTTACCTCCTTTTCTTCTCTTTTTATCCTGCATTTTTTCACTTCTATAGGAGAACCTGAAAATAAAGGGGACTACTTTAATCCCATACCACTCCATACAACAGACATATGCATATCCACAGATAGGCGATAAGCAATCCAAGCCAGACTACGATACAATAATCTATCAATCATAAAACCTTGAATGTTCTTTTACTTCTATTTGTTTTTTAAATTCACCGCTGGACGCATCACCAAGATCGTCGATGCAAGCGGTGAGAGACTCTTTGGGTACGACAAGCTGGACGACCAGACAGGGGCATCAGCACCGTTATACATTGGCGATGAATTACGATACGATCGGTAATATCAAAGCCAAGAACCAAAACCATGAGAGGCTGCCGTATGAGGGTGATAGCTGGATCGAGCAGAAAGGTACGACCTATGACTGGACCTATGACCATGAGGCGAAGCAGCCGCATGCACCGACCAAGATCGATGAGGAACGTAAAGCAAACAACAATAGTTTGTTGTTTGTAGTGACGGAACCGAAACGGTTGGAACGAAGTGTAGCCGTGGAGGCTAGTACCTTCACCTATGACCTGAACGATGAGAGACGTTAAGCAAATAACAACTGCTTGTTATTTGTAGTCCCGAAACCGAAACGGTCGGAGCAAAGCGTAGCCGTGTAGGCTAAGACTGGATGGGAAAATACGCAAAATGCAACCAACAGGGTGATCAGATGGGATGAAGAGAACCGTATCTCTACGATCACAGATAACGGTCATACCTCTTACTATGTCTATGATGCAGGAGGAGAGAGATCACTCAAGCGTACGGCTCAGGGTGAGACCTTCTATGTCAATGCCTACTTCGTGATCAGAGAAGGGGAAGTGGCAAGCAAACACTTCTTTGCAGGAAGCCAGAGGATCGCTACGAAGATGACCAAGCAGGAGTCTCAGACGGTTCACGGAAAGGGAAATAATGAGAAGCCTACTAACATCATCTACGAGAAAGAGCAGTACTTCTACCACCCTGACCATCTTGGAAGCTCAAGCTTCGTAACAGATGAGAAGGGTAAAGTATATGAACATTTAGAGTATTTCCCTTACGGTGAAACATTCGCTCATGAACATTCCAATACACAGGTAACCCCATACAGGTTTACAGGTAAGGAACTTGATGAAGTAACCGGGTTATACTACTATGGGGCTAGGTATTATGATCCTCGCACCTCTGTGTGGCAAAGTCCGGATCCGATACTCGATAAATATATGGATGGTGAAGTTAATCAAGGGATATTTAATCCCCATAATTTACACCTGTATATTTACAGCTTTAACAATCCAATAAATCTTTTTGACCCTGATGGGTTCGCTCCTGAAAGTGTCTGGGAAGGGGTAGTGCAGATTTATGATGGAGTAACAAGTATTCCTGAAACCTTTGAAAGACAAGCCCAAAATCGTTCTGATAAGGCCAATATGGCCGCAGCTGTTCTTATATTTAG
>DSDW01000139.1 GCA_011048515.1 Campylobacterota bacterium | reverse complement strand
CTACAGGAGGGATCGTGACGAAACTGGTAGCCGCTGATTTTCTGCTCTCCAAAGGAAGACAGATGTTCTTATGCAGCGGTTTTGATCTCACGGCTGCAAAGGAGTATCTTCTGGAGGGGAAACACAACAAAGGTACGCTCTTTACCCCTGCATCCTAAGCGCTGCTGCCAAGGAAGTACGCCAGAGTGACCTTTTTATCGTCCGGCCGAGGTCATCCCCGCACCCACCCATGACTGCATCCCGCCGCGGTACCATTTGATTTTACGGGGAGGGTACCCCGCTTCCAGGAGGGACTGGATCATCTTGGGGGACTGGCTGCACCATGGTCCGTTGCAGAAGAGAAGGATCGTTTTGGCGTGTGAAAAATCGTACCGACCTTCCTCATTGAGAATCCTCACACCCATCTCTCTAAGTGCCTGTTCAAACCGGAACTCGTACTGTTCCCGGTACTTGAAGTGGTGAAATGGCATATTGACGGCGCCCGGTATCGTCATGTAGCGATACCATTTCTCTTTGCGGCTGTCGATGAGAAGCATATCACTGCGTGTTTGCATCTCTTTGATAAACCTTAGTGTTTCCAGTTCGCCGTAGGTCTCCAGCTCCGGATGGAGTTTCATCGGCTGCAGGTGCCCAGTCGTATGGACAAAAGTTGATTTGCATTTATCAGGCACGTTTGCGTGGGCATAGTTCCCTGTCCAGACCATCTCATTCGTCAGAAGTTCCTGTCTGTCGCACTCTTCAGGTATATCTCTT
Source organism: Campylobacterota bacterium (assembly GCA_011048515.1). Classification (GTDB taxonomy): domain Bacteria; phylum Campylobacterota; class Campylobacteria; order Campylobacterales; family Sulfurovaceae; genus Sulfurovum. Next base: position 4,532 of record DSDW01000139.1, on the reverse strand, counting down.
TTGACAACTATCTGCTGCATATCTTTCTTACCTGTATGATGCTTGGTCAAGACGCCGGCATACTCCAGCCCCTCCTCTTCGGAAAAAGCAAATACAGTTGCTAAGACAAACAGGGTAAAGAGCTGTAAGATCATTGCTTTTCCTTTTTATATTTTTTTGATGGTACCATAACAATGTGTACGAGTGTGTAACTGTAAAAGTGCATGTATGGAGAGGTCTCGGCAATTATGCTACAATCCGGTATGAAAAAACTGAACTATCTATTTATCATCCTATCCTCTGCAAGCCTATTGCTTTATGGAGGAGAGATGACACAGAGATCATTTGAAGCGACTTTGAAAAAGTGTGAGGCAGAGGATAACGGTGCGGCATGCGCAAAGCTCTACTACTATTTCATCTCGAGCAAACGCGCTTATCTTGCCGATCTGCAGCTGGACAAACAAAAAGCGCTCTATTATGCGAAAAAAGCATGTGTTCTCAATGACAGGGACGGGTGTGTTACTGCGGGAATGACGCTCTACTACGGAGATCAGCACGCGGGTATTGCGAGGGATAAGGAGTCGGGCAGAGGACTTCTGAAAAAAGCCTGCGAACTGGGACAGGATGATGTCTGTACCTTTTTTCTCAATCCGAACTTCTGACCCCATCTCTCAAATCATGGTACAATAGCACAATACCACCTGTAAAGGAGTCTGAGATGGACAAGCCGGTCATTGCGGATAACAATCCTGTCATCGCTTCTCTCGAAGAGGGAAAGAGTTACCTTTTTTGTACGTGCGGCATCTCAAAAACGCAGCCTTTCTGCGACGGGAGCCATAAAGGGATTTCGCTCAAGCCATTGAAGTTTACAGCAAAAGCGACGACACAGAAGTGGATGTGTATGTGCAAACATACGGGCAATCCTCCTTACTGTGGCGGAACGCATCAGAGATTCAGCAAGGAAGATATAGGAAAGGTTCTGGATTAGATTCCTATGAAAGGAGGGGGTGTAATGGAAAATATCATCCGGATCCTCCGCATTCCTCAAATAGGCAGCATTGTGCTAGAGCAGGTCGCTGTCAAGGAGTTTTTCGTGATTTTTTTTGAGACTGAACTCCAGAGTGATCCTGGTACCGTTTTGGGGATCAATCGTGATAAAACTTTCATCCAGATAATCACTGATCGCCTCCATCAAAGACAACCCAAGAGAGTTGCTGGTATCACTGCCACTGAAGCCCTGCCCGCTATCTTCTATCATCAAGCGACAGGTTTTGTCCTCCGTCAGACAGGTGACCCTGATCTCCTCTTTTGTATCAGGCAGATAGGCATGTTCTATCGCATTTGATACCGCTTCATTGACAAACAATCCGATATAGGTTGCCGTAGAGGTATCCATCGTGAGTCCTTTTTCTACCTCTAAAATGATGGTATGTCTGGTCAGAAGCTGAAGCGTGGTGATAATGCTTTTAAGGTAGGCTTCGATATCTACGGTGGTAGGTCTGTTGTTGCCGGAGAGCTGTTCATGCACCAACCCTATGGCTTTCAAGCGGTTGGCCTGGGACGACAACACTTTTTTGCATTGCTCGTTTTTCACTCTGTTGGACTGCATGAGCAGCAGACCCATGATCATTTGAAGGTTGTTTTTCACTCTGTGGTTCAGCTCTTTGAGGAGCGTTTTTTGTGATCGGCTGAATGTGAGCAGTTCGGTCTGGAAGTTCTGTCTATACTCCTCGAACCGGTAATGAAGAAATGAGATACCGGCATACCCGATCAGGATCTCCAGATAGAGCGAAGAGGGGAAAATGATCGGTTCTATGATCCTGAAATGACTGTTTAGCAGAGCCAGGAGAATCATAAATACCATAAAGACGGTAAACTTTTTCCCATTTTCAGTCCCTAGAAAGAAGAAGATAAAGACAGGAAGTATGGCCAGGGCAAAAAGTGAAAATTCAGGGTTTTCACCGATAATGAAAAGTGCCAGAACGACCAGTATCGAAACAGAAATGATCAGGATAGAAGCAAAGGCCCTCAGTGTGATCATACGAAAATAATAGAGCACAACACCTGTCACCTGGGCAAGGAGTGCGACGATTTCCAGCCATACCATGGCATAAAAATGGTGTTTGTAGCTTTCATAGGTATCTACGCTGATAATAATGAGTGAGATCATAAAAAAGAGTTTGGTGAGTCTTAGAAAGAGTTGCTGTGTATTTCGATGGTAGAGATCATTTTTCATAGGATTGTTGCATACTTATCGGTATAGGATTTGATAATGACGGCTACGGGGAGAGCAGAAAACGGTATAACGGAATCTTTTTTTGAACCTATAGAATATATGGTGATCACCCCTTTGCATTATCCGGTTTTATTGTATCATAACTTCGCCGTTTTTCTAAGCAGGTGCTTTTATTCACGGTAATCCGGCGATCAAAACGGATTGCTCTGTGAACGTTTTGGACTCCGAAGAAGCGTAGACGGCGGCTTTCTCTTAACGTGATGGCCGATCTTTCAGCAACTGTGCATTGAACGCAACGATCACGGTACTGAGCGACATCAATACGGCACCAAGCGCAGGCTTGATCATGATCCCCCATGGAGTGAGAATCCCCGCAGCCAAAGGGATCGCGATGATGTTGTACCCACTTGCCCACCAGAGGTTTTGCACCATTTTGCGGTAGGTTGCTTTGGAAAGCTTGATCGCATCGGTAACACGAAGCAGCTCGCTTGTTGTCAGGATGATATCGGCACTCTCTATCGCGATATCGGTACCTGCACCTATGGCGATTCCGATATCCGCCTTCAGGAGTGCCGGAGCATCATTGATCCCGTCTCCCACCATGGCGACAATCTTCCCTTCTTTTTTGAGCTGATCGATCTTTTGAAGTTTTTCATCCGGCAAGAGGTTTGCTTCATAGTGTGTGATGCCTGTCTGCTTTGCCACCTCTGCAGCAACGAGAGCATTGTCGCCTGTAAGCATATAGCTTTGTATCCCCATACTCTCCAGCATATGTATCGCCTGGTCTGCATGCTTCCGGATAGAATCCTCAAGCAAAAAGAGACCCAGGATCTTGCCGTCGACTGCCAGCCATACCTTGCTTGCTTCTTTTGTCTCATATTTATGCATCGGTTCAGGGATATCCAGTGACGCTTTTTCCAAAAGCTGCATACCCCCGATCATCATCGTTTTTCCCTCGATTTTGGCTTTGGCACCTATCCCGGGATATGATTCAAACTCTGTGATTGGTATCGGTTTGATCCGGCGTTCTTTTGCATAATCAATGATGGCTTTTGCAAGAGAGTGTTCAGAGTTCTGTTCCAAAGAAAGAGCATACTGAAGCATTTTTTCTTCTTCTTGCATGGCGTATATCTCAGTGACACTCAGTTTTCCATTGGTGAGCGTCCCGGTCTTATCAAAACATATCACATCTACATTACGCAGTTTCTCGAAGGCTTCACGGTGACGTATCAGTATCCCTTTTTGGGCTCCCAGGGAAGTTGAGATCGCAGTCACCAGAGGCACAGCCAGCCCCAAAGCATGGGGACATGCAATAATTAAAACCGTGATCGCTTTCTGTACGGAGTCACCGGCTGAAGTGAGCATCGACCAGACTGCGAAGGTCACTGCGGCGACACTGACCGAGAGATAAAAAAGCCATCCGGCTGCCCTGTTGGCAAGATCCTGGGTATGAGACTTGCTCCTGGATGCCTCCTGCACCAAAGAGAGCATTTGGGAGAGATAACTCTCTTTCCCGCTTTTATTGATCTGCACCTTGAGTATACCGTCAAGATTGGTGCTTCCCATATAGACGCTTTTGCCGCTTTTTTTATGGACAGGTTTTGACTCCCCTGTCAAAAAAGCCTCGTCAGCCATGCTCTCGCCCTCTTTGACGATACCGTCTGCGGGTATCTTTTCTCCCGGACGTATCAGTATCAGATCATCCACCTGCAGGGCTTCGACAGTCACCTCTTCCTGGCTTCCGTCGGGTTTGATCCTGACCGCCTCCTGCGGCATCAGCTTGACCAGTTCACTCAGTGCACTGCTGGCAGAGAGCAGGCTTTTGGACTCAATATAGTGACCGATCAGCATAATATCGATCAGTGTGGCAAGTTCCCAGAAAAACGCCTTGCCCTGATGAAAGAAGAGTGTGGAAGCGGAATAGAAGTAGGCTACGGATATTGCCATAGAGATCAGTGTCATCATCCCGGGTTTGAGCGACTTGATCTCTTCGGTCATCATCGTTAGAAACGGCCAACCGCCATAAAGGTAGATAAAAGAGGAGAGGAGGGGCACAATGGTATTCTGATAGGGAAGAGTGATCACAAACCCGAACCACTCCTGTATCATGGAGGAGAGCAGCAAAATAGGTATCGTAACGATCAGGGAGACGATGAACCTTTGTTTGAAATCATGCATATGATGACTATGCCCTGACGTGTGGTCGTGTGTGGTATGGGTATCAGTGTGGCGGGAGTGGTTTTGAGAGACTGTGTGTTGATGCATAGGCATAACTGACTCCTTCTTTCCCCTCTTAAGAGGCGGCAGCCTCTATAGG
>DSDW01000112.1 GCA_011048515.1 Campylobacterota bacterium | reverse complement strand
GTTTTGAAATACGCTATTAGGAGATGATATGAGCAGCGGTTGGACATGTCAGTATATGGGAACAAAGGGAGAGGAGAAAGAGTGGTGCATCAAGCTGTCTCATAAGTGTGATCCCGGCTGCAAAGGTTGTGTGATCTACAACCAGGTGACATTTTCTCAACCCAATATCTCCGAAGAACAACAACAGAAGGTGAAAAAACGCAGCGATAATCCTTTAAAAAAATAGATTCTTTTAGAAAAAAGAAAGAGAGGGGAAAGATGATAACTGTAGAGGAGTTTTTAAAAGAGTGCAAAAAGTCATTTAATGCACTCGAAAAAGATTTCGGTAATGATGCAGAGACAGAAGCCCGATGTTGGTATTGCGAAGATATCGCAAAAGATACAGAATTGATGAAGATCATTGCCGAGAAACTGGCACAGTTGTGCGATTAGTTCTATTTCCGACGATACCTGTATTCTTTATTCACCCTTTTCCATATTCTGACTGTATTTTCCTTCGCGGGCATATCCGTTGAGCATGCAGCGTTTCAGGAGCATCTTTTGCGCTTCAGCCACGCTGTTCTCCTCGCCTTTCCAGGCTTCAAGTACCGGTGCCTGCAGCGCACGGCCATAGGAGAAGCTGACTTCCCATGGATGCGGTCCCAGCATATTCATCGCGTTCAGGTTGGCAGTGGCATCTTCCGCACTCTGCCCGCCGGAGAGAAATACGAGTCCGGGTACTGCTGCGGGCACATAGCGCCTCATGCAGCGTATCGTAGCCTCGGCAATCCTTTCTGGACTTTCCTGCTGTGGACATTTCAACCCGGGGATGACCATATTGGGCTTTAGCAGCATCCCCTCAAAGAGCACACGGTGGGCATCAAGCTCGGTGAAGACAGCCTCAAGTACCTGTGATGTGACCTCTTCGCAGCGTTCAATGGTGTGGCTGCCGTCCATCAAGACTTCGGGTTCCACGATCGGTACGATATCCAGCTCCTGGCAGAGTGCAGCGTAACGCGCGAGCGCATGGGCATTTGCACGGATAGCGTACTCCGTGGGGAGAGCGTGCTCGTCGATCTCGATCACCGCCCGCCACTTGGCAAATTTCGCTCCCAGTTCTTTGTACTCTACAAGCCGGTCACGAAGACCGTCCAGCCCTTCAGTAATCTTTTCACGAGGGTAGAGTGCCAGCTCATTTGCTCGTTTGTCCACTTTTATCCCCGGCATGATCCCCCTGCTCAAGAGAAGTTCAGCGAATGGCATTCCATCCCGGGTGCTTTGGCGCAGCGTCTCATCGTAGAGAATGACCCCGCCGATATAGCGTTCGATCCCTTCGCTTGTAAAGAGGATCTCCCGGTACCTGCGGCGACTCTCTTCGATGGATTCGACATTGACCCTGTCGAAGCGTTTTTTGATCGTTGGAGTACTTTCGTCTGCTGCGAGCACCCCTTTTGGTTTCGCGACGATGGCATTTGCTACTGATATGAGTGTTTCTTGGCTCATGTGCAACCCCTTTTTGTTCAATATATACACATTACTTTGTGGTGGTGAAATACGATGTCAATGGTAAGAGTATACAAAAAATGTCAGCTTATTTCAAGGAGTATAGATATCAAGGACATATCCCGCTTCCTCCGAGATCGAGGCATAGACCTATAGCCATGGCTATTTCCTCTTTTTTCGTAATTTTTTCTATGTTTTTATGTCGCTATATCATGTTTGAGTTAACTTGACGGCACTTCGTTTTTGCCGCCTTGGTTGGACTTTTTTAAATACCGTATTGTATTGAGGTTCCATATGGTTTCTGCTCGTGAGCCCAAAAACCAAAAGCTGATTGCCAACAGAGCAAAAAATATCGCCTTATGCGTACCATCCCAAAAGTATTCGAAAAAACGAGTGTACAGATTAATGAAAATAAACGTTACTCCAAACCCTCTTGTCATCCCATCATCGTACTTTACGCCATGGTAGATACTGGCAATTGAGGCCGCGCCGAATAACAGTGACCAATGAAATAATTCTATTTGTTTTACTTTTTCCCATGTTTCCGGGTCGCTATAATTACCAAAGATTGACATTATCCAAAGAGCAATAAAGAGGTAAAGTAAGCCCATTGCTCTGGTTGGGGAGAGAAAGTCAACGCGTTTAGCCCATTTCCCAAATATATATGAGCCAGCTACTATAAGAACGAGGCCAAATAAGACAAAGCGCATGGGATAACTCATACCTAAATAATATGCACCCCAACCTGAAGCGTAACCCGTTTCCGCCCCGAACCAGCTTCCAAGAGATAAAAGAGAGAAAATCCATACAAGTTTTGATGGAAACCAGAGTCCCAGTACTCCGTAGATAATTGATGCCAGCAACAAAAGGAGTGAGAAATGGCCAGAGCCGGTATCCATGAATTTCCCTAAATAAGCTATCGATGCTGCCGTTGTTAAGACACCGAGGAAGAAAATTGCCTCATTGCTGTATACTTTCTGGGGATGATCACACTTTCGTCGCAAGCCAAGATAATAAAAACCTGCTGATAATAGAGCCAGGCTAAAAAACTTAACACTATCCGGTGCTGTAAATATCATCTCGATAAGAGCGATCAGCCATTTATCTGCGAGTACTGCCGATACTGAAACAATGATGGAGAAGATTGCCAGCCAAAATGAATACTTGGCAACACGCTTCCAATCAAAATGAGTCACTTCATATGAACGCAGAAGAGTTTCTGATACCTCTTGTGTTATCACTTTATCTTTGGTCCATGTACTAATGGCATTTTTTACGATATCAGCTTCTTTTTTTGATAGTTGCATTAATCCGCGTCCTTGAGGTATTTAACAGTATATTCAACAAGCATTATATAATGAACAGCTTGAATCTATCAGAAAAATTAAGAGATGAGATGAGATGAGATGAGAGTAGAGTAGCTGAAAATGTTTTTTATTTATTATCTTGCCGGTATCTGCTTCTACCCATGAGAGAAGCCTGTTATCTATATTGATGGCCAGGAGTGTATTCCGTAGCTAATTTGAAAGTGAGTAACGATGCATAAGGGAAAGCTGGAGATGCTCACAGCGCGGGCTTTGGGTTTTTAGAGATGCCAATATTTCAGTGGGAAGGTTTTCCTCGCTGAAATAATTGTCAGGCTGATTTACTTGTTCTCTTTTTAACTCTACTGTTGATTTATCATAAAACAACAGCGCCAATCGTGGACATAACAATGGAGCCTGGTAACCCGTCTGTTGTTATACCTGGAAAACCGAAGATAAAGCCACCAACTGCAGCTCAACGATTCCCACAATACTATTGACGATAATGCCAGATCCTATTCCCTTCATTATGTAGCCAGCAATCCACACGCCAGCGCACCAACGCGGCTAAAAAAAATAAGTTAATGATATCCATGTTGCCTGCAGTGTTATTTTCCCCGTTCTATCGAGACGATACAAACGAGTCTACAGGTGTATGGTTAGCTATTTTTGTTCCCCAAAAGCAGGAGTACGCCGCCAATGAGAATCGCCCCTACGCCAGCCCAAACCGGGACGTTGACCGTCTCCTTCTCCGTTACAGACAGCTCGATGGGTCCCACTTTCGCCTTTTGTGTATCCTTGGTGTAGGTGAAACCTCCATACACTAATCCCAGGACACCGGCCGCGATCAGCACGAGTGCTGCAATTCTGACTGCATTCATTTTATATTCTCCCTTTTAGAATAACGCTTGAGTACCCGCCACAAGCAGTGTAGCAGGAACTAACTATAAGATCCGAGGGTACAACCAGATTACTCTGCCCGGTAGCCTCTGGAAACAAACACACCAACGTCACTAAAGGCGCCGACCTTGGACAACACGGATCAGTATCACCACGATCGCGATGACCAAAAGAATATGAATGAGTCCACCCATAGTGTATGAGCTGACAAGACCAAGTAACCAAAGAATAATGAGGATTATTGCAATCGTCTCTAGCATTTTTTTTCCTTTTACCAGAATCTGGTGAATTGTATGTTTAACGACTCACTACCGCTAAACGATTTATTGGTGGAATATTTTCTCCACAATCAACTCTTTTTCATCTCAAGTATACTAAAAATATCCGTATATTGCAATAACTAACAATATTTAAATATATTTATAAATAATTTAAAATAATTAATATAAATTATGATTAACCGTTCTGATTTGGGTAAATACTTTAAAACACTTTTAGTTGACCTATACTTTCGACGTTTTTATGAAACCATCTGCCTACAATGCTTTAAGCGTTATAATCACGGTTCTGTACGTGTCATTTTCTGATAGAAACCTAAACCGATTACCAACATTACGGCAGTCAATAGTAAAAAAGTGGGGTACACCAGTAGGCTGATATCTTTTTTTGCTGCAGAAAAAACAAATACCAATGCCTCGAGCGAGACGGCGATAATAATGATGACAAGAAATTTGATCAAAGTAGTTCTCTGTTTCGTGATGGTTTCTTCACCATGGACTTTAAACACTTCTTCTTCCATCAAAAATCTGGACACATCAAAAACCGCTGTACCGATGACAATGAAGCCGACAGCATCCAGAAGGGCATTGGTAAGCAGTGTTTGCTCGTGTATCGAAGCCCAAATATCATAAAGGGCAGAAACTATCATGGTGAGACTGATAAGTCCAAGTGATAAACTGATAAGACCATACACGGTTCGACTGATTTTTTCTGTAATAGGTTTTGAGGCATTCATAAAGACTCCTTCGTCTGGGGTTGTGTCTTAACCTTGCCAATAAGCCGTACAATTTCTTCTTCGTTACGACGTTGTGCGTGCACATCCAAATCTTATGATACCATAAACCTTATAATCCGCCTATCGGTGGAGTTGAATATTCCATTAGTCCCTGGATTGTGAAAGAACTGAATCAAGCTTCTATCGTATTTTTCTTCTCGAGCTAATTATGTTAAAATCCCGCCTTTAAAATAGGATAAAACGAATGGGAATTTTTGCTTTACAGTCACTTGCCGGAGGCTTTTTGGATGAAGATCTAAAGCATTTCAATAAGGTTTTTGATGATTGGTGTGTACAGTTTGAGAGCTTTGAAGATGCACAGCTTATACTGGATACGCTTGAAGAGAACGATACGATCAAGATCGTAGAGATCACACCGCTGAGCTATCCAAAATATTTCTTTCCGAAACTGCAGGGGATCATCCACGCTACACGGGAGTATGAAGGGAAGATCATCTGCATCGTTGAGCCGCAGATGGGTATGAGCTTCCGCATAGCCGTATGTGATATGAAGACCAAACAGGTGAGAATGCTCCGTACCCGCTACAAAACCGCACAGAGTGTCGAAGGGGTCTTTGCAAACCTCTCTTTTGAGCTATGAGATTTCTTTTTTCGATCTTAGGATGAGGGAAGAACAGTATCCTCATTCGCTACCTATATCTCTATACCTTTAGC
>DSDW01000168.1 GCA_011048515.1 Campylobacterota bacterium | reverse complement strand
TACACCGAAATCTGTCGATATCGATGATGAAACGTATGCTGCGACGCTCCAGAGGAAGGTGGATTATCTCTTTGGAGGGACATTCCTCGATAAAGTGGGCAAAGCGCACAAAGAACGTGTACTCGAAGCGTTGAAAAGCAATGGTCTGGTACCGCAGGTGGAGATCTGTCCCGCCTTTTCAAAGAAAGACTATTTTGTCAGCTTCACAGACAAACTGCTTTTCGTGATGGGACTCACACTTATTGCGCCGCTCTTCAATCTTTCAAAAGAGACGCTGAATACGCTCTACACAGTGGATAAATTCCTGTTACCGATTATTTTTGTCTTGATGGTGGGCTTCTTTTTCTATGCGCAGGTTGAGGCCAAGAAGTACTCACAGTGCAGCTCCTGCCAGATAGGAAACAATATAGGGGTCATCATCAAACGCTCTGTTTTGGGTATCGCTTTGGCGACAGCTGCCTATTTTATCCTGGGCTAACGTTTCTTTTTGAAGACCAGGAGCGGAAGCATCCCGAAGTAGGCCAGTGTTCCGTATGCCTGATCGATCTTCACATCCGGTTTGATCTCTAAGATAAGTTTCTTGATACTCTCTTCATCCAGGTCGCCAAGGTATTCCCCTTCGCCATGGTCCTCTTTGTAGAGTTTTACCAGCAGATGGGTCTCTTTTTCTTCTTGATATTTCCAGATTGTCACAAAAATTCCTTTAACATATTTGTTCTTGAGCGATTTCCATCTATAGGCGAATCATAACAGTTTTCTGTTTATAAAATTGGGGGAATAGTGGTAAATAAAAAAATATAATGGGGATACAAGAGGCAAAAAACCTCTTGTAAATAAAGATAAGGTAAAGACCGATTATCTTTTTGAGAACTGCGGAGATCTTCTCGCTTTTCTCTTACCTGGTTTCTTACGCTCAACCACTCTTGAGTCACGAGTAAGAAGACCCATTGGTTTCAAGATCGCTCTGAATGATGGTTCAAGTTCAACAAGCGCCTTAGTGATACCATGCTTTAGTGCATCAGCCTGAGCAGCATAACCACCACCGAGTGTAGTAGCTTTGACATTCATAGACTCAAGCTGCTTTGTTGCTTCAAGCGGAAGTCTTACTTTCATTTTGAGTGTTTCGTGACCGCCTAGCCACTGATCAAGTGTTTTACCGTTGATATTCATTTCACCGTTACCCGGTGTCAACCATACTTTAGCGATCGCTGATTTTCTTTTTCCTGTTGCGTAGATAGTTGCCATTCTTACGCCTCCTTATTGATCTGTGCAGTGTGTGGGTGTTCAGCACCTGCATACACTTTTAGTTTTTTAAGCATTACTCTGCCAAGTGTAGTCTTTGGAAGCATACCTCTCACCGCTAGTTTGTAAAGTTTTTCAGTATGGTTCTCCAACATTTCACCAAGTTTTTTGCTCTTTGTAGAACCGAAGTAACCTGAGTGTGTGAAGTACTTTTTGTCTTCCAATTTGTTTGCACCAGAGAAGATAGCTTTTTCAGCATTGATGATCACTACATAATCACCACAATCTACGTTTGGTGTAAATGATGGCTTGTGCTTACCTCTTAGAAGTGTTGCTACTTCAGTCAGGATACGACCGAAAGTTTTACCTTCTGCATCGATCAGAACCCAGTCTCTTTGTACTTCATGAGGCTTTACGACTTTTGTCATTTTCATGATGTTTCCTTATTGTATTGTTTCCCTATCCGGCTTAACCGTTTCGGTTCCAAAGCTAAAAAAGCAACGTAGTTTGCTTTCCATGACGCTTTTCATGCTTTTAGTGGACGGATTGTATCGAGTTATTCTTAAATTTTATTTAAATTAAGTTTATATTAAGATTAATTGGGTTTTTTTCTTAATTTCGTATGAAAACGATGAAATCCATATCTCTCTGTAACTCATAAAACAAGCTACAACGATTCATACTATCATATCTAAAATCTATTTTTGCGGGCAGGACAGAGAATGGATTTTTTACAACCGGCACCCCTCTTCCCCAAGAATGATACTGATTTTCTCTCCCACTCCGTTATTTTACCTGTTCAGTGTTACCTAAACGTTACAATAATGATTTTTTTTAAAATATTTCAAAAACTTACACGGATGGATCAAATGGAGTTAAAATTTTTTCTCCAGTTTATATCCTATTCCCTTGACCAACTTCAAGGGGAAACAGGGCAACTTCTGTTTCAGTCTGAAAACAAGTTGTCTGCGCGCAACATCACTCACCTCTTCACCGTCCCAGATCGTATCCATGAAATGTTCATACGATACAATGGCGCCATTGGCGCGTATCAGTGTCACCAAAAACGTTTTTTCCTTAAGGGTCAGTTCCACGGCCTCATCGTATCGATAAAAGGTTTGATGTCTGGGACAGTAGCTGAAGACCTCATTGATCTGCTTTCTTTGATGATGCTCTTTTCTTTTTTCTCTAAGCCTGATAAGGTTGAGCAGGGTAAGGAGTTCATCCTCCCGAAACGGTTTGATCAGATACCCTGTAAAATCCAGTGAAGAGGCGTTCTGCAGAGTCGTCATATCATTATAGGCACTCACCAGTATCACCGAAACATCATAGGCATTTTGCAGTATTTTGCAGCACGCTATGCCATCTGTCTCACCTTCTATATTGATATCAGAGATCACGATATCGACCGTTCTCTTTTCAGCCAGACTGAGTGCGCGTTGAGCACTTTTTACTACTCCGACAACCTCATAATTGTGTCTCTCTACCGTCTCTTTGATATGCATTGCAACAATGCTGTCATCTTCAATGATCAATACTTTCATTCCCATTTGGTATCTTAGCACCTTTAAAGTTAAATACAATTGACCACCTCATCACCACGCCACGGGGCTCACAACACGCGCTGATCAGACTTCGATCAGATCCACCTTCTCCTCCAATAGATAGAGGATCAATCCTTTTATCGATTTTTGGGTTAGTTTTGCCAGAGCTTTTTTATATGCTTCTACCTGTGCGTGATGCTTAAGGTGGTACTTTTGGGAACTTTTATAGTCTATCACCAGACAGTGATCTTCATATTCCAGTAGCAGGTCCACCTGCTTCAACTCACCCTTGTATGCAAATGCTCTTTCTTTGCTGAGTTTTGCACCATCCAGCAACGCCTGAAACCCCTGATGTGCGATGAGTCTCTCGATACGCTCTTTGATCTGCGCAGCTTGATCGCTATCCAGCTGATGGCCATATCGGTTCTGCATGGAGATCAGTGCTTTCGTAAGACTGGGGAGGTCAAACCTTGCCATTATCTCTAGTGTATAATGCAGTGCTGATCCAAAAAGTATCGCCTGAAAATCCTTCTCTTCGTCCTCTGTGGCTTTAGAGATCTCCTGAGTACCGTAATGGCTCAAGAGGACAGTGGGTCTCCCTGTCTCTTTTTTTTCTCGATCACGGTCCGGCTGCTCAACTTTGATCTCCCCGATCTTCATAGGAGATAGTCCGATCTCATCAAAGATAGAATCCTTCTCTTTGCGCACTACGATCATTCCTTCCACAGCACGGGTCAGTGCCACATAAAGCACATTTTTTCTATCTTTGGTCTCTGAGCGTTTTCTTGATGCGATCAGGCGCGCATAGTCTTCATCAAAATAATCCCTGTTTTGCATCCTGTAGAGGATCTTCTCAACAAAAAGATTCTCGTCATAATGAAAGAGTAGCGGTGATTTGTCGCTGTTGGGACGGGTGAGCTTGTCCAGCACGATCACATAGCCAAACTCCAATCCTTTTGAGCCGTGTATCGTCATGATATTGGCTCCATGCACAGAGTGTTCCGCTACTGCGATGGTACTGCGTCCGAACTCTTCAATAAAGGTGGGGATATCCCCAAAACCTCCTGCAAACTCCAAAAGTTTCAGTATATTTTTATCCTCTTCAAAGTAGCCAAACTCCCGCACCAATCTGTCCAGCACCTGCAAAGGCTGCATCAAAGGGGTATACCAGCCGAGATCGATATCCTCCAGAGTTCTGCCTACACGCACAAGCAGTGCCTCCGCATCGATCCGCTCGCCGCTGTAGAGGTACTCCATCATCGCAATAAGCGCAGCGATCTTTGGAAGGTTTTTCAGAGAACTGGAGGTCTTCAGCAGCGTATCAATACCTGCATATTCGCAGGCCTCCTGCAGCTGCTGTCCATCCTTGTTGGTGCTGACCAAAAAGGCTATCTCGTCGACATCAACACCTAGTTTTATCAGTCTTTGCGCCTGTTTGACCGCTTCTTCGATCACCTCATCGGACTCCACGACCTCCACAAAGCCCTCTTTGACTCCATGCCTGCTCTTTTGAGGTACGTAACCCGTCATATTGGGTTCAAACCAGCGATTGACCTGCTCAACTACATGCCTGCAGCTTCGGTAGTTGGTATCCATCGGTTCTATTTTGATCCCGTAACGATCTGCGACTTTGTCAAAAAGCTCTTCTACTCCGCCCCGGAAGCGGTAGAGCGACTGCTTGGTGTCACCCACGTAAAAGAAGCTCTTGAATTCACTCTGCCCCTGCCCTGAAAATATCTCATCGATCAGCGGTCTAAGTAGCAGGAACTGTAAGGTCGAAGTATCCTGGAACTCATCAAGCAGAATATGTTTGAACTTTGCATCGATCTTGAAGTAGAGAAATTCGCTGGAGATACTTTCATGCAGCAGCCTGTAGGTGAAATAGGTCAGATCATCAAAACTCAATATACCCGAAGCTTTGGCATTGATGATCGTGGCGTTTTTATAGTAATCATAGATCTTGAAAAGATGATAGAGTACCGCCTGTTCTTTCGCCCTTGCCCATTGTCGAAGAGATTCTTTAAGTCGCGCATAGAGTGCCTCAACCTCATCATTGATGCTCTTTTTAAACCAGCTGTGTTCACCCAAGAACTCGTTTTTAAAGAGTTTTTTTGCAAAGAGCTCTTTGATGCTTTCTGTCTCGAACTGCTTGATAGACCTTGCAGCAGCCCCTGCATCTTTGAGCGCTTTGACCATCTCTCTTCTGAGCGACTCACATGCTTCTTCGGCACCTTGTATCGTGTGCTGTATCTTCTCTACTTCGGGCAGAAGAGGATCGATCTTATAGAACTCCTGCATCAAAGCAAAAATCTTGGTAAAGCGTTTATCTTCGATATCCATCGCAAGCCTCACCAGAGAGGAGAGCATCCCCTGCGCCTGCACTTCGTCCAGAAAGTGACGCTCCAGGGCATCATCCCCCTGCTCTTTTGTCACAAAATCCGGCTCTAAACCAAGCTCAAGTGCCGCTGCACGCAAAATGGAGGAGAAGAAGCTGTCGAGTGTCACGATATGAGAAGTCGATGCAAGAAACCCTGCGAGCACCTGAGGCTGTCTTTCCAGCAACGCTTCCCTGCTTAACTCAGTCTGCTCTGAGATCGCACCCAAAAATGCTTCGTCCCTTTCTAAATTTCGCAGT
>DSDW01000034.1 GCA_011048515.1 Campylobacterota bacterium | reverse complement strand
TTTTGAAATCATGCAGGGCTACATGGATGAAAACCATGATATCGGTTTTCATGCAGCGCTAAGAGCAGTGTTGTCCAAGCTCGAACAACAGCATGAAACGGATATCAACAAACAGAAGACGATTGCACTCTTGTTGTTCGGGATCGCTTTTTTCGTCTTGCTCTTACTGATGTTGAATTATCAAAAAGTGATGCGTACAACCCGTGAGCTGAAGGTCTTCCGTTATGCGATAGAAAACAGTGACAATATGGTCCTGATGACCGACACTGATCGGAAGATCACCTATGTGAATGAAGCGTTTGAAGTGCAGACGGGCTACAAAAAGGATGAGGTGATCGGAGCCCAGCCGAATATACTCAAGTCCGATCTGATGAATAGGGCGTTTTATGATGAGATGAACCGTACATTGGAAAAAGGTGAAAAGTGGCAGGGGGAACTCATCAACAAGAGAAAGGATGGCTCTCTTCTCTATGAAAAAGCATCGATCTCTCCTATGATCATCAACGGTGAGATTGTTGAGTATTTGGCGATCAAACTTGATATTACGGAGTATATAGAGTATCAGAACCGACTTAAACAGTCTTCGGCAGTATTTGAAAATACCCAGGAAGGGATATTGATACTTGATCAGGACAAGCGTATTGACTCTGTCAATCAGGCTTTCCTGGAAATGACGGATTTTGATGAGAAAACACTCTACAAGAAAACTTTGGACTTTTTTGCTTCGGATGAAAATGATGCCGCTTTTTACCAAAAGGTTTGGCAAGCCATAGAGGAAGATAAAGAGTGGTCCGGAAAGGTCTATATCGCACGAAGCGATGGAGAGAATATCCCTATCTGGCTAAGCTTAACCGCAGTATATGGGAAAGTGAACAGGGTGATCAACTATATTGCGATCTATACAGACCTCAGTGAAGTGATCCGCACACAGGAGAAGGCAGACTTCCTGGCCTATCACGACAGTTTGACACTACTGCCTAACCGCGCCCATTTTGAGCGATACATGAAAAAGCTCTTTGCGCACAAACATATCGAAAATAAAATAGCCGTGATGTTTCTTGACCTGGACCGCTTTAAAGTGATCAATGATACCGCTTGGACACAGTGTGGGAGATGAGTTGCTCAAGAGCGTATCGCAACGTATCCTTGAGGTGATAGGGGATAAGTTTTTCCTTGCAAGACTGGGAGGAGATGAATTCGTTATCGTTCTGGATGGTATCAGTTCAAAAGAAGAGGTGAACAGATATGCCGAAGAGATATTGGCGCAGATCAGCCAACTGATGATAGTCAATCAGCATCAGCTGAGTGTATCCGGCAGCCTCGGGATCTCATTGTATCCTGACCACAGTGATAATGCCAATACATTGATCCGTTATGCAGACAGTGCAATGTACAGTGCCAAAGAACGTGGCAAAAATACCTATGCCTATTATGAAGAGCAGCTAAGCGTGGATGTACGCAGCCGTCTGAACATTGAACAGCTACTTAAAATCGCATTGCAAAATAATGAGTTGACGTTGATGTATCAGCCTCAGTATGATCTTGCCGAGAAGAAAGTCAGCGGTGCTGAGGTACTGATCCGCTGGAACAATAGCAGTCTTGGAAATGTCTCTCCTGATGAGTTTATCCCGGTTGCCGAGGATACTGGGATGATCATTGAGATGGGATACTACATCTTTGAAGAGGCAAGCAAAACATTGGTGGAGTGGCATCAAAAAGGGTATGCGCTGCAGAGGATTTCGATCAACCTCTCCAGTGTGCAGTTGCGACAGCATGACTTTTTGGAAAAAATCAAGGAGATCATGAAAAGAACGGGTGTCCGTGGAGAACAGATTGAAGTGGAACTGACCGAAAGGATTCTTTTTGAGTTCTCCAGCAGCAACCTAGAGCTCTTGAATGAATTTAGGAAAATGGGGTGTGAAATTTCAATCGATGATTTTGGGACCGGGTATTCATCGATGAGCTACCTTAAGGATCTGCCGATAGATACGGTAAAGATCGATAAGGCATTTATCGATGATCTTTCAACCAATATGCACGATCAAAAAGTAGTGAAGGCGATTATCGCACTCTCCAAAAGTCTGGGGTATAAGGTGATCGCTGAAGGGATAGAAACAGAAGCGCAGGAGCACTTTCTCTACGAGAACCGATGTGATATCGGCCAGGGGTACTACTTTTCAAAACCGCTTGAAAAAGAGGATTTTTTAGAATTTTTCAAAGAGCAGAGCAGTCAATGAGTATAAAGCATTCTGTAGGCTATAGAAAACGGATGCCGGTAAAAGTACCGTAAGAAGGGGGAGTCGCATCTGTGGCAACCTTCCTTAGCAAAGATTGGCTATAATGCCGCAACTCAAAATATAGGAAATATTTGATGCAATTTATCGAAACACGTGGTAATGATGGACAGAAACCTGCTTCAGTCTCTTTTTCTGAAGCGATTTTAAGTCCGAGTGCAAGTTTTGGAGGGCTCTATGTGCCAAAGTCGCTTCCAAGTCTTGATCAGGCATATCTTGAGTCTCATCTGGAGAGTCACTACAAAACATTGGCGATCGATTTTTTAGAGAAATTCGGTATCGATATTGACAGAGAGGTACTCGAAGAGGCACTGAAGCGATATGATGCATTTGATGACCCTTCCAATCCCGTACCCTTGTCACAGATCGAAGAGGACTGCTTTGTCTCCGAACTCTATCATGGTCCCACACGTGCATTTAAAGATATGGCACTACAGCCTTTTGGATATGTCCTTTCCAGGCTTGCACAGCAGAAAAATGAAAACTATCTGATCATGGCTGCTACAAGCGGTGATACGGGACCGGCGACTCTGGAGACCTTCAAGAACCAAAAAAATGTCAAGGTTGCCTGCCTTTATCCGGATGGCGGTACCTCGGATGTACAGAGACTGCAGATGGTCACAGAGGACGGCGAAAACCTCAAAGTGATCGGTGTCAAAGGAAACTTTGATGATACGCAGAATACACTCAAGGAGCTGCTTGCATCTGAAGATTTCAACACAGAACTCAAAACGCATAATATCAAGCTTTCTGCAGCAAATTCAGTGAACTTCGGGCGTATCATCTTCCAGATCATCTACCATATTCACTCGTATCTCGAATTGGTACGCAAAAATGCGATCACTATGGGCGAGAAGATCTATCTTGTGGTTCCAAGCGGCAACTTCGGGAACGCGCTGGGTGCATACTATGCGAAAAAAGCAGGGCTGCCGGTTGAGAAGATCCTGATCTCCTCCAATGTAAACAACATTTTGACAGACTGGATCAACAAAGGGGAGTATGATCTCACTTCAAGAACGCTGGTGCAGACCGAGTCTCCTGCAATGGATATCCTGAAAAGTTCCAATGTAGAGCGTATCATGTATGACAAGTTCGGCCCTGAACGTACCAAAGTACTGATGGAATCACTGGCAAATGAAGGTAAATATCAGCTGACAGAGGATGAGATCGAAATGATCCGGGAGGATTTTGCCGCTTCATTCTCTGATGATGCAGAGTGTGAAAGTGTGATCGGAGAGTATGCAAAAAAAGGATACATTATGGACCCTCATACGGCAACTTGTATCAGGGCATATAGAACACTCAGGGAGAAGCCGTTGAAGACTGTAGTCTACTCGACTGCAGAGTGGACAAAATTTTCCCCTGCTGTCTCCAAAGCACTCGGAAAAGAGGTTAAAGGGGATATCGCGGCACTCAAATGGGTAAGCGAATCAGCCAATGTCAAAGTACCTCAGATGATCACAGCCCTTTTTGACAAGCCTGTCAGGCATACGGTTGTCGTCGACAAGGAAAAGATCAAAGGGGAGATGCTGAGCTTCTTATAAGCTCAGTAGAGATGGATGAGAAGGTTTTTATACACTCTAATAATCATAAGCACCATAGCTCCGGCCAATGGCGTGGTAGAGTGTAGGGTGCTAACGGAAGGATATAACACATGTAATCCCTACAGTACCAAATATCTCTATACAAAAGAGATAGAGTATGATAAAGATCGAAAAAAACTCATCAGTGTCAAATCCCTGTCAATCCAAGAGGAAAAAGCTTTACTCAAAGTCATCCCTGTAGAAGAAATAACAGTACCTTATAAACTCTCCAAAGAGCCTTTACGTTTTAAGGGAAGTAAGAGTAGCATCTTTGAACAGCCCCAGGATATCGTCGGTGAAGTACGGGTAGATAGAGAGAAGCCCCCATCTGACAGAAGAGCTTTGATGTCCCAGGAAGAGCTTGAGAAATACATTAGCGAGCTTGACAAATATGCCAAAGAACTTCAATCGAGCGAAGAAAAAGAGATAGGTATCTACGTGGTTGTAGCGGGCGATATGTTGAGCCGTATTGCCAAAAAATTCAATATGAAAACAGCTGAACTCAGAGAATTCAATAAATTGAAAAAAGGTGCGTATATACGCATAGGGCAGAAACTGATTCTGCCATACTCCCAAGAGATGGTCGATGCTATCTCCAGCGCCCGCTACAGAGTAAAAAAAGGTGACAGTCTAATCTCTATTGCAAAAAAATTCAACCTTCAGCCTGAAGATCTCATAAGTTTCAACAAGTTAAAAAAGAAGTCAATGCTCAGAATTGGAAAAGTTCTGGATCTTCCTCTGCCGCACAGACTTGAAGAACTGGCAGCAGAAGGAAAGTATAGCAGTTACGGTAAGCGAAGTCTCCGTGTTACTGCAACGGCATATACATCGCATCCCAAAGAGACAGACGATTCGCCTTTTCTGGCTGCCTGGAACAACCGGTTGACCCCGGGAATGAAAGTGATCGCGGTCTCGAGAGATCTGCTATCGATGTATGGAATGAGAAATGGAACAAAGGTACGTATTGCAGGGCTTCCTGGCATATATCATGTAAGAGATAAGATGAATATACGATACAGAAAACGTATCGATATCTATATGGGCGTGGACCGCCGGAAAGCGTTGCGCTGGGGCAGAAGAAGCGTAAATATCTACTGGGATTGATATTGGGTAGCAGGGAGTAGGGAGCAGGTTCTCCTCGTTTGTGTGCTTTTATCCCGATATTCGCTTGATCAACCACACTTTATACAATCATCGCCGTTTTCTGGCTAAAAAACACATTCTATTTTGGGTACTTTTAGGTATTTTGACCTATTTTGCTGTAAAATATTCAAAAAGAGGGAATTTTATCCAATAAACGCACATTCTTTTGTTGGTTATCCTTGGGATTTCTGGCTCATTTGTACAAAGTGTTGGTTGAATAAATAGTTAGGCAACAAGGGGAAAAGATGGAAAAACTAGTATCGTTACATAAACATTGGATAAATGCGGATGCTATAAAGCAAGTTGTAATGACCAAAATTGGAGGAGATACTAGCAGTCTTCCAGATGAAATAGCACAGCTTGCAGAAATACATTCATCTTTTGCTAGATTATCAGTTTTGTACAGTCTAATATATGTAATCATTGAAG
>DSDW01000001.1 GCA_011048515.1 Campylobacterota bacterium | reverse complement strand
ATAGAATAGAATGCAGAGGTAGACCGATGTGTCTATACCTCTGGCGGTGTGAGGAGAATAGATGATAGAGATAATTGGACTCTCCTCCGTAGCAGGAGTTGCCCTGGGCGCAGCAGGGTGCTACTTTTGGTTGAAAAGCAGCACACAAAGCAAATTTTCCTATATGGAGTTAGAGAGCAAAGCCAAAGCAAAAGCGATCGAGCATGAGGCTGAGCGGATGCTTGAAAACAGCAAAGTAAAGATCAAAGCCAACGAAATAGAGCAAGAGAGGGAGTATCAGAAACGTTTATCCCGACTGGATAAACGTCAGCGCTCCCTGATCCTTGAGCAAAAAGAGATAGAGTCTGAAAGAGAAGATCTTAAAGAGAAGAAAAAAAGCCTGCAGAGAAAAGAAGAGAATCTTGAAAGGTTGGAACAGAAAAAGCAGGCCGTGATCTCCGAAGCAGTCGATAAGATGGAGCATATCGCTTCTCTGACGAAGGAGGAAGCAAAAGCCTATATTTTGAAAAAAGTGGAAGATCAGTGTCGTTCGAATGTGGCAAATATCGTACGGAAGTATGAACAGGAAGCCAAGGAAGAGGGGGAGAAGAAGGCCAACTATATTCTTGCACAGGCTACAACACGCTATGCCGGTGAGTTTGCCGGAGAACGCCTGATCAATACCATCACCCTTCCAAGCGATGAACATAAAGGCCGGATCATCGGAAAAGAGGGGAGAAATATCAAGTCTCTGGAGATGCTTTTGGGGGTTGATATCATCATTGATGAGACTCCGGGAGTGATCATCGTAAGCTCTTTCAACCTTTATAGAAGAGCGATAGCCACGCGTGTGATAGAGATACTGGTAGAAGACGGGCGTATCCATCCCGGTCGCATAGAAGAGGTGCATGAAAAAGTACAAAAAGAGTTTGAGCAGAAGACCTTTGAAGAGGGGGAGCGTATCGTCATTGATCTTGGACTTTTCCCTATGGCAGAAGAACTCATACGTTTGTTGGGACGACTGAAATACAGAGCAAGCTATGGACAGAATGCGCTCGCACATACACTGGAGGTGGCAAATCTGGCGAAAGTCATGGCAGCAAATATGGGCGGAGATGAAAAACTTGCCTTGCGTGCGGGATTGCTGCACGACATCGGCAAGGCATTGACCCAGGAGCATGGAGGTTCGCATGTGGAACTTGGCGTAGAGCTTTGCCGCAAGTACCATGAACACCCCACTGTGATCAATGCGATCTATGCCCATCACGGATACGAAGAGCCTGATTCGGTAGAGTCCGCTGCGGTCTGTGCAGCGGACAAACTCTCAGCGGCCAGACCCGGTGCGAGACGTGAAGTGCTTGAAAGCTTCACTAAACGCATAGCGGAGATCGAGGAGATTGCGATTGCCAAAGAGTATGTCACGAGCGCGTATGCGATCAATGCAGGGCGCGAGATACGCGTATTTGTCAATGCGGACAAGATCTCAGACAGTGAGTCCGTACTCCTGAGTAAGGAGATCGCAAAAGAGATCGAAGAAAAGGTGCAGTATCCAGGCGAGATCAAAGTCAACGTGATCCGCGAGACGAGAGCCACCGCCTATGCCAAATAAAAGTAGAGAGATTTATTTTTTCTACGATATAATCAACGCTATAAATGACGAGGAGTAGAGCAACAGATGGATAGATGCAGTCAAATTAAGGCAAGTGTAAGAATGGAAGAGAGATATGCAGGGATGTGTCTTACCTTTGCCAGTGATGATCAGAACCTTCGCAATGAGGTCAACGAAGCCATTGAAAGAGTCAACAAAGCGACGAAGATAACGCCGCAGATCTGGGACAACTTTGAAAAGAGAACCCTCTATGTGGAGTTCAAAGAAGATGTACAAAGAGACTGCGGTGATTATTTTGAGAAACTGCTCAAAGAGCTGAAAATAGATAAATGTGAAAACGATACATTCACGCTGTAAGGAAGGAGAGAAGCGATGTTCAAAAAAGTATTGATGATGGCACTGTTGCTTTGCGGCATGCAGTTGCAGGCAGAGGAGAAAGCCCCGGTGGTGGTTCTTGAGACAAACCTCGGAAAGATCGAACTGAAACTCTACCCAAAAGTTGCGCCCAAAGCGGTAGAGAACTTTACGACGCATGTAAAAAACGGCTATTACAACGGATTGATCTTTCATAGGATCATCAAGGATTTCATGATTCAGGGCGGGGATCCGACCGGTACCGGCAGTGGTGGTGAGTCTATCTGGAAAACAGATTTTGAGGATGAGTTCGCCCCCAATGTGGTATTTGACAGACCGTTCCTGCTGGCGATGGCAAACCGTGGACCAAAAACAAACGGAAGCCAGTTTTTCATCACTACAGTACCGACTCCCTGGCTCAATGGAAGACATACGATCTTTGGTGAGGTGGTTGCAGGCAAGGATGTCGTGAGCAAACTTGAAAATGTCGATGTCGATCCCAGGATGAATCGACCGTTTTTTGATCAGAAGATCATTAAAGCCTATATCAAATAGACCTGAAATTTAATCCGGAAGAGAGATGTCCTGTCGACATACTTCTTCTGGCTCGCGATGACCGCTGATATACGGGTCATTATCTTTACAATCATTTTTTAACTTTATTAAGGCACCTATGGATTTAAATCAATTGAGAACAGAACGTCGAACATGGTTGACGTGGAAAAATATCGCTCCGTTTCAGGAAGCAATCAAGGCGTTGCCGGAATTTGAAAATATCACGGTCTCGCTAGGAGATGTCGTGAGTATAGATATACCCGATCTTACACAAGAACAGGCTGAGGAGATAAGGCAGGCTGCGCTGCTGATGAAGCCATGGAGGAAAGGCCCTTTCCGGATCAATACGCTCTTTATCGATACCGAATGGCAGAGCCAGATCAAGTATAACCTGCTTGAACCGCATTTCGATCTTGAAGGGAAAGTGGTCGGGGATATCGGATGCAACAACGGCTACTACCTTTTCCGTATGCTGAGCCAGAAGCCAAAAAAACTGATAGGGTTCGATCCCTCTGCGATCTATTATTCACAGTTTCAGTTTATCGACCATTTTGTCAAGTCAGGTATTATCTATGAGATGCTGGGAGTTGAGCATGTAGAGTATTATGAACATAAGTTCGATGTGCTCTTCTGCCTTGGCGTGCTCTATCATCGCTCTGATCCGGTATCGATGCTCAAGTCGCTCTATAAAGGACTGGAGAAGGGAGGAGAGTTGATCCTGGACACCTTTATGATCGATGGGGAGGAGGAAGTGGCACTTACCCCGGCCGGAAAATACTCCAAGATACCGAATATCTATTTCGTGCCGACTGTCCCTGCGCTGAAGAACTGGTGTCATCGTGCAGGGTTTGAGAGTGTGGAAGTGCTTGAAACAAAAGTGACCGATCTCAATGAACAGCGTAAAACCGAATGGATCGATACGCAAAGCCTTGAGGATTTCCTTGACCCGAACGATCCGACCAAAACGGTAGAGGGTTACCCCGCGCCCAAGAGAGTCTATATCAAAGCAAAAAAATCATTATAGGCATTTTATAGTGAGATAAAGGCTGAAATCGCCTTATAAGATTGACAAAACATTAGAATAACCTTAGTTTTATTTTTAAATAAGCTTGTTTTTGATATAAATTTACCACTAAACAGAGAAATCGAACAAAGTTTAAGTTTCGGTTTACTCTTTGTAGACCAATAAAAGCAGTAAATATGAGAATCTTAAGTGTAGGGTTTGACGACGATTTCGTCAATGAATTAGAAAAAGAGTTAGATAAATACTTTATCTGTATCGTAGATAATGCCAAAGATATGTACGATGCAACAAACTTTACAGATTTCAGGCATTATGAACTGGTGATCATTGTAGATGAAGGGGTACAGTTTTCACTGGAGCGTTATGTCAATGAAGTGAAGAAGAAAAAGAGCGAGACGAAGATCATTATACTGACGGACAAGCCGAAGCGTCAGTCAGAATTTTTTAAACTCGGGGTCGATGATGTTGTCTATGAACATTGTGATCATCCCGACCTGATCGCCGCAAGAGTACTTGCAAATATGAGACACCTCTTCGGTACACAGGTTGAAGTCGATAAACTTGTGATCGATATTGCCAACAAGAGAATACAGTATGATGACAAAAACGTCTCACTGAACGGCAAGACGTTTGATATCTTGGCATACCTTGCCCTCCGCGAGAAGAGGGTCTTCTCCAAAGATGAGATCATCAATGCACTCTGGGAAGAGCCGGAGTATGTCAGCGACAACACGGTTGAAGTAGCGATCAACCAGATCAGAAAAAGACTCAAGCAGATCCTCGGGTTCCAGGTGATCCATACAGTACGTCGCCGCGGATACAAATTCGCCTATTAATCTTTGTGCTTTTAGCACACCATCTTTCTGTGATCTTGAGATGTAGGTCGGGGTGTCCCCACCCCGACGTTCCAATGTCAAGACTCTTTTATTTCCTGGTTACCATTTGTGTGGGGGTAGGGATACCCCGACCTACGGATACAATCTTTTTTATGCAATCACGCTATAATCTTCCAAAACAAAGAGGGAGTGATCTTAACTCGTTCCCATCGTTTCGATGGGAATGTATATCCCAATATTAAACACCATAAGCCAAAACAAGATACAATAGTTGACGGGAAGAAGTCACTATAAAATCTATAAAACAACACATCCGCACTTTATAACCTGTACGATACTCAATTGGTTTCCGATATTTAGAAGATATGAAATGGAAAGGTTTTTGTGATGCGATATTCAAGTCTGCATTCCCATCGAGACGATGGGAACGAGAAAACAACAATTCTCTCAAACGTGGATATGTGGATGAGGCGAAGCACTGGAGATACTCCAGTGCGAGAGATTATGAAGGAATAAACGGTCTATTAAAAATAGAGAGGGCTTGGTAGATGAAGTTGCCATATACACTCCCACGAAATCGTGGGAGCGAAAAAATTAGAACTAATGAACTTGAAATCTATCTTTAATAAGCTTGAGAAAACCATAAAGAGAATGACTGAGGTAACCGTTAAAGTCATGCCCTTAGAGGCTTAATCATTAGTTAGAATAATTCCATTAAAGTTCTAATTGGAAGTATGATATTATTGTTAATAGTTGATATAAAAGGAGATAACCATGGAAATCGTAATTGTAATGATTATTATAGTTGGTCTAATTGCACTTGCAGTTTGGGTAGCAGCTGCAAATGAAAAAAATAAAAATACTTTACAAAAAAACATTGAAAGATTACGAGATTTCAATGCGACAAAATCATTATTAGATGATGGTATTACTATAGAAAATAATTTAAAACTAAAGGGTATATTAATAGATGAAAAAAGACATAAAATAGCTCTAGTAAATCATATAGATGATATCAAAATTTATGGCTATAAAGATATATTGGAAGTAGAACTAATAGAAGATGGAGCAAGTTTAATGAAATCATCTAGTGGTAGTATGATTGGAAGAGGTATAGTCGGAGGAGTACTACTT
>DSDW01000002.1 GCA_011048515.1 Campylobacterota bacterium | reverse complement strand
CATTTATTTAGCCCTTTTTCAAGGCGTTTTTATCCAGATTTGTAGGATGGGTAAACTTGTTTACCCATGCTGTTTTTCAGTTTTACGATTTAATATTTCTTTTTTCGCTCCCCTCCCTTACTTCATAAATTCAAATCATTCCCTACCCCAAAAATCTCTTCCCTCAAAATCCGTAATTTAAAACTCTTCTTCTTCTTCCTCAATTATTCATTATTCATTATTCACTATTAATTACTAATTTGCGATAGGAAAATGCTATTTTCCGATGGCGTCCAAAACTCCGTTGATAAACTTCGGTGATTTGTCATCTGCCAGCTCTTTGGCGAGCTCCACAGCCTCATTGATAATGATCGCTCTGTCAGTTTTTGCTACCAGTATCTCATAGGCACCCAGTCGCAGGATCGCTTTTTCTACTTTGCCGATCCCATGGTAATCCCACTCTTTGAGATGCTTCTGGATCTCTTCATCGATCAGTTCCAGGTTCTCTATTGTCCCGTGAAAAAGGACGTTCGAGAACTCTCTTTGTTTGTTACGTATCTTGTCTTCTTCCAAAATCTCATCTGAGAATTTAGCGATATTTTCATTGCCAAGGTCATACGCATAGAGTAAACCCACTACCGCTGCCCGTGCTTGGTGTCTTGTTGCCATGTTATTCCTTATATGCGCTTTTTAAACAACGTCCAAAAAGCTGCGCTGACGCTGAGCCCCGTATCAAGGTATACACTACGATATTTTCAGTAGATGCTCATGCGGCCAGTCACATTTTATATTTCTATTTTTCCATCTCTGTATAAAGGTTCATCAGTTCGATAAGCCCGGCCATCGCTTCACCGCCTTTGTTTCCGGCCTTTGTACCCGCTCTCTCGATCGCCTGCTCGATGCTGTCAACCGTCAGGACACCGAAGGTTGCCGGCTTTCCGTATTTGAGTGTCACGTTCGCCACGCCTTTTGTCGCTTCAGCCGAAACATAGTCAAAGTGAGGTGTCGCACCGCGGATCACCGCCCCAAGACAACATACTGCATCATATTTGCCTGATGCCAGGGCTTTATCCAGTGCAAACGGGATCTCAAATGCACCCGGCACCAGGATCAGGTCAAGATCCTCAGGATTTCCGCCATGTCTGGCATAGACATCTTTTGCACCCTCTACAAGTCTATCTGTAATGAAGTGGTTGAATCTTGCATTGATGATCGCTACTTTTTTACTTCTATCTACACTTAAATGACCTTCTACTACCGTCATACTTCTCTACCTTTCTCACTTATATTTTAAATTACTCTTGTCCTAAGCTGCAGCTTGAAATGCATGCTTCTGTCATTTCAAACGGGGACGTTTGGAACGAGTCAAACAGGGGATTATAACAAAAACTACCCTAACGCTATTTGATACCTACTCTACAATCGAGCGTATCGCATCGATCTGCTCCATCAATGCTTCCAGCTTGGTAAGCTCGATCATATTGGGCCCGTCACTAAGCGCAATGCTTGGATCAAAATGCGTTTCAAAGAAGAATCCGTCCACACCTACGGCTGCCGCTGCGCGGGCAAGATACGGTACCATTGCGCTGTCACCGCCGCTGGTCGCACCGCCGCTGGCAGGAGACTGCACAGAATGGGTTGCATCAAACACCACAGGGGCAAACTCTCTCATCGTCACAAGCCCGCGCATATCCACGACCAGGTTGCCGTATCCGAAGGTTGAACCTCGCTCGGTAAGCCATACCCCGTACTTTTCGGCATTCTCGTAACTGACCTCACCCTCGCATCCTCTGGTTTTGAGTACCTTCGCAACCGAGTGTACCATCGCCTGAGGCGCGAGGAACTGCCCTTTTTTGATATTGACCACCGCATCGGTTTTTGCCGCTGCGACAAGCAGGTCGGTCTGGCGGCACAGAAATGCAGGGATCTGAAGCACATCCGCCACCTCAGCCGCCGCAGCAGGCTGTGTATAGTCATGCACATCGGTGAGTATCTTATAGCCAAACTGCGCTTTCACCTCGGCAAGCAGCTTCAGCCCCTCATCCAGCCCCGGCCCCCTGAAGCTGTCAAGGCTCGTACGGTTTGCTTTGTCAAAACTCGCTTTAAAGTAGAAATCTTTCGTGCAATCTTCGTGATATTTACTGAGTGATTCTGCGATCCTCATCACATTGTCACGGCTTTCAAGGACACACGGTCCGGCGATCAAAATCATATTGTCTCCTAATGTATCATCTTATTGAAGGAATCTGTCATGCTTCTCTTATTTTTTAGCCAGGGCAACGATAAGCCCTGAAGTGATGACCAACAGTATACCCAAAAAGGTCCAAATATCAGGTATCGGATCTCCCAAAAGAATACCGATGATCAATGCAAATACGATATTGGAGTAACTGATCGTTCCGACAATCCCTGCTTTGGTATGTTCATACGCTTTGGTCATCAATACCTGCGAGAAGGTCGCAGAGAGCCCCATCATGAGGATATAAAACCAGAGTATCCCCTCAGGCATCACAAAGGCCGCGAACATAAAATCGAGTTCCTGCGGCGGGTTCACATAAGGGGTGACCAGCATCAGCATCAGCGGGGCTATAGTTCCCACCCCCATAAAGCTCATGACGATCGCCCGGGTATCATAGTATTGTCTCAGTTCACGGATGGAGGTGTATGCCAGTGCGGCACCAAGCCCGGAGAAGATACCCAGCAGGTCATACTTGTCAAACACACCGCCTTGGGGCTGTGCGATCAGTAAGATGCCGACAAACCCAAGCAGTACGGCAAAGACCGCAGAGCCGGGAAGTTTTTCTCCCAAAAACAAAAAGGCGAAGATCGCTACAAAGATCGGTGAGGTTTTGTTGTAGGTGACCGCTTCGCCAAGAGGGATATAGGCGATGATATAAAAATATGCGAGCAGTGCCGCAAAGCCCATCACCCCGCGAAACAGCAGCAGCAGAGGCTTCCCTCCTATCTGTTTGAGCGGTGATCGATAGATCGCATATCCGATCAGCGCCACACCGAATACATTACGAAAAAAAGTCACCTCTACGGCAGGGAGTATCGCGCTGACGACTTTGGCAAACCCGCCCATCACGGCAAAAGAGAGTGAGGCGATGAGCATATACAGAATACCCCGATCGATACCCAGAAGATACTTTTTCACACTTGACCTTTTAAAGGGTGCCTCTAATAACCCCAGATACTCATAACATCTCTAGCTTTTTCTTAGGCTAGGCACTCACTTGAAGGACTAGCTGTAGCTAATTCGAAAGTGAGTAACAACGCATAAGGGAAAGCTGGAGATGCCCACAGGGTGGGCTTTGCAAACGCAATCTTTCACTAGATATTTGCTTAACTTAGCTACGGCTAGGCTTTCTCAAATCTCTTGCAAAATCTTACATTTGCAAAGCCCATTATGAGTATCTGGGGTTTTTAGATGCGCCCTAAAGTTTTCGGAAGTGTAACATATCTTTATACGTTATCATCAATCGAGCGGTCAGGAGTTTCCGAAAAGATCAGGCCTGGTATCTCTCATCATCTGCATCTCATCTTCCAAAGAGACAATAATGCCCGGTTCACAGTCAAAACTGAGTGCTTTATTCCTATTCTCGTAATCAAAATGGTTCAATATCAGCTTCATCGCCTCTATCCTCGCCTTGTGCTTGTCATTGGAACGGATGACATGCCATGGCGCATGTTTGTGATCCGTTTTCTGGAACATCTTATATTTCATTTTGCTGAACTCGTCCCAGAGCTCCTGCGCCTGAAGATCCACCTCGCTCAGCTTCCACTGTCTGAGAGGATCGACCCTTCTCTGCTCAAAACGTTCTGACTGTACCGACTTCTTGACACTGAGATAGAGCTTGATAAGGATCACCCCCTGCCTGCTTACCGATCTCTCAAACCCCGTGACATCATTCATAAAGAGCTGATACTCTTCTTTGGTACAAAAACCGAACACGGGTTCCACCATCGCGCGGTTGTACCAGCTGCGGTCGAACAGGATGATCTCACCCGCGGAAGGAAAATGCTCCACATATTTCTGATAGTGCCACTGTGTCTTCTGCTCCGTCGTTGGCTTTCCCAGTGCCACGATACGGTAATGCTTCGGGTTCATATAGCGGGATACCGTTCCGATCAGACTTCCTTTTCCCGCGGCATCCCTGCCCTCAAAGACAATGATCAGCTTTTTGCCGTGTTTTTCAATATGCTGCTGCAGCTTGATCATCTCAGCCTGATAAAATTCAAGCGCTTTGATCTGATCGACGATCTTGATCGCCTCTGCAGATTTCTCTCTTAATTCCTCTTGTTCTTTCTCTAAAATACGAATACGTTCACGTAGTATTTCCAGCTCATTTTCCTGCATGCTTTGCCCTTCTGCCAACCTATTTAATCCGGGGCGACTCCCCACTTCCAAGTCCAATCGATATAAAGTTTAAAAAGGTGGTATACCCACACTTGACCCACATTATAACATGAGATTCAGCCTCCGATATCGGTACGCTTGACTTTCTGAAATCTTAGTTTAAATCTCCTTAATATCGAGCCTGAAAAATTTTATCCCTTTTTTAGCTATAAAATCCATTTTTCAGAGTATAATTTTTTATCGGTTATGGTTTATGTTGGACGGTCATTTCGATACGTACCCGGAACATGAGGATATCAGTGGATATCTTTACAATTTAGATGTTGATGTTGGAGGCATCACCCAAGTGAAAACGATCCACTCGTTCACCGTACGCTCTCAAACAACTTCTATAGGAATGAAGCTGTAAGAGGAAGATACGATGACTATAAAAGATATGGAATTTACCCTAAAGACACACGGCGTTGAGACAGAAGATATCGAGACGCTTATATCGCACTACAAAAAGACACATGCAAGTCTCTCTCAGCTCGACGAGATGCTTGAAGATATGGGATATGCAAGGATCTTTACTGATGATATATTCGGTTGGCTGGATGAGGAAGATGATGAGTATGACGATGCATTTTCCTACAGTGAAAGAAACCATCACAAACCTCAGTGGGTAGATTGATCATGTTTACTTCAAAGCGCTAATTTTTTTAGCGCTTTACCTGCTACCTTTCAACTACTTTTTGCATAATAACACCTATGAATGAAACAGAATTTTACACCAGGCTTTTAGCACTCCCCAATGATGCCAATGAGGTGATCTATAAACATAAACGCTATCTGCTTCGCAAAGAGACCCTGCTGGAGGGCAGAGTGATCAAAGTCTACGCAGAAGAACTCGGAGGCAATGACATCGTCAGCGGGAACTACCCCACCATGAAAGGCGGCATGCTGAAACCCTGCGAGATGAGTGATGAGAAGGTGATTGACTTTATTTTATACGCTCGGCCGTGAGGTCTCCAAAGAGCACCAGGTCTTTCAGAACTGCTTTTTGCGTAATGCCGTCTTTGCCGATGGCGATCATCAGTTCGCCTTTGTTGCTGGAGAAGATCTTCTGATAGATGATCGCCGTGAGATAGCGGTATGCACCCTTTCCCAGAGTGTCGGTG
>DSDW01000147.1 GCA_011048515.1 Campylobacterota bacterium | reverse complement strand
GTACAGAGGCATGTCATGAATGATAAGATTTTTGTGATGATTTTGATATATTTGTTTATGCCAACCTATGCCATAAATATTGATTTCGATATCATTTTTTGCTAAAAATTCCATACTTCGAAAACGTTCTATCTCAGCACGGCCAATAAACAGGACTTTATGAGAAAACTGAGGCTCACAGTGTTTCGGCTTTGCATGTATATCCTGAGAATATGCTTGATTTATGTATTTTACATTCTTTACACCCATGTCTTTTAATTGACTGAGATTATATGTTTTTGTTGTATAGACTATATCAAAAAGTTTTAGACCAAAATGTAAGAAGATACTTTTTGTATGCCATCCAGACATGTCATCCAATGCCCAATGTATTAATGTCATAGATGGAAATTTCTTTTTTAACTTTTTTAAAGTTTTTGGGTGTATTTCATTTCCTTTTACAACAAATAGAATATCCATGTTGCTGATATCATATGACAAAAGTTTTTTGTTTATTTCGTAAACATCTTGATGAAGTTTAAGTTTGTACCGTATTTTGCTCAATAATGAAGGTTTTGATTTTGCTGTTGAATCTAAAAGCGAGATGATATTTACATTGGGATTTCTATCAAATGCCTTGTAGAGTTCGTATGCATTTCCCGTCAATGGGTGGACAAAGAGGATGTTTTTTTTGCTCATAACTTTAAGATCCCATCAAAACATATTGCAAATTTTGCGTAAATTTCTCAAATGTAAACTGTTCAATTAACCGTACATACCCAGCTTCACCTATTTGTTTTGACAGAGCAGAATCCTCATGCAGTCTGACGATCTTCTCAGCTAAACACGCTGCATCATCATACTCGCAAAGATACCCTGTTTCACCATCTACGATCACATCTGTAGGACCACCGTAGTTCACCGCTATAACCGGTTTTTTGTACTGCATTGCCTCAAGATAAACGATACCGAATCCCTCTTTTTTACTAGGCAACGTGAAAATATCACTGTGCTGATAATACGCATCTATGTCGTCCACAAAACCAAGAAAATTTACATACTCGCTGACACTTAGATCATCGGCTAGTTTTTTTAGCCGCTCTACATCGTCTCCCTTGCCTATAACGCTGTATTTTACATTTGGAATTTTCTCTTTTATCATCGGAAGCGCTTTAATGACCGTATCTATCCCTTTCAGCCTCTCTGTTTTGGACAGTCTTGTGACAGACAGAATATTGAAATTTTTTGGATCAAAAGGATTTGATAGTTCCGAAATATTCTCTTTGACTTTGATGCAGTTAGGGAAAAGGCGAATATCTTTCAATCTCGGATTGTACTTTTTCAGCTCATCCATTGAAAAGCTGCTAACCGTTAGAACTGTTGACCTATTCATGATCCACTCTGTGGCTCGTGGTAGCTTTTTCCAGATCTCAATGCCATGCGTGCAAAAGATAATCCTTGCTTTTGGGTTTAATAGGCGCAATGCTATTGCCAATGGTGCCAGATTGACATGTGCAAAAATAAAAGTGTCAAATCTTTTTGCATTTTTGATGATGTGTGTGAAGGCTCCGAGTTTGCTGCTGCCAAGCGTTTGAAAAGGCAATGAGGTTTTCACATCTTTTTCATTGTCGTAGATACCTACAAGTTCGGCGGTCATACCTGCATGAGTGTTTTTTATCTTTTCTAACGCTGAAATAAAATATTTATTAAACGTCTGAATGCCGCCTGTTTGTGAAAAAGCATTTTGATAGATAAAAACAGCTCTATTACTCATTTGTATACCATTCATATATTTTTTTCAATCTTATCTTTGAAAATCATCATCAAGTCTTACGATATCATCTTCACCCGTATACTCACCCACCTGCGCTTCGATGAGCACAACAGGGATCTTCCCCTCATTTTCCAATCGATGCACTTCACCCATCTTAATGTAGGTTGATTCGTTGGGTCTGATGTACTGCTTGGTCTCACCGACGGTCACCGTGGCCGTTCCGCTCACTACGATCCAGTGCTCATTTCTGTGCAAATGCTTTTGCAGAGAGAGACGTTTCCCCGGTTTGACCTCGATACGTTTGATCTTATAGCCGTTAAAAGCTTCAAGGACCGTATAGGTCCCCCAGGGTCTATGTCCTGTCAGGTGGATATTGTGAAGTTCGGAGTTTTTTCTTACCTCAGCAACGACCTGTTTGACCTTTTGGGAAGAACCTTTTTTGCTGATCAGCAAAGCGTCCCCGGTATCGACAATGATCGTATCTTCGATATCTACCGTTGCTATTTTTCTATGATTTCCGTAGACGAGATTATTTTTACTGTCTATAGAGATATGGTTTTCATTGCGTGTATTTCCATGTTCATCGTGCGGGAGCTCTTCATAAAGTGCATCAAAGCTTCCCAGATCACTCCAGTGAATATCGGATGGTACCACTTTGACTTTTGCGGATCTTTCCATCACCGCATAGTCGATAGAGTCCTCCGGGATCTGCATCATATCATCATGCTTTATTCTGATCATTTCATCTTTACTAGCACTACTCAATGCTTTTTTGCAGGCTTCCAATATCTCCGGAGAGTATTTCCCCAGTTCTTCCAGAAACACCCCCGCTTTAAACAGAAACATGCCGCTGTTCCAGTACCATTTCAGTGGTAAATGTTGAATGCTTAATTTTGAATTTTCTTCTAAGTATTGCTTTGCAAGTTCAAGATTTGGCTTTTCCTTAAAACATTCAACATTTAAAATTGAACATTCATCATTTTCAGGCTCTGCCTGAATGTACCCAAACCCTGTTTCGGCAAAAGAAGGGGTGATACCAAAGGTCACCAGATTGTCATCTTCGGCTAACTCTTTTGCTCTTGATACAACCTTTTGATACTCTGTTTCATTTTTGATCAAGTGATCAGAGGGGGTCACCAAAACCAACTCATCGTGATCCAAAGCCAGACAAGCAAGTGCTATCGCCGGGGCAGTGTTTCTTCCTACAGGCTCCAGAAGGTAGCTATTGTTTGTTCTTTCAAGCTCTTCGAGCTGATCCAGTGCCAGGAAATACTGTTCAGCGTTTGAAACAATGAACTGCGCATCACACAGTTTGGCATTTCTCTCTACTGTGAGCTGAAAGAGCGAGTTGTCTTCAAAAAGCTTAACAAACTGCTTTGGCATTAGTGTTCGGCTGATCGGCCATAGTCTTGTCCCACTTCCACCGCATAGAATTATATTAGTCATTTTTTCATCCCCTCAATCATTCCCAAACAAATCACGCGTATAGACTTTCTCATTGACATTATCCAGCACATCAGCTTGACGGTTGGCAATGATCACATCGGATATGTTTTTAAATTCGTCCAGGTCTTTAACGACACGGGAGTGAAAAAACTCCTCCTCGTGCAGTGTCGGTTCGTAGATCACGACCTCGATCCCTTTGGCTTTGATCCTTTTCATGATCCCCTGGATCGCAGAGGAGCGGAAGTTGTCAGATCCGGCTTTCATGACCAATCTATAGATCCCGACTACCTTAGGATCGCGGCCGAGGATCTGATCCGCGATGAAGTCTTTTCTGGTGCTGTTGGCATCGACGATCGCTCTGATAATATTGCTCGGGACATCGGCATAGTTTGCCAACAGCTGCTTCGTGTCTTTCGGCAGACAATACCCCCCGTATCCGAACGAAGGATTGTTGTAATGCATCCCTATTCTCGGGTCCAGGCCAATCCCCTCGATGATCTGTCTGCTCTCCAGGCCATGCGTTTCAGCATAGCTATCCAGCTCGTTGAAATACGCAACTCTCATCGCCAGATAGGTGTTGGCGAAGAGCTTGATCGCCTCCGCCTCGGTACTGTCAGTGAAAAGTATCGGTATCTCTGTTTTGATGGCACCCTGGGCCAAAAGGTTTGCAAAGACTTCGGCTCTTTCGCTCTGCTCTCCGACGATGATGCGCGAGGGGTAGAGATTGTCATGCAGCGCTTTCCCTTCTCTGAGGAACTCGGGAGAAAAGAGGATGTTTTCGGTGCCGAACTTCTCTTTCAGCGTTTTCGTGTAGCCTACAGGGACCGTCGATTTGATCACCATCACCGCATCCGGGTTGATGGCGAGGACGTCACTGATGACGTATTCGATGGTTTTGGTATTGAAATAGTTGGTTTCTGGATCGTAGTCGGTCGGTGTTGCGATGATGACAAAATCAGCACCCGTGTACGCTTCATCCTTATCCAGGGTCGCTCTGAAGTTGATATCATCTCTTAGAAGGTACTCTTCTATCTCAGTATCTTCGATAGGAGACTTTCTACGGTTAAGCATCTCCACTTTTTCGGGAATGATATCGAGCGCCACGACCTCATTGTGCTGTGAAAGGAGTAGGCCGTTTGACAATCCTACATACCCTGTACCTGCTATCGCTATCTTCATCTATCTAGTTTCCTTTATTTTCATTATAAAAATAGTTCGTAGCCTGAACAAACCCGTCCACAGACCCGCAGTCAAAGCGTTTGCCTTTGAACTTATAGGCAATCACTTTTCCGTTTTTAGCCTGTGCAAGAAGGGCATCAGTGATCTGTACCTCTCCATTTTTGCCCGGTTTGGTCTCTCTGAGAATATCAAAGATATCGGGGGTCAGAATGTATCTTCCGATGATCGCCATATTGGTCGGCGCATCTTTCGGGTCAGGTTTCTCTACCATATCGGTTACCCTGTAAGTATCATCTGTCCTATCCACCAAGTCACCTGCGATGACACCGTATTTGTCCGTCTGGTCCATCGGCACCTCTTCTATGGCTACGATGGAACACTGGTATCTCTCATAGACCTCGATCATCTGGCTGAGAACACCTTTGGTGTTTATAGATCCCCGAGCGGAGTCGAGGATGACGGGGGAGTTGGTACAAAGGTCATCGGCAAGAATGACTGCAAACGGTTCATTACCGATGAGTGTCTCACCGCTCAATATGGCATGTCCCAAACCTTTCATCTCGACCTGTCTGGTATAGGAGAAGGTACATTCAGTGATCAGTGCACGGATCTCATCAAGCAGATATTCTTTGGAACCACCCTTGATCTGGTGCTCCAGCTCATAGGAGATATCAAAATGGTCCTCTATCGCACGTTTGCCTCTCCCCGTCACGATCGCCATCGTATGGATACCTGCTTCCACTGCCTCTTCGACACCATACTGGATCAACGGTTTGGTAAGAACGGGGAGCATCTCTTTGGGGGTAGCTTTGGTCGCAGGCAGAAAACGTGTACCGTAGCCTGCTGCTGGGAATAAACATTTTTTGATCATTGCAACACTCCGCAAAAATCCAGACGAGTCGATGATAGTACCCCAAGGGCACTTTCTTCTGGGCGAGTGTTGAGTGTTGAGTTGTAGGACTCGAAGGCTTTGACCAGCGGTGCCATTTTGATCGCTTCCGGCCTGGTCCCAAACACGATAAGTACTTTTTTCATCCCCAAAGAGACATCCCCCTCTTCTTTTATTTCTGATTAAGATGAGATTATATCGTATCTCTCTGAAAAGTAATGCATGAATGGTAACAGATTCGTAACTCGTGATTGGTGTTAAGTGTTAAGTGTTAAGTGTTAAGTGTTAAGTGAAGAGTGATTCGTAACTCGTGATTCGTGGATAGTGAAGTGCTAAGTGCTAAGTGCTAAGTGCTAAGTGCTAAGTGCTAAGT
>DSDW01000149.1 GCA_011048515.1 Campylobacterota bacterium | reverse complement strand
TATATTTGGTTGTCAAAGATCATTCACTCGCACTCTCTGGGCTAACTCAGCCTAGGTCTCTGTGTTTGTGGACGGGAATTATAGACAAAAACTCCTTTGTTGTCAAGGGTTTTTTTGAAAAAATTGTGAAAAAGTTTAAATTTCTAAAAATAAAACTATTACTTACATTATATATGCAAAAAATGCTAAATTTGATGACAAATATTCTTGTTTTATCGTCAAACTATTATATGAGAAAAATGGATAGATGATTCAAAAAAATTAGTCTACTAAAGTGGATAAAAAGGGGGAAATAGAGAAAAATATAATTATGTAGAAATAAGAACCATGGGATCGGACATGAGTCTATACTCATGTCCGAACTTAAAGAGTGAGAAAGATCTAGATTAGATCTTTTCAGCCACTGGTACATCGTAAAGGATGTCATCCATTGGATGTCTGTACATTGGCATCGCAAGTCTCTTCTCATCAAGCACGTGACCGATGAAGCCGATTGTACGACCTGCAATGAAGAATGCGTTGAGTGTACCTGAAGCGATAAACTCATTGATCTCTTCTTCAGCGTAACCTAGCGCTCTCCACATATCTACCATCAAGATACCGATCGTACCGTCAACGTTGAGGATCAGGTTCTCTTTCTTGGAAGTAGTCAACGCTTCAACCGTTCTTGCATAGTCAAGTAGCGGAGTTTTCGGGAAGTTCTCAGCTGCATAGTCCATCAAACCTTTTACACGCAGGTCAGGGTTCTTGAGTGACTTGATTCTGTGACCGATACCCGGAATCGGCACACCTTGTTTTTTCATATAGTTAAGGAACTCTGCCGGTGTCAGGTTATTGTCATCTGCATACTTGAAGTACTCAGCAGCACCGTCGATCGCACCACCAAATCTTGGCCCGATGGTAAGAAGACCGGTTACAAGTGATTCAACAACTGACTTACCAGCTCTTGCAGTTACTTTAGCATTGTGCGCACCTGATACAGCCGGACCGTGGTCCGCAACGGTTTTGATCACAGTTTCGATAAAGTCTGTCGCCCATTTCGGATACTGTTTTTTGAACCAAAGCAGTGAAATAACATCACCGATACCTTTTCCTGTGCTTGGAAGCGCCACTGAAGAGATAGGGAATCCTGCATATGTCGCCTCTTCACCTCTGTCATCAGAGATCGTACAGATGAACTGCTTACTTCTTCTTGCTTTTGGTACCACATTCATCTCTGGCTCAGCGATATCTGTGATAACACCTTCAGCTTTGAGTTTACCGTATACCTCTGCGATTTTCGCTGGAAGGTCATTGAATGTCTCAGGTACATAGATACCTGCTTCTGCCATCGCTTTATTTTTCGCTTCAGCTGTTTCTCTTTCAGCATTCGCAGAAGCACCTGCGTGACCGAACTGGACACCTGAGCTGTAGTATTTTGCGATCGTACCGATACACCAAGCGATAATTGGCTTCGTGATCTTACCAGATTTTACCGCATCGATCACTTTGTACTCTTCAGTACCACCTACTTCACCAAGAAGGATCATGTACTTCACATCCGGGTTATCCTGCATTCTAAGAAGGTTGTCGATAAATACAGAACCAACGAATCTGTCACCACCGATCGCAACACCTTCTGCAATACCGTCAGCGTTGATAGCGATAATGTTGGAAAGCTCGTTGAAAAGACCACCTGAACGCGTTACAAGACCACAAGAACCTGCTCTGTGAAGCTTAGAGTTTACGATATTTTCGATCGTTCCACCAACGTTTGCAATCTTAAATGCACCTGGGCTGATACCACCAACCGTTGCAGGTCCGATCACGATAACACCCGCATCTCTTGCTGCTTGGTTCATCTTACGCGCAAGTCTTTCAGGGATACCTTCAGCAGTAATCATAATCACTCTGAATCCACCAATCTCAAGCGCTTCCATTGTGACATCATATGCCGTTCTAAGTGATGCGAAGTTAAGAAGTACATCAGCGTTTGGATGTGCTGCTTTCGCTTCTGCTGTATTCTTATAAAGTGGTACCATGATCTCATCTGGACCCCAGAAGAACTTCTGGAATTTTGCATCTGCAGTAGGAGCTACAATCGCAGCTACTGAAGGTGTTTTTCTCTTGATAGTGTAATCATAATCGAGCATTCTTTGGATCGCGCTAGCGTTGTTGTTCCAGAAAATTGCTTGTGTATCTTTTGTAAATAGTTGTGCCATCTTCTCTCCTTATGCCTCTACTGCCATTCTAACAATGTCAGTTACGTGTGTTTCTGGTCCGTATACATCGATCCATAGTCCAAGTCTGTCTGCAGCTTCTTTGATATCTTTAAGACCTTTTTCGTAGTTTGGTCCACCACGTCTTACATAGATCTTCACGCCAACTTCTTTCATTTTTTCAGCGTAGTTTTCGAACGCTTGGATGATACCTGTGAATGTTGCAGCAACATCTGTGAAGTTCGCAATCGCACCACCGATGATAAGGATCTTGTCTCTTCCCTGTGCATCTTTTTGTCTTGTCATCAGATCAAGAAGTGTTTCTGCGTAGAACTTTGTCTCACCAGTCGTTGGACCACCTGAATATTCACCATAGTTCGCAAGATCATCGATACCAGCAAGGTCAGCGATCGTATCAGCGTATACCACTGATGCACCACCACCTGCAACCATCGTCCAGATACGTGCATCAGGTTTAAGAAGTGTCAACTTAAGTGAAGCACCTGTCTTAGAGTCAGCCTCTTCAATAGCGAGAACTTCTGGAGATTTCTCTTCCATACCGAATGCTGTTGGGTACTCTACATCACCCCACTCTTCAGCCATCATAAATCCAGCTGTATCATCAAGTTTTGCAACCATGTCAAGAAGTTCAATCTTGTTGCCTTGCATGACGAACGGGTTGATCTCAAGATATGCAAAGTTAAGCTCTCTGTACGCTTTGAAAAAACCGATCGCAAATTCAGCGAAGTTCGCTTTGTCCTTCTCAGCTACATCAGC
This sequence comes from Campylobacterota bacterium, assembly GCA_011048515.1. Taxonomy (GTDB): domain Bacteria; phylum Campylobacterota; class Campylobacteria; order Campylobacterales; family Sulfurovaceae; genus Sulfurovum. The sequence goes on along the minus strand of DSDW01000149.1, from coordinate 2,679 downwards.
AGGAACGTTCGCTCTGATCTTCTCAGCGATCTCTTCTTCACTCTCAGTGATCTTGAAAGATACTTCAGTCACTTTATCCCAGTTCTCTTCTACTTCCATACCACCTTCAGCTGACATATAAAGAACATCTTCATCACCAACAACTGTTGCAGAAATGTAGTACTCTTCTGCTTGCTCATGCGGAGTGAACGGCTCAACTACGAAGTGAGTCAGAAAGTCTACCGATGGATTACCTGTTGGAGTATCACCTTCGAATGCGAAGAATACTTCTTGTTTGCTGCTTGATTTCTCATCGATCCATGCAGCAGCTTTTTCAAGTGTTACATCGCCGGGCTTTTGGTCTCTGAAAAGTACCAGACCGTTCTTACCCCTTTTACCAAAGAGCATATCCGGTTTTGCAACCAATCTCTTTTCGTTAAGCCATGCCTTCTCTTTTGCAGCTTCTTTTAATTCTGATCCATTCTGAACCATTACTGTTTCGTAAGCATAAGTGAAATTTGGGAAATATTTATCCCAATGCTTAGCCAAAATCGACTTTGCGTCGTATTCTCTAATCGCCTTTTGAGCCATACGAGTTCTCCTTTAATTAAGTTCACAATAGTCTAGCATGAGATAGATTTATCTTTTGTTTCGCTAATCATACTTATAAGAATAAAAAAAATAATGTGTATATTAGAAACAGTTTTTTAGCTAAATTTTCTACTGTTTGTTACAAAGTGGCATATTATAGTACTGAAACTGATACCATTCGCTTCGTCCCTGCATATCATAGCACTCAATTCCCTCTGCTTTGAGTTCCTGCACTTTGTCATAGGGAGCATAGATGCGTTTTGCAAAATGTCTCTCATGCATGCCTGACTGATAATAGCTTATCTTGTGCGTAAGGATCACCATAGCACTCAATATCAAGGTAAAGATAACAAAATGTGCGCCTCTTTTGTAAGGCTTTTGGAACTGGGGCAGCCGCACACGCATACTCTGGTTGAGCACAGAAACCATCAGAGGAACAGCAATCATCACATAGGGGGCAAAGTCCGTAATGTGAATCTTCTGTCTAATGGACAACAATAAAGAAAATACCAGTGCAGTGAATGAAATATACCAAAGCAGGGTTTTTTTGCCTTTAAGCAGTATGCGATAGAGGGCATAGAAAAAATAGAGAAAGACAAATGGCGAAAAGAGCGTGGCATAAAGGCCGAAAATCTCCAAAAAGTGTCCTGAAGGCCTGCCTCCGATCACGATACCTTTTGCCAGATAGATACATACCAGTACAAAGGCAGAAGATACTATGGCCAGCCGCTTCTCATTATAGGCAATAGCATACAAAAGTACCGCGATAAAGAAAATGATCGAAGCTTCATGGATGAAGAAAAGTATCAGCATCAATGGGAGAAGTATCCAAAAGTACCCTTTTTCATGCATCAATACAAACAATAAAACAACAGGCAAGACAATAATCGCAATATTGGCCAGTGTCGTTCCGGTCAGGATACCCGGTAAAAGCATAAAAATAAATGTAACAAAATAGGTATCTTCCGGCTTGGAAAAGGCTTTTTTGCTCATCTGATAAAAAAGCGCGATACTCAAAAATCCTGCAAAAAGGAAAAAGAGCCTCAGTCCCAAAAACGTATCACTGATCCCCTGCCCCCACCTCATCAACAGCGAAACGATCGTATCATTGAGATAGAGTGTCTTGGCCTCGTGAGGGCTGATAGGGGTTGTCGCTGCCAGATAAAACACTGCGACTGCATAAAAAAATACACTAGCCCAAAAATAGTGTTTTTTCATCTGATCGTTATAGTTTCAGGAAATTATCCAACATGGTATGTCCGTGCTCGCTCATAATGGACTCGGGATGAAACTGTACGCCGTAAATCGGCTTATCTTTGATCTGCAGGGACATGATCTCATTGTCATCGATACTGTGCGAAGTAGGAATAATATTATCGGGCAGATTCTCTTTGTTGACCGTCAGTGAGTGGTAACGCGTCGCTCTGAACTCTTCAGGCAATGTCTTGAAAATAGGCGTATCCGCATCGATATGTACCTGTGAGGTTTTACCATGCATCATATGCTTTGAGCGGATCACTTCACCCCCAAATGCCTGCGCGATACTCTGGTGCCCCAGACAGATACCGAAGATCGGGGTCGTATCCTTAAACTCCCTGATCACATCAAGCGTGACGCCTGCATCATCAGGCGTCGAAGGACCGGGAGAGAGGATGATCTTTTCCGGATTAAGCGCCCTAATCTCTTCAATTGTAAGCTCGTCGTTACGAATTACCTTAAGATCAGCGCCCAACTCTTTACAGTACTGCACTATATTATAGGTAAAGCTGTCGTAGTTGTCTATCATTAAAATCATCTTATTTCTATCCTCTATAAAGCCCTATTTTAAGGGATTTTCTAAATATATTCTCTAATATTTTATAAATCGTGCTACCCTATTGCTACCCATTTCCATAAATTTTATACATTTTTATACTATTTTGGGTAGCACAACTTGGGTAGCACAAAAATTCTTTTAATTATAGCGAATTGAAATTAGAATGTTGTTTAATTATGTAAGCTGAAACAATCAATCATTATATTTTCCATGTCTTAAGAAAAAAAATATTCCATACCCCACTTTCCAAGACTACTAAAATTTCATAAGTGTATTTTACACTGTAGGTGTTA
>DSDW01000150.1 GCA_011048515.1 Campylobacterota bacterium | reverse complement strand
GCTTTGGTCATTTTTGATTTTCTTTTTGGGAGTTTTTCTATAAATGAATTATAGACTCGGCTAAATGCCAAAAATCTATCCAATTCATTTTCTGTACTTCCCTGGGGTTTTACATTTTCTATCTTGATCGCTTCATCTACACTCTCCTCATTTGAAAGCCTGTCTATGACACTCATTATTCCATATCCTACAATATTGAGATGCTCTATCACCATAGTGATCGAATAATCACGTGAATGATCTTCAATACCAAATACACGATCGATCATCACACGCTCTCGACACTTTGCTTCTTCAACCTCTTTCAGCAGCTTTTCTATACGTTTTACCTCATTGTGAAACATCTTCAGCGCACTTTCCCAGGTAAAGACCCTTTTCCCCAGCGGTACAAGAATGTACTTTAAAGATAGTTGTTCCAATCGCGGCAGGCCACCGCCCGGTTTTGCTTGATTCATCCTCTTCTCCTCTTTGGTTTTGATCATTGTAGTCAAAGAAAACTTAAATTAGAGTAATTACTCTAAATATTGTTTGCTATAATCTCTCTATGAAAAAAAGCAAAAATTCACCGACAAAAGAGAAGATCAAAACGGCTGCTATTGAACTATTCAACAGAGAGGAAACCCTCACGGTTACGACAAACAATATTGCCAAAGAAGCAGGCATATCTCCGGGTAATCTATACTACCACTATAAGAACAAAGAAGAGATACTCATAGAGATCTATCGGGAGATGTCTGCCACATTTGAGGGGTACAATAGTTTTGCAAATGTCGCACAGGGCAGCAATCCGCTGAAGGAGCTCTCAAAGATGTTCGATCTTTACGGAGAGCTGTTTTGGCACTACCGCTTTTTGATGCGGGATGCAACCGTCCTCATGAGGGTATATCCTGAACTCAAAACAATGTTTTTGGAACGTCAGAACAGAAGGATAGGCCAGATAGAGAGTTTGTTGAATGGGCTGTTGGAAAAAAATATTTTGGCAAATATCCCTTCCGATGACATTCCGCTAAGAGCCAAGCTTCACTGGTTCATCTCCGCCTATTGGCAGACATTTATTGCTACTTGTTCGGACATTACAAAAGATTCGATCAAGGAGGCCAAAGAGGTGATTTTTAGACTGATGCTATACCCTTATCTCTCAGAAAAAGGTAAAGAATTATGGAAAGAGATTGAAGAGATTTGATCATCGGACGGGAAGTTCCGTCCGAAAAAATGATAGAAGAGTGATTAGATTCTTGCTTCTTCTCTTCTCTGTAGATAATCCCAGTACGCATCCACATCTTTCTGTACCTGATCGATAACGTGTCTGTACTCTGGCTTGAAGAGGTGTTTATAACGACCCTGAGCACCCATATACTCTTCGACAGAGATGATGTTCTTTGGTCTGTAAAGAATGTTAAGTTCGTGACCATCGATGATCTCATAGACCGGGAACATCAATGAATCTGTTGCCAGGTCAGTGATACCGATCGTATCTTTCGGGTCGAACTTCCACTCTGTACAACATGGAGATACTGTGTTGATGAAACATGGACCTTCAGTCTCCAATGCTTTCTGGAACCCTTTTGCCATAGACTTCCACTTGTTCGGTGCAAGCTGTGCAACATACGGTGCACCGTGTGCCGCCATGATCGCTACCATATCTTTTTTCTTCTCTTTTTTACCGTAAGAATGTGAACCAGCCTGTGCAGTTGTAGTAGTCGCACCGATAGGTGTAGCAGAAGATCTCTGACCACCAGTGTTTGCATAGTTTTCATTATCCAGACAGATGTAAGTAAAGTCATGGCCTCTCTCTACTGCACCGGACAACCATTGGAAACCGATATCATAGGTTGATCCGTCACCGCCGAATGCTACGAATTTTACCGGAGCATCGTTGTCTTTGAGCGTACCTTTTCTCTTACGCGCTTTGTGCATTGCTTCTGCTCCGGAAACTGCAGTAGCAGCATTCTCAAATCCGATATGGATCCATGAAGTATCCCATGAAGTGAACGGATAAACCGCAGTAGATACCTCAAGACATCCTGTATTTGAAGAGATAACAAGGTTGTCATCTGTACAGTTCATAAGCTCTCTGACGATCATAGAGTGCGCACAACCGGGACAAAGGGTATGTGCCCCTTCAAACCTGTCGTTGTTCGTTGAAAATTCTTTTAAGTTTTTAATTGATGTAATTGCCATAATTAACCTCTTTTCGTTTGGAAGAATCCAAGGTGTGGTCCTCTAAGTCCTGAGAACTGTTGGATATCTGTTGTAATGTGTCCAGCATCAGCATGTGCTTTTTGCTCTTTAAAGATTCTTTTTGCTTCTGAGATAGAGAAGTCACGTCCGCCAAGACCATAGATGAAGTTTGTTACCAGCGGTCTGTTCGGTGTTGTATAGAGTGCTGCGGATACTTCGTTGAAGAATGCACCCATCGCACCACCCGGGCTTGATCTGTCAAGTACTGCCACTGATTTTACATTTTCAAGAGAATCTCTTACCATGTCAAACGGGAACGGCCTGAAACATCTGATCGCAACAACACCTGCTTTGATACCCTCTTCGGCTCTCAGCTCTTTTGCTGCCACTCTGGCTGTCTCAACCGTCGTACCAAGTGCCACGATCGCTACTTCAGCATCTTCCATATCGTAAGATTCAACTCTGTTGTACTTTCTTCCGGATACCTTCTCAAAGTCTGCGAAGACTCCATCAATGATAGGACGGGAATCCATCAATGCCTTGTGTTGTCTTGCTTTATGCTCAAAGTGCCAATCTTCTTCTGTCTGTGCACCGTACGTTACCGGTCTTGAGAAGTCAAGCATATCATCTACCGGTTTGAAATCACCGACAAAATTATATGCTACCTCATCAGGGAGAGGGTATACGTTTTGCGCCGTGTGTGACGTAATGAACCCGTCCTGGTGTACCATCACCGGAAGTCTTACATCATGGTGTTCACCGATTCTGAATGCACAGAGTGCAAGGTCATATGCCTCCTGTGCGTTAAACGCATCAAGCTGGATCCAACCGGAGTCACGTCCAAGATACATATCGGCATGGTCACCACGTACGTTCAACGGAGAAGCCAATGCTCTGTTTACTACGTTAAGTACGATCGGAAGTCTCATCCCTGATGCCTGGTAAAGCACCTCTGTCATCAATGCAAAACCTTGTGACGAAGTCGCTGTAGAAACACGTCCGCCGGCTGCAGATGCACCGACACATCCTGACATCGCAGCATGCTCAGACTCTACCATTACGAACTCACCGTCGATATAACCGTTCGCTACATAACTTCCGTAGTTTTCAACGATCGGTGTAGAAGGCGTAATAGGATACGCCGCAACAACATCTACCTGTGCCTGTCTTAACGCCTGAGAAGCGGCGAAGTTACCATCCCATACTTCTCTTTCTTGCAAATCGTATTTTTCTGCCATACCTGTTCCTTACTTCTCTTCTTTTTTCTTTTTCTCTGGCCACTGAGACAATGCCTCATCAAGCGGAGTATATTCACTGAACATTAAAAGTGATTTAGGGTTTGTAGGACATACTTCCACACATACCTCACACCCTTTACAGTGATCGTAGTCGATACCCAGCATCTGCTTATCTCTTGACAAAATAGAGCTGTCCGGACACCATACCCAGCAGTTTTGACAGTCGATACATACATCGATGTTGAATACAGGTTTTTTCACCCTCCATGATGCAACTGTTGCCGTATAGGAGTTAAAGTTGGAATAACTTCTCTCTTCGGCTTTTTTCTGTGCGATACCTGTCGCATCACCTTCGAACGACTGAAGAATAGTCCCCTGCGTCACTTCATCCCAACCCACAAGGCTGGAACTGTTTCCGAGGTCAGTTTGTCCTCTATTGTCGTTTGCTAATAAATTTAAATCTTGCATGCTTAATCCTCTTTCCTTACTTCACTTCGTTGTATGCTCTTGTGATCGCTGCCATATTTCCGTCAATGATCTTCTGAGGGAACTTCGAAAGTACTCTCCTCATATTTTCCAGGAAATAATCCAGTTCAAACATACCAGAAATTTTTACAAATGCACCCAGCATCGGAGCATTCGGGACTGATCTACCGATTGTATCGAGTGAAATCTGTACACAGTCAACTGTATATACTCTATCTTCTTTGCCTTTGAGTGAAGGGATACCTTCGATCAGCTCCTCTTTGGAGAGGTGTGTCGTAATAATATATTGTGTGTGGTCAGCTTCATTTTCTACGATATTATCTGTATAAGCCAACGCAGGATCGATTACCAGGACATAATCGGGGTTCATGAATTTTGCATGGTTAAAAATTTGTTCATCGTCGATTCTGTTGTACGCTCTTAGTGCAGCTCCCCTTTTTGCTGAACCGTAGAGCGCGAATGCTTGAACTTCTTTACCTGTCGTTGCAACTACGTCCCCTAGACCTTTAGCACCAGATACCGCACCTTGACCAGCACGGCTGTGCCATCTAATCTCTGTCATGTTTTCTCCTATCTATAATAATAATGAAACCCTCTAGATAACACTATGTATTTTATCAGTAGTGTTGTGCAGAGAGCTCCATTATAATATTTTTCCTATTGTAGTCATGAGACTCTTAAATCGGGTTGAAATTATAATATATTTAAGTTTCACCTATCGGTTTGCTATAAATCGAACCGCTTCCAATGCATTTGAATGAATATAATCAGTACAATTGATCAAATTCATTTCATCCGCATAACCGCATGTTACACCGACACCTATAACATTTGCTGCCTTAGCAGAAAGCATATCCATACAGGTATCTCCTACCATCCAGATCTTTTTTGCCCCAATTGGTAACGCTTCGAGCGCTTTTTGGATCGGTTCGGGATGCGGCTTTGGATTTTCCACATCCTCTCTACCGATCAATACTTTGAAATGATGCATCAGTCCCAGGTGCTCCAACAGCTCAATGGAGTATTTTGCTGTTTTTGTCGTCACCACCCCCAGCGTCGCATGTTGACTCGCAAGCTCTACCGCCTCTTTGGCATTGGGCAGAAGCACGGTCTTTTGGCAGGAGATGGTGCGATAGTGCATTTTATACGCATCTACATAGTCCCAGACTCTCTCCTCTTCCACACCCAGCGTAGAGAACATGACATCCAGAGGGTGTCCGATCTGGGCTTTGATCAGCGTACTTTCAGGTACAGCATCCCCGTGTGTCTCAAATGCGACTTGAAAACTTTCCAGTATCGCTTCGGTAGAATCGATCAGGGTGCCGTCAAGGTCAAAAAGTATTATCATTGATCTCCTTCTCTTCTCTCAATGAGAGCAAAATGTGGTACTTTATAGCAGACTTTGGGGCACGTGTCAAGCCTGCGGTGAAGTCGGACGCTTTTTTGTTCTGCCGTTCGGGTCAGGGTTGAACTTCCAGATCGTCACGATCGGAACGACCAGGCCGATCAGGATGACCGTCCAGAGCAGGATACCAAGTTCATCATAGTTTGCGGGTACTACCACCATCCCCTCCTCTTTGACTTCCCGTGTGACGACAAAGAGTTTGTTGAGATATTTGCTGAAGATCCCTCCCGCACTCAGCGCGATGTTCATCAATGACGCCATCAGTGCAAACCACGTCCCTTTTTTCCCATCGGGTGCATAGATCGCCACCAGTGTCAGCATCAAGACACCGGCGATATACTCAAAGGGGGAAGCGATCGCGGTATCCACCAACGCCACAGTCCTTGCATCGAT
>DSDW01000151.1 GCA_011048515.1 Campylobacterota bacterium | reverse complement strand
CGGAGAGTATACTGTCACCTACCCGCTGATCGAAGACACACTCAAACGTGTGAAAAGCATGATCACCAGAACCGGTGCAAAACGTATCAGCTCCATGATGCTCGCTGCGAACCCTTTGAACCGGGCACATGAGCGTATGATACGTCAGGCCATCAGCGAAAATGACCTGCTGATCATCTTTTTGCGCAAACCCTTCAACATGGAAGGACTCAGGTATGATATCCGATACAATGCCCTCTCGACCTTTATCGATAACTTCATGCCGCGAAACAAAGTGCTGATCCTGCCTTTTGAAAACACCTATATTTTTGCCGGGTACAATGAGCTGATCCTTGATGCACTTTTGGCAAAGAACTACGGCTGCCACCAGCTGGTGATCGGGAAGAACCACGGAGGGCTTGGACTCTACTATGACAAGAACCGCCTCAGTTCGATCTTTGATACCTGCAAAAATATCGATATAGAGATCAAAACGATCGATGAGTATGTCTACTGCGATATCTGCAAAACACTGGTGAGCACCTCGACCTGCCCGCATGGCCAGCACCACCATGTACACTACCACTCTGAGTCCATTATGAAGCTGATACAGGCAGGCCTCGTACCCCCTCCGATACTGGTACGCAAAGAGGTCTCCGCCAATATCCTTGCCTCGCTTTTCCCGGACCGTTTCGACAATCTCCAGGAGCTCCACTACTCTCTGATGCCGGGTTCAGGCCTCCTGGAGCAGCAGAGCGAAGAGCAGTTCTACCTCAAGCTTATCAAGCTCTACCAGACCTCTTCACTTACATAAAGGCAGACAAATGACGATGCAAAAACTTTTTCTGACATTTTTCGGCACCGGGCTCGCGCCAAAAGCACCCGGCACGGTTGGATCGCTCGCAGCACTTCCGGTGGGTGCGGCGATCATCTACTATCTGGGGATTGAGTCCCTCTTCATGCTCACGATCGCGGTGACCATCATCGGTATCTTTGAGGTGAACAAGTACGAAAAGCTCACAGGAGACCACGACCAGAGCCATATCGTCATCGATGAAGCGGTAGGGATGTGGCTCTCTCTGATGATCGCCTACTCCACGATGATCACCCTCTCCTACCCCTATGTGGAGATCCTGACGCTGGTCTTCAGTTTTGCGGCATTCCGCCTTTTTGATATCTGGAAACCCTCTACGATCGGCTGGATCGACAGAGAGTGGAAAGGCGGCTACGGGGTGATGATGGATGATGTGCTGGCAGGAGTAGCCGCAGGTCTGCTGACTGCGCTGCTGCTTACGGGGGTAGGAAAACTTTTTTAGTCCCTTTTCAAAGAGCCTATCACTTCTTGTACTTGTCATCCTCGGGCTTGACCCGGGGATCCACAGGTTTGGATTCCCGATCAAGTCGGGAATGACGGCTCTTTTGTCATCCCCGAGCCTTATTTCTCTGTCATCCTCGGGCTTGACCCGGGGATCTATAGGTTTGGATTCCCGATCGGGGTCGGGAATGACGGGTAAAGTGGATTCCCTATGCCCGCAGGACATACCCTTTTGGATATATCTTCGCTCTTTCATGACTTGAAGTTTTTACCAAATAAAAGGAGTCTGGCAAGGGGCAAATGGCAAGTGATTCCAAGCTATGGCTGGACTTATGTATGGGGGAGGGATGCTTGATAGGCAGAACATTCCGTATCAGAAGATACGGAATGAGAGAAAATTAATCAGCGTGGTAAATAAGTCTCTCATATGCTGTACTTCCGTTTAAAGTATTTGCATCTCCACATCTCCATCCTCCATTGATCCTAGCACTTCCAGTATGCCAGCTTATTCTATCATTATGTGCAGGCGGATTCCATGAAGAAAATTTTGTATCAGCGGAGGTTCTATTGACTCCCTCTCCTACCGGTGCAAATCCCATAGAATAGCTTTCGGAATAATACCAATCTACTCCATTTGCTGTATGTACTGTATTACCTCCATCCCCTGTATTTAGAAAGACTTCAGTGCGGTCAGCATATGCTGCAACCTTCAATGTACCACTCCCAGTCTCTCTACAAGCCAACATGATTTTATTCCCGCTACAACTGCTTTTAATATCGTCTAAAAGAGTACCACTTGTTGCGTAATAGTCCTTATAGCACTCACTCCATCCATTAAGGTCTGCTATCGGGAGATACTCTTTAATTCCTGAAAACTCATACAATCCTCTCCTGATAGTTACAGTCACCTGTACTGACTCTTCATCATTGGCAATACTCAATTGACAACTATCAGTAGTGTTGTCATCTACGGCTTCCGTATATGTCAGTGTATCACCTGTAATACTACAGACACCGTCTGTCCCCTGATCTACAACGACTGCCATCGCATCCGAATCATTCGTATTAGAAAGATCTTTCCAATTGACTGTGACTTCCGTGTCTTGCTGGGAAAGCGAAATATTAAAATCACTGGCTCTAAGATAGGTAGAAACATTGACGATATCAAATGCATAATTGGTACCATCATCCACCATCAATCTTACCGTATAGCTTCCAAAAACATCCACAACGAAACTCGTCTCAGGTCCCATTTTGTCAGTAATCGTTGCCATACTCTGGGCGGGTTTATCCGCAAGGGTCCAAATATAACGTAACAAGTCACCATCTGCATCAGGTATATAGGCTGCGCTTAGCATAACAGTCTCCCCAACTTCTACCTTCTGATCTTTTCCTGCATATGCCAAAGGTGGTGTATTCTCCTCTACCATATCTCCTGAGTCAGCTGTAGTATCCATTATTTCCGTATCACTAGATTGTGTAATTGCGTCTTTTATAGATTTGTCACATCCGCTCATCACAAAACCGAATGAGAGTATCATCAATGCTGTTGTCAGTAACTTGATCGCTGTGTTCATCCTTGTCCCTTTTTATAGTTTGATATATAGAGTCATTACATCAGAAAAATACTTATTTATGATATACTAATATATCTGCTTGAAAAATATATTTGCAAATCAAAATTTTTCTCCTCTTCATACTTTAATTTTTCCTTTGTATAATGGTGGATATTCAAACTGAAACTTATGAAAGAAAGAGCATTATGTCCCCAAAAAATATCCTATTTATCAAAGGTACACCGGACGATACGAAGGTTCGACTGAAAGTGATACAGAAAAACGGTGCAGCGGTGATCGAACATACGGGAAGCGTCAATATCCATGACTACCTCCAGAGCGACCAGTTCAGCAAAAGCCTGTTGATACTGGATGCCAATCCGAAACAGGAGATCGCCGGGATGCGCTTTGATGCGGTCTTCAACCAGATCTCTGACCCTGACAGCCACAAGATCACATTGGCGAAACTGGAGAGCATGTTTGCCAAGCTTCCTCCGCAGGTACCGCTTTTTAACAGACCCGAAAACATACGCAAAACCACACGGGACAATATCAGCCAACTCCTCCGGGGGATAGAGAGACTCCATATCCCCAAAACGGTCAGGATTCAGCCCATGTCCCCTTCTGAGATCTATGATACGATAGAAAAAGAGGGATTTTCTTATCCGGTGATTTTCCGTCAGGCCGGCGACCATGGCGGTGTGAGCACGATCAGGGTCAATGATGAGAGAGAACAGTTTTATGCCTTTGCCCTGGATGGAAGAGACTACTATCTGACACAGTTTGTCGAGTATAAGGAAGAGGATCTCTATGCAAAATACCGTCTTGTCGTCGTAGATGGTGAGGTCTTTCTGCGCCATGTGATGTATGCAAAAGAGTGGATGGTACATGACAAAAACCAACTTGAAGCGCTCAAAGCGAGACAAGCCCTCTCCAGCCGTTTCAACAAGGAGATCAAACCGCATATTCAGCCTATCATTACTGAGATACACCGTCGCCTGGGCCTGGACTACTTCGGGATCGATTGTCATATCGACAAAGAGATGAACCTGCTGGTCTTTGAAGTGAATGCCAATATGAACGTGTTTATCAAGACGCAAAACAGTGTCTTTAAAAAACATATCGAAAAGATCCATCAGGCACTGGTTAAAATGCTTACAGATGAGAGACGCAGGTTATCGGTATAAAGTCACATGATGAGTATTCAATACAAATATCTTTCCCATATACTGGACAATGACACTCCCACCTATGGCAACGCATACAATATATCGATCAAACTGACCGATGACATACAAAAAGGTGCGGTTGCAAACGAGAGTACGATCTCGACAACAACGCATATCGGTACCCATATCGACCTTCCCTACCATTTTTTTGCGGAGGGAGAGACGATCGAAGCCTATGATGCCTCTTTCTGGATATTCATGCATCCTTTGCTGGTTGAGATTGATGCGCAAGGAGAGATCATCAACGATGAACTCATCAGTGCATTGGAGCAGCATCGCCATAAAAAGGAGACTGATCTGGTCATTGTAAAAACAGGGGTAGAAAAAGCAAGGGGAGAGAAAAGCTTCTGGGCAAATAACCCCGGCTTTGCCCCTGAGCTCTATGACTACCTGGTCTCTACTTTTCCCAAAGTGCGTGCTTTCGGATTCGATGCCATCTCGCTCTCTGCCTACCGGCATCCCCTCACCGGCCGCAAGGCACACCGCTCATTTCTCAATCCCGATCATCCGATTCTTATCATTGAGGATATGCACCTCAGCGGCATTTCGACACAGGAGCATCTCCTGCAGGTGATCATAGCTCCGTTACGGATAGCCAGATGTGACGGTATGCCCTGTACCATTATTGCGACTATCCAATAGGTTGCAACATCATGTGGTATAGAGGTATCCCGTCCGGCCATCCCCCTATGCGCTGTGATGCCGATATCTAAAAAAGGATCCCTATGAGAGAAGAGAAAAAAACCATCTTTATCACCGGAGGCGCCAGCGGTATAGGTGCCGCTACGGTCAGATACTTCTTTGACAAGGGATGGAATGTCTGTTTTGTAGATACCGACTGTATGAAAGCGGAAGGGCTCCTGAGATCCCTGGGGAAGCCAAAAGAAGTGAGCTTTGTCCCTGCTGATGTCAGAGAGCATCAGGCTCTCAATGACGCGGCCGATCATTGCGTGGAAACCTATGGAGACCTTGATGCGGTCTTTGCCAATGCTGGCGTGCATCTCCATGCGGATATCCTTTCTACCTCTTTTGATGCGTGGCAGAGAGTCATCGATATCAATCTCAAAGGTGTTTTCCATACGATCAAGGCTACCTTACCCCACTTAATCCGAAAGGGGGAAGGTAGCATTGTCTTGATGGGGTCCGACCAGTCTCTTATCGCGAAAAAAGAGAGTTTTGCCTATGGTGCGAGCAAGGGAGCCATCGGACAGATGGCAAAAAGCCTTGCACTTGACTATGCGCAGGAGAATATACGGGTCAATGGTGTCTGTCCCGCTACGATCGATACTCCGCTCTCCCGAAGGGTTTTACAGGAGTATGCACAGAGGCATTATGACGGAGATCTGGAGAAGGTCATGGCACTTGAAGCCTCTGAATTTCCTCTTGGGAGGATAGGCGAAGCCGAGGAGGTGGCAAAAGCGGTCTATTTTTTATCTTCTGATGCGTCTTCCTATATCACGGGGACACTGCTGCCGATAGATGGCGGATATACCGCACAGTAAACCTGCATCTGTGGATTCCCGATCAAGTCGGGAATGACAGTTCCTTCGTCATCCTCGGGCTTTATTTTTCTGTCATCCCCGGGCTTTATTTTTTTTGTCATCCCCGGGCTTTATTTTTCTGTCATCCTCGGGCT
>DSDW01000071.1 GCA_011048515.1 Campylobacterota bacterium | reverse complement strand
GTTTTAATGGCTTTTTCTATTTTTAACTCTTTGGAAGTTTATAGGAAATTGGAGGTGAAAGCTCAATAAGGGATATTAAGCTTTTTGGTCTGTTTTTAAGGGATTTTCAACACGGAATCTACGCAATACGTTACCCGTAATTTGACTTTGCTTAACGCTTTTGCCTTCACGGGTCGCTTTGCTCCACCGTTCTGGTTCCGAGCCTATAAAAGCAAAGCAGTTTGCTTTTATTTAACGGCTCTCATCTTCCGGAGATAAGACCCGGAAAAATTTCGGAGGCAAAATGGGCGTTAAATTTGAGTCTGATCGCTCCCTTGGGTGTGTCAGACTCCAGGAAGTGCATCTCTAAAAGCTTTTTGATCAATGTGCTGGCTGTTCTGTCTGAAGCATGGATCACTTTCGCCACATCACCTCTCGCCATCTCCCCGACTATCAACAACTCCTTTAAGAGATACTCGCTGTATTTGGGGAGAGGTTCGGTTTGGTACATGCCTTGCCGGGAAAACTTTACATAGTTTTCAATCCTTTGGGAGAGCGTGTTCAACTGTAAAACTTCTCCCATATAGGCTATCTGATCGATGGCCACCTCCAGCATAAATTTGATATACGACTTGAACCCTTTGAGCGAAAGTGCTCCTCTGCCATCCCTGTCTCCCTGTCTGGGATGATCAGCCAGAGCCAGATATGCTTTATACTCATCCGAACGCCTTGCAAGGCCCCTGGAGATATTCCACAGCCCATATCCCTTCAGTGCAATGCCGGCAAATATACCGTCCAGTACCAATCTTGATGTTCTTCCATTGCCGTCAAGGAAAGGATGTATCCACGTAAGCCTGTGATGAGAGGCGATGGCATAGATGACCTTTTTTGCCTGTGTTGAGTGGGGAGGAATCCGGTAAGTGCTCTCATAGAGATTGAAGAGCGTCGGAATCGCTGTATGTTCAGGGGCAGCATGCTCACCGACATATACCGTCCTGTCCCGGAACTCCCCGGGAACCATCCGTATCGCAGCATCCCCCTCTCTCCTTGTTTTTATCTCTAAAAAAGGATCCATATCCGGATGCGCATAGAATTTACGATGAACATCACAAATAAAATCTCTTGTAAACGGTGTCACCTCATCTCCATACCCCATAAGCTCTTCTATCCACTCCTGTACCCCGATATGCACCAGAGAAAGTTTTTGAAGCTGCTGCTGTTTCCTGTCTCCGGAAAAGATCTGACGGGAGGCTTTTTCTATATCGAAGGGGTGGGTTCCTTCAGACTCGATCTTGTTGGAGTAATAACTGTTGACCGTTCTCAATAAAGCACTGATTCCGCTGAGCACCTGAGGCGGATAAAAAGATCCCAATGATGCACTTTCCAGGCAAAGCACTTCTGCTCTCTCCAGGAGCTCCGGATCCAGACTGCCATCGAGGTTAACGGGAAGAAGAGGCGTAAAATACATCATAACTCCTTTGGAACTATTGTAGCATATATTTGTATTTTTTTGCAGATCTTTTTTCTGATTTTATTTTATGACAAAACCCTTAAAATAGTTAATTGAACTAAAATATGCCATTGTATCATCAACATTATTGCGGATCTTTTTGCGTATTGTTTTTTATCTCATTCCCGAAAAGAGTGAGCAGTGAGCAGTGAGCAGTGAGCAGTGAGCATCATGACAGAGTCATGAAAAGGTGTCAAGCGCTTTCGTCATCCTCGGGCTTGACCCGGGGATCCACAGGTTGGAGTGCATCACTATCTGGATTCGTGATTCGTTTGAAAGATCACCACCATTGGGTGTCGGGGTGGGGACACCCCGACCTACACAAATGCCCCGAGGAAATGCCCTTGGAATGCAAGCACGAGGATGACGAATCCATGGGCATGGTTCGACAGGCTCACCACGAACGGAAAAAAAGTAAAAAGTAAAAAGTAAAATTTCTAATTTCTAACTCCTAACTCCTAGTTCCTCACTAACAGCTAAGCTGATCCTACTTCTGGGTCCCGTCCAGGATCGGTACGAAGAGCGACTGCTCGATCGCCTCGGAGGTGATGCGGCCGTTCTTTTTGTAATAGCGGGTGATGATGTGATAGTTCTCCGCCTCTTCGACGGGGGCGAGGAGGATACCCCCTTCGGCAAGCTGCTCGAAAAGCACTTCGGGGATCTCTTTGGCGGTGGCGGAGAAGAGGATCCGCTCAAAAGGCGCATACTGCTTCCATCCCCTCTGCCCGTCATCGAAGCGGGTAAAGATGTTGTGCATCTCCAGCTCGGAAAAGCGCTTCTTTGCCTCTTTGAGCAGTTCGTCGATGCGCTCTATCGTAAAGACCCTGCGGCAGATCCTACTCAAGACCGCAGCCTGATACCCCGACCCGCAGCCGATCTCCAGCACCGAATCGACCCCCTTCAGCTCGAGGTGCTGCGTCATCTTGGCAACGGTCAGGGGCGAAGAGATCCACTGGGAAGCCGCCATCGGCAGCGCATCCAGCGTATAGGCAAGCGGCTTGAAACCGCTGGGCACAAAAGCCTCTCTGTCTACGGACAACAGTGCCTCTCTTACATGAGGCTCCAGGGGAAATTTTTTTTCTATTTCATCTACAAGCTTGTGCAGATTTCTCTCTTTTGTCATTGGCGATACCCGCGGGGATTGTATTATTGTTTGGATGGTATTTTATCCAAAATCGTATTAAAGCAGTGAGCAAGCGCAGCTTGGGCTGCGAGTGAATAGTGAATAGTTAATGGTGTTAATTGATAAAAGCTTTTCAAAGAAAAGCCTGCCAAACCTACTACCTACTACCTACTACTTACTCCTCATTCCTCGCCAGAGTAGCTCCCTGCTGCATCATGATATAGCGCCGCATCTTTCTGATCTCATCAAAATCGATCGTGCCCGATACGGAGATCGCGGTGTCATCCTGTACCACCTGTCCGTCCGGAGAGATGATCGCCGAGGATTGTGCCATATCCGCGTCGCTGCTGTCACTGACGATGACATAGCACTGGTTCATCACCGCCAGGGCACGGGATAGCGCCTCAAGATGCCCTTTGCGCGGGAGTCCCCAGCGTGCGGGGATGATGACGACGTCCGCCCCCTCTACTCTCTTCCACAGCTCTTTGAATCGCAGCTCGAAACAGACCAGGAGCGCATACTTCACCCCTTCTATCTCAAAGGGTTTGACCGCCCGTACAGGGCCTGCCCTGAAATACTTCTGCTCCTCCCCGAGCGTAAAGAGTTTGGCCTTGTTCTGCCGATAGACGATCTTGTGCCTGTGGATCACCACCGCCTGGTTGACGAACGCCTCTTTCTCTTTGAGGATCAGCGTCAGTACGAGCACCTGCTTATCGACCATCTTTTTGAGGCTCTTGAGTGCCAGGATGGAGAACTTCGCCACCGTATCCATACGCTCATAGTCAAATCCCGTCAGGCAGACTTCAGGGGCTACGATCAGGGCTTTTTCCTTATGATACTCCACGAGTGCTATCAATGCATCCAGGTTCTCCTGATAGCGCTGATGTGTCGGAAGCTGCAGTGTAACTGCCTCCATCTTCTTCCCCTTGCTCATACCGCTCTTTTCCTAGAAATCGTCGAGGTTCAGGCTTCCTTTGGAGTAGTTTGTCACATTACCTTCAAAGAAATTGGTCTTCTGGTCGTTGAACTTGGAGAAGTTGTCCACCCACTTGATCGGATGTTCGACATTGTAGAGCTTCTCAAGCCCTACGGCATGCAGCCGCTGATCTGCAAGGTACTGGATATACTGCTCAATGATCGCATCGGTCAACCCGAGGATCTGCCCCTGCGTGATATAGGCACCCCACTGGGACTCCAACTTCACCGCCGAACGGAACATCTCATAGACTTCATCAAGAAGATCAGGCGTGAAGAGCTCCGGACGCTCTTTTCTGGTAGAGTTGATCATATTTTGGAAGAGCAGCAGGTGTGTCACCTCGTCCCTCTGGATAAAACGGATCATCTGTGCGGTTCCCAGCATCTTGTCCGATCGTGCCAGCGTATAGAGGTAGGTAAAACCGCTGTAGAAGTAGATCCCCTCCAGGATCTGGTTGGCGAACATCGCTTTGACGATATTGCGGTCTGTAGGATTTTGTGCAAGCTCTTCATAGACATTGGCGATCGCATCGTTTTTGGTCTTAAGCATCATATCTCTTCGCCACAGCTCATAGATCTCATCGGTGTTTGTAGAGATACTGTCTACCATCACCGCATAACTCTGGGAGTGCAATGCCTCTTCAAATGCCTGTCTGACCAGGATCAGGTTGACCTCCGGTGCAGTGATGAAAGGGTTCATGTTGTCGATGATGTTGTTCGTCTGCAGCGAGTCCATAAAGATCAGCTGTGCCAGTACCTTGTCATACGCCGACTTCTCATCGGCTGTGAGGTGCTTGTAGTCATTCACATCCCTGGTCATATCGACCTCTTTCGGGAACCATGTATTGTTCAGCATCATCTCCCAGAGGTTGTATGCCCACTGGTATTTAAGATCGTTCAGTTCGAAGATTCCTGTCGGATTCCCCCCAAATATACGACGTTCGCTCGTCTTCTCTTTTGAATCGGGATTGTAGATTTTCTTACGCAACATTCTGACTGCCTTTGATAACGATATTTAAAAAATATTATACTCTTTTAACCTCAATTTTTCTCATCCCCCGAAGTGTGTAAAAAACTGCCCTTTTCATCGTTATTTTCTCTTTTCCTTCCCGTTTCAAGGCGCTTTTATCCCAAATAGCATAGACTGGTTGCCATGAAACAGATAGAACAGGACAAACTACAAAAACTGCTGCAGATCATCGGCCCCTACCCCTCCACCTCCGTTGTCCATTTCAGTGATGACGGTCTGGAGCTTTCGGAGGCCATCTATGGCTACTGCCATGCAAAATCCTACCACTACCAGGTCAATGCGGTAGAGAAAGGATTTTGCGAAGCGCTGCAGGGAAGATTTGAAGGCAGAGAGGGGATCAGGATCATCGACTTCTCTCTGAACAGGCCAAAATATATGATACAGGGGAAAAGCTATGAGTTCCTCATTGTCACGATGGATCTTCGTGAGGAGCAGAGAGATGATTTTCTGCGCAAAGCCCATGAGATCATAAGAAACTCCGGCAATATCCTGCTTTTTGTGCCCCATGGGAGCAATGAGGAGCATTACCGATGGGAAAAACTTCTGGAGGAGAACTACTATGTTGCCACCAATACCATCGATGACCTCTTTGAACACTACGATCTGATCATCTCCAAAAAAATGCATGGGTGGGGAGACAGATAGGACAGCTTTTCACATTACTCCGTTTTTAAGGAGGATTTACAAGGGGAATGTGCAATGTTGGTACGAAAAGCTGTCAGGAAGGTTCAAGTGTTCACCGTCAAAGGGGGGGGAGAATAAATAAACGGAGACCTCTACCCTTCTTAGTTGGAGTATACTCTACTTTTGTGTAGTCTTTGTGTAGTCTAAAAAATATTTTTCGCGATACTCTCTTCTTCACCTTCCCCTTCTCCTTACGCAGAAAATCCTGATGACAAAAAGATCGGATTGCAGCACCAAAAAAGCGTCAAAATAAACGTCTTTCTTAAATTTTTCATACCGTAGGTTAAAAAAGATAGTAAAACGGCTTATTTTGGCTTCTAGATAGCTTTATATGGATTTCTGGGTTTATATGAAATTCGTGATTCGTGATTGGTGATTCGTGTAGGTCGGGGTGTCCCCACCCCGACACCAATGGTGGTGATTGTGTAGATTCCGTGTTGAAAATCCCTTAAAAACAGACCAAAAAGCTTAATATCCCTTATTGAGCTTTCACCTCCAATTTCCTATAAACTTCCAAAGAGTTAAAAATAGAAAAAGCCATTAAAAC
>DSDW01000043.1 GCA_011048515.1 Campylobacterota bacterium | reverse complement strand
AGGTTTCGGTGTTGGGTTTGCCTTGGGCTTCTCTTTGGCCTCAAAGAGTTGTTTGATCGAATGATTGCTCTTCTTTTCAGGAGTTAAAGTACCGGAGAGGGTATTGTCCTGCACCGTGCTCGTATCGCTCTCCTTGAGTGCAGGAGTCTCCGGCATCGGCGGTTCGGTCTCTTCTATCTGATAGAGCTTCTCATTGCTCTTTATCTCTTCGGATTCTTTCAGATCAGGCTTGAGATAGTTCTGGTCGACCAGTATCTCTACGATATTCCTGAAAGTCGGTACGGCGGACAGGGAAGCAAAATATGTGCGGTATTTTTTGGCTTTGATCACCAGTACGCCGATCGTATATTTGTTGCCTTCATTGTCGTTGGCAAATCCGTAAAAGCTGCTGTGGTATTCACGCAGGTAGCGTCCTTTTTGGGCGATGTGCGCTGTACCGGTCTTTCCTCCGATCTCAAGACCCGGGAATTGTGCTTTGACCCCAGTTCCTTCTTCTACGACGCGTACCAGTATATCATGTATGGTGTGAGCAGTTTTTGGATCTATCGCCTGAAGATTGGGTACAGTGGGCTCCAGTGTATAACGGTTCCCTCTGGCATCTTCAAGATGGTTAACGATCCTCGGGGTCATCGCTATGCCGCCGTTGTTGAATGCCGAGTAGGCTTTGATCAGCTGTGCAAAGGTGATGTGCATACCGTACCCGTAGGAGGTGCTGGCACGATGCAGTTCATGGTTCAGCAGATAGATCGGCTTAAGGCTGCCGGGAAGATCACGGGAAAGGTCTATGCCTGTGGGTTGGGCAACACCAAAGGCAAGCAGTCCCTCTCTGAATTCTCTTCCGGTCAGCCGCCAGGAGATTTTGGAGCTTCCGATATTGGAGGAGTGGATGATGATGTCTGCTGCACTTAATGATGGGAACTTATGGTCATCCCTGATTGTAAATCTCCCTATCTTCATCTTTCCGTTCTCGGTATTGATAACAGTATCAGGCTTGATGACACCATGCTTCAGTGCGACTGAAAGCGAAAGTGGTTTGAGTACCGATCCTGCTTCATAGGGGTATTCTGCAAATTTCGGGTTGAGTGCCGGGATATCCTTTTGGGTGATATGGGAAGGATCAAAGCGCTCCGAACTGGCAAGGCTGAGCATCTCCCCGGTCTCGCTCTTCATCACCCCCACGATGATCTCATCGGCATCAATCTGCGTTTTCATCGCATCAAGCATGACCTCGATACGACGCTGAAGCGCCAGAGGGATGTTCAGGTGTAGATCAAGCCCGTCGATCCGTTTGATCTTCATACTGTTCTTGTCATGGATGACCGTACCGATAACATCTCTTTTTCCCTGGAAGTATCCATTCTTCTTGGAAGTGATATGCTCTTCGTATTTTCTCTCCAGCCCTTTTTTGCCTTCGGGTCGGATATACCTTCCCTCTTCTCTGTTGCCTACATACCCCAGTGTCGGACTGAGCACATCCTTCAGCGGGAAACGTCTGCTCTCGCCGTTTTCGATGACATCCAGACCGTAGAGTACCTTGACGCCATTATGGTTTTCCACCCATTGAAAAACATCCAGTTTTCTCAGTTTGTGCGCCAGCTCTTTGAGCTGCATGGCAGATTTTGCATTGAGCTCTTTGGAGAGGATGATATTGCCAGCGATAAGTTGGCCTTTTTTGTCAGTAAATTTTTCGCGCACCTCTTCGATAGGGATACCGCTGTAGATACTGAAAAACTTGATAAAAAGCTCCCTCTTCTCGGACTTGATACTGTCCCCGCGTACGACAGCCTGGTAGGTTTTCTGGGAAAAACTCAGTGTATAGCCGTCAGCAGAGATGATATCCCCGCGCAGTGAACGGTCGTGGATCTTCGCATGCTCGCTGGGGATGCGCCGGTCGGAGTGTATCGTATTGAGCACCGAAAGCAGAAAAAAGATGATGAGTACCGCAAAAAGGATAAAAAGCGCCAGTACCCTGCTGCCTTTTTGATTGATTGCGTGATTGTTGATTTCTTCTTTCATGTGCTCCCTGCATAACCCTTGTTCCGGACAATATAGTGTGATTTTATCAAATTTATCTGCTAACTCTGATAAAATACCTTTTAACCTTAGTCCGATAGAGTCTCCTGATCACTCTTTTGCGAGATTTGTTACAATGAACTTACTGTGTTGCAGGAGAGAAGGACAATGATAGAATTTCTATGAGAGATACCGTATATATGATTGATAAACCGCTTTTAGCAGCAGTTGTGACACTGTTGACATTTTCACTGATGATGAGTTATTCACTTTCGACCTATACCGTGATACACTTTCATTACACTGATTTCCATTTTTTTATACGGCAGTCTATTGCAGTCTTCATCGCCTTGATAACGATGACGATCATCAGCAAGATGGATCCGGATAAGTGGCTTGTACCGATCAGTATGACGCTTTTTGTCACGTTTTTTCTCTTGATGATAGCGATGCAGTTCCTGCCCTCAAGCCTGGTGAAGGAGGTCGGAGGGGCAAAACGCTGGATCCATATGGGGCCGATCTCTATCGCTCCGGTAGAGTTCTTCAAGATCGGCTTTGTCTTTTTTCTCTCGTGGAGCCTTGTCCGAAAGTTCAAGAGCAAAGGCAAGATGAGCTTCATGGAGGAGATCAGGGCATTTTCTCCCTATGTGGTGCTCTTTATGTTCATTGTGGTCCTGATCGCTATATTTCAAAAAGATCTCGGCCAGGTTGTCGTACTCGGGGGAACGCTGGTAATCCTCTTTTTGCTGGTAGGGAGCAGTTACAAATTTTTTCTTACCCTGGTGGCCGGCGCATTCGGGGCATTTGTCGCGCTGATCTTCGCTGCGCCTCACAGGGTTGCGCGGATCAAGAGCTGGTGGAGTACGGTACAGGACAACATCCTCGCTTTGCTGCCGTTTGAAGGTGTCCAGAATCTGCGTGTCGATGCAGCCAAAGAGCCCTATCAGATCTCAAACTCGCTCAACGCCATCCACAACGGCGGCTACTTGGGACAGGGGCTTGGAAACGGGCAGTTCAAGTTGGGGTATCTCTCCGAAGTGCATACGGACTTTATCCTGGCAGGGGTCAGCGAGGAGTTCGGTTTCCTGGGGCTGGCTTTTGTGACCTTTACGATACTCTTTATCATCTACCGTATTTTCAAGATTGCCTCGAAAGTTTCAGAGCCGATCTACTATCTCTTCTGTGTGGGGATGGGATTGCTGATCGCCTTTGCCTTCGTGCTCAACGCCTACGGGATCTCGGGGATCACTCCGATCAAAGGGATCGCTGTGCCGTTCTTGAGCTACGGAGGATCGCATATCCTCGCCGCAGGCCTGGCGATCGGCATGGTGCTGATGATCTCCAAAAAAGTCCCCAGGGATGCACAGGGACGCATGCTGTAGCCTAACAGCGTTAAATCTTACAATCAACCAAAAGGAAGTCTATGAGTATCGTGATGACAGGGGGAGGGACCGGCGGCCACTTGGCGATCATCAAAGCGGTCAAAGAGCATCTGAAAGGGGAAGAGCTGATCTATATCGGCTCCACCAAAGGCCAGGACCAGGCATGGTTTGCCCAGGACAGCGACTTTGCAAAAACCTATTTTCTTGAGAGCAAGGGGGTGGTCAACCAGGGGCTGATCGGGAAGATCGGTTCACTCTGGAAGATCTTCACCTCTGCCCTGAAAGTGCGCCGGATACTCAAAGCGCATGACGCCAGGGTCGTCTTTTCGGTCGGAGGCTTCTCCGCGGCACCTGCGGCGCTGGCAGCCAAACTCTCAAGCATACCGCTGGTCATCCACGAACAGAATGCCGCACTGGGCTCGCTCAATAAGCTGCTCAAGCCCTATGCGGATATCTTCATCTCCTCCTACCTTGATGAGAGCCCGGTCAAAGCCTACCCGGTCAAGCAGGAGTTCTTTGAAAACGCACGGATCAGAAAAGAGGTGAAAACGGTCATCTTTCTAGGCGGTTCCCAGGGGGCAAGAGCGATCAACGATCTCGCGCTCTCTCTGGCACCGGCGCTCAAAGAGCGCGGGATCAGGATCATCCATCAGGCAGGAGAGAGGCATATCGATGCGGTCAGAACAGCGTATGAGAAGCTGGGAATCGAGGCAGAGGTCTTCGGGTTTACCACGAAACTGGCAGACTACATGAAAGAGGCGGACTTCGCGGTAGCGCGTTCGGGGGCATCCACACTCTGGGAGCTCTCTGCCACGGCGCTGCCGACCCTCTTTATCCCCTATCCCTATGCAGCCAGTGACCACCAGTACCACAACGCGAAGTTCCTGGTGGAGCAAAAACTGGCGTGGCTGATGCGTGAAAACGAGATCGACAAGGAGAAGGTACTGGCACTTCTGGATGAGGACCTGGAAGCAAAAAGCAGAGGCTTGATGGAGAACGTAGAAAAAGAGGGAAGCCAAAAGATCGCGGAGATCATTACACAGAGATAACACGTTTTTGTGATAGTGTGATACAATAGAAAAAAAGAACCAAAGGAGCGTAGAGATGAAAAAGGTGGCAGGATTTCTAAGTGCAGCGGTTGCGGTGATCGGATTAAGCGGATGTGGTGGTGGAGGGAGTGATTCCTATGACCATACCTATTATCTTCAGACCTATGATGATTATTATGACGAATATGTGGGTGTACCGGATGTTTACTATGAGTGTGGATCATATGTAGGACATACCAGTTCGAACGGGGGTTTCAGGATGAGTGATGGTGATATCTGTACCTTCTTTGATCTTGATGATACAGTCTCTTATGAATATAATATACTATATCTGGGAGGGAATTCGAGCGGGACAGTGGGGCTAGCCGACGTTGAATATTCTTGTGACTCAGGTATTTCTGGCGCAACTGATTATGATGGAGCATTTTCTTTTGATCCTGACTATATAAATCCGGACTATCCTGGTGATATATGTGATTTTTATTTTTATTAATGTAAAAACGTATGATTTTTACTCCAACCGGAGATTAACGACATTTTAGATAAAATACCCTCAATTTTTTAAAGGCACCCTGTGTGCCCAGACTGAGGGAAACCAATGGATATCAGACAGAAATTTTTAGACTTTTTTGAGAGCAAGGGGCACAGGGTAGTGCCTTCTGCACCGCTTATACCGATTGATGATGACGGCTCGCTACTTTTTGTAAATGCGGGGATGGTGCCGTTCAAAGGGATATTTACAGGCGAAGAGCCTATCCCGACTCCTCCGCGTGCCACTTCCGCACAGACCTGTATCAGGGCAGGCGGAAAACACAATGACCTTGACAATGTAGGATACACGGCAAGACACCATACGATGTTCGAGATGCTGGGGAACTTCTCTTTTGGAGACTATTTCAAAAAAGAGGCGATGGCATATGCATGGGAGTTTGTGACCTCTCCCGAGTATCTTGCGCTTCCGATCGACAGACTCTGGGTGACGGTGCATGAGAAGGATGATGAAGCGTTCGAGCTTTGGCAGGATCATGTTCCGGCTGAGCGTATCATGCGTTTTGGCGACAAGGACAACTT
Source organism: Campylobacterota bacterium (assembly GCA_011048515.1). Lineage (GTDB taxonomy): Bacteria > Campylobacterota > Campylobacteria > Campylobacterales > Sulfurovaceae > Sulfurovum. The sequence continues at coordinate 384 of DSDW01000043.1, read as the reverse complement.
CTGGCAGATGGGAGATACGGGTGCATGCGGACCGTGCAGCGAGATCTTCTATGACCAGGGAGAAGCGCACTTCAACGGCCCTGAAGACTATATGGGCGGAGAGGGAGACAGGTTCCTGGAGATCTGGAACCTTGTTTTCATGCAGTATGAAAGAGATAAAGAGGGCAACCTCAAACCGCTTCCAAAACCGAGTATCGATACGGGTATGGGGTTTGAAAGGGTTGCAGCGATCAAGGAGGGTGTGTTCAACAACTACCACTCAAGCCTCTTTATGCCCTACCTTGAAAAACTGGGCGAGTTGGTAGGCACTTCGTATGACTATAAGGCACCGAACTCCGCAAGCTACCGTGTGATCGCGGACCACCTCCGTTCCACCTCGTTCCT
>DSDW01000023.1 GCA_011048515.1 Campylobacterota bacterium | reverse complement strand
GTTTTACACTCATTTCCTGATAAAAAAATAGCCAGCATCATTATTTGATTTAGACCTTAAAGCCCTCTTTGCTTTTGCAGTACTCCTCCAGAAAACACCCTTCACACTCCGGTTTCAGTGCTTTGCACCTATATCTTCCGAAGAGTACCATCGCCTGATGGAGCAGATGGAGGTCGGTTTTGAACTTCTTTGTCAGATCCTCTTCCGTTTTGACAGCGGTTGTGGCATCGCTGAGCCCCAGACGGTGAGCGACACGGAATACATGGGTATCGACAGCCATGAGGTTGGCACCGGTATATTCGATCATCACGACATTGGCGGTTTTCTGCCCGACTCCAGCCAATTTCACAAGCTCTTTTTGCTCCAGCGGCACTTCTCCCTCATAGTTTTCGACAACAGACTGCGCCATTTTGATGAGATTTTTGGCTTTGTTGTTGAAAAATGAGCAGGTGTTGATATAGGACTTTACCTCTTCCAGATCGGCATTGGCAAGACTTGCCGGGTCGGGATAGGCTTCAAAAAGCGCAGGGGTGATGAGATTGACACGTTTATCGGTACATTGTGCAGAGAGCATCACTGCTACGAGAAGCTCATAAAGGTTGCGATACTCCAGTTCCGTAACGGAGTCGGGATAGTGTTCCAGGAAGAGCGCCTTGATCGCATCGATCTCTTTTCGGGTTGCTTTTTTGACTTTGGCCACGTGAATTAAACCTCTTTCTAACAATATTTCAATAAAATAGTATCCAAATTAGAATGAGAAGCATCTATACATTAATGTATTATTTACCGATAGGGAGTATACTACCTCTCATATTTAAAACTGAAGGAAGAATCATAATGTTCAAACTCGCTAAAATATCACTTTTGGTTGCCGCTGCAACCTTTTCACTCTCCGCATCCGACCTGCTTTTGACCGTCAACGGGAAAAACATCACAAAAGAGGATGCACAGATTTTGGTATCAGCCGCTGCACCCAATGCAAATTATGCTGATCTTAAGCCTCAGGAGCAGGAGATGATCAAGGAGAGACTGATCGAGAAAGTCCTTTTCGGTGAGCTGGCAAAAAAAGAGGGGATTGAGAATGACCCCGAGTATCAAAAGAGCCTGGAGATGATCAAAGCCGAACTGGCGATCAATGTCTGGATGAAAAAACAGCTGGAAAATGTCGTTGTAAGTGACAGTGAAGCGAAAGAGTTTTATGAAAAAAACAGTGATAAGTTTGTGCAGGAAGAGACGCTCCAGGCAAGACATATCCTGGTGGACTCGGAAGAGGATGCACAAAAGATCATCGATACCTTGAAGTCTCTGCAAGGCAAAGCGCTTCAGGAGAAGTTCATCGCACTGGCAAAAGAAAAATCGACAGGTCCATCTGCACCTAACGGCGGAGACCTGGGAACTTTCAAAAAGGGACAGATGGTACCTTCTTTTTCCGAAGCTGTATGGGCGCTTGAAGAGGGCCAGATCACTACAAAACCGGTCAAAACACGTTTTGGATATCATGTGATCTACCTGGAGAAGAAGAATCCTGAATCAAAGGTTGCCTATAATGATGTAAAACCTCAAATCATCGCTACACTGAAACAGAAACAGTTTACTTCCAAGATCCAGGAGATGGCTCAAGAGCTGAAGAAAAAAGCAACGATCGTTGATCCGGAAAAAAAAGAAGAGACTAAATAATCAATCAAAGGAAGAAGAATGAATAAAAACCTAGTGGGTGCGGGTGTCGCAATACTTATCTCAATATCAGGTCTATCGGCTGATACTTTGAAAAACTCGTTGATGTCGGCAGATAAAGATGATACTCCCATGGTGAACCTGGATAATCTGAAACTGGACAAAAAAGAGAAACAGAGCAGGCCAGACAGTGCCGTAGTGGCTACGATCAACGGTGAAAATATCACGAAAGAGCAGGCAGATCAATATCTGGCGCTAAGAACTCAGGGAAGGATGACCGATTTTGACAAATTACCAGGCGATGAACAGAGACTGGCGTTGATCAATGAAATGGCGATTCCCAACCTCGCAGCGATAAAAGCGAATGAAGAGTTGAATACAGAGGAAAAAAAGGCAGCAATTTCAAGATTTTGGATGCAAAAAAAGCTTTCAACGACTAAAGTCACGGAAGAGGAAGCTAAAAAAGCCTATGATGAGTTGATCCAGAAGGTGAAGGAAGCAGCCAAAAAACAGTCCAAAGAAGAACCAAAGATGCCGACTTTTGAGGAAGCAAAAAGAGAGATCATGCTGCAGCTTGCACAGGATAAAGTAACGAAAGATCTTTTGGAAAACGGAAAAGTAAAACTCAAATAACGTAAACTCATTATTACAATAATCGGGTAAAATACGGCGATTAAACTTGATGAAGGAATGAAATGTCTACTAGAGTAATGGATGTGATCCCCGCAGGTGTCGTCACCGGGGATGATCTTACAAAACTTTTCCAGATAGCAAAAGAGGAGGGGTTCGCAATCCCCGCAGTCAATGTTGTCAGTACGATGTCGGTCAATGCCGTCATAGAGGCAGCAAAAAAAGTGAACTCCCCGGTGATAGTGCAGTTTTCCAACGGCGGGGCAGCCTACTATGCAGGAAAAGGACTCCCGTCAGATGAAGCAGCTGTTCTGGGTGCGATCTCAGGTGCGCAGCATGTGCATACTGTGGCAAAGGCTTATGGTGTTCCTGTCGTACTTCATACGGACCATGCAGCCAGAAAACTGCTTCCATGGATCGATGCACTGCTTGATGCCAGCGAAGCACATTTTGAAAAACACGGTGTGCCACTTTACTCTTCACATATGCTTGACCTCTCCGAAGAGACGCTTGAAGAGAATATCGCAACATGTAAAGAGTACCTCCAGCGTATGTCCAAGATGGGTATGACGCTTGAGATAGAGCTGGGTGTAACAGGGGGCGAAGAAGACGGTGTGGACAATTCGCATATCGATAATGCACTGCTCTATACACAGCCTGAAGAGGTTGCCTATGCCTATGAAGAGCTTGGTAAGATCTCTGACAAGTTCACGATCGCTGCATCGTTCGGTAATGTACACGGGGTGTATAAGCCTGGAAATGTCGTATTGACTCCGAAGATCCTCGATAATTCGCAAAAATATATCCAGGAGAAGTTCGGTACGGCTGAAAAACCGGCAAACTTTGTATTCCATGGCGGATCGGGTTCTGAGCTGGAAGATATCCGCGAAGCGATCGGTTACGGTGTGATCAAGATGAATATCGATACAGATACGCAGTGGGCTTTTTGGGATGGTGTCAGACATTATGAAGCAGAGTACCATGATTATCTCCAGGGACAGATCGGAAACCCTGAGGGTGAAGAGAAGCCGAACAAGAACTACTATGACCCCCGTAAATGGTTGAGAAGAGGTGAAGAGTATATAGTGGCTAGACTTGAAAGAGCATTTGACGATCTAAATTGTATCAACAGAAACTAATAGCCTCACCCTTACAAACGATTACTTTTGAAGGTCACTCTTTTTATCTTAAAAGAGACGACCTCCTTCATCCGGATTTCTCCGGAAACAAAGCACGAAAATTTTACTACTTTCTAACACATGATTTTCCCACTGTCAAGAAGATAGTCTCTTACGGTTCAGCGCAGTCCAATGCAATGTTTTCTCTCTCTGAACTGGCTAAGATGAGAGGATGGGAGTATGAGTATTATGTGGATCATATCGCAGAGTATCTGAAGGAAAATCCTCACGGCAACTATCAAGCGGCACTTGCTAACGGAATGATTTTGAGGGAGCAGAGCGCAGGGAGCAGAGAGCAGTTTGGCGATGATGTACTTTTCATCGAAGAGGGCGGCAGGCAAAAAGAATCAGAGTATGGTATCAAGATTTTGGCTGAAGAGATCATAGCCTGGCAACAAGAGCAGGGGATAGAAAAGCTCAATATCTTTTTACCCTCCGGTACAGGGACAACGGCTTTATATCTTCAAAAAAATTGTTCCCTGCTCACTGCCCACTGCTCCTTAAAGACGAAGGTTTTTACCACACCGTGTGTCGGAGACAGGGAGTATCTCAGAAAGCAGTTTTTGGAGCTGGAGGCAGATGAACAGTTTCATCCGACTATTTTTACTCTGGAGAAAAAACACCATTTTGGCAAGCTTTATAAAGATAATTATAAAATTTGGCTAAAATTACAACAACAGACGGGAGTGGAGTTTGATCTGCTTTATGATCCGCTTGGATGGCGGGTTTTACTGGAGCATATTGGGCTTTTTGAATCTCCGGTTCTCTATATTCATCAAGGCGGTGTTTTAGGGAATAAGAGTATGCTTCCCAGATACCAGAGGAAATTTCCTTCGGTAAGTGAAGAGTGAATAGATAAGGAATAGCATGAAGATTTTTTACAGTAGTGATGATACATTTGAAGCGAATTTTGCCGAGCTTTTGGAACGCGGGAAGATGGATATCGAAGGGGTGACCGGTATTGTCAACGGACTTCTTAAAGAGATCAAAGAGGATGGGAACAGCGCGCTCAGAGCCCAGATAGCGAAATTTGACAGATGGGAGCCTCAAAGCGATGAAGCGCTGATGGTTTCGACTGAAGATATGGCAAAAGCCTATGAGTCGATCGATCCGAAACTTCGTGAGGCACTCCACCTTGCCTATGACCGTATCGAGGCATATCACCAAAAACTGATGCCGAGTACGTGGATGGATGAGGATAAAACCGGCTCTATCCTTGGTCAAAAAGTCACTGCGGTAGACAGGGCAGGGCTGTATATCCCAGGCGGCAAGGCAGCCTATCCGAGTTCACTGCTGATGAATGTCATTCCTGCACAGGTGGCAGGTGTAGAAGAGATCATTGTATGCACACCTACACCGGATAACGAGATCAACGAACTGCTGCTTGCTGCATGCCACCTCTGCAGGGTGACAAAGGTCTTCAAAGTAGGCGGAGCCTCTGCGATCGGTGCCATGGCATACGGTACCGAGTCGATCCCGAAAGTGGATGTGATCACCGGCCCCGGCAATATCTTTGTCGCAACAGCGAAGAAACTGGTATACGGTGAAGTCAATATCGATATGATCGCAGGGCCGTCCGAGATCGGTATCCTGGCAGATGAGACAGCCAGAGAAGACTACCTGGCGATAGACCTTCTCTCCCAGGCAGAACACGATGAGATGGCAAGCTCGATCCTGATCACGACAGACAGCGAACTGGCAAACAGGGTCAGTGACAAAGTAGAGGAGTTCCTCGGAACACTCTCCCGCGAAGCGATCGCAAGAAAATCTATCGAGGAGAGAGGTGCGATCATCGTGACTTCTACGATGAAAGAAGCGATCGATCTGATGAATGAGATCGCACCGGAGCACCTTGAAGTCGTGACAAAAGATCCGATGAGCCTGCTTGAGAGCATCAAACATGCCGGAGCGATCTTCCTGGGTGAGAATACCCCTGAGCCGGTAGGTGACTATATCGCAGGGCCGAACCATACGCTTCCTACAGGCGGTACAGCGAAGTTCTATTCACCGCTTAGCGTAGAGCACTTCATCAAAAAGTCATCGATCATCTCTATGAGCAAAGAGGGGATCCGGGAGATCGGTGATGCATGTGCAATGATCGCAAATACTGAGGGATTGACGGCACACGAGGAGTCTGTAAGGATTCGTCTAAGAGACTAATATGTTTCCGTACTCATTCCCAGCTATAGTTCTTGCTTGGACTATGCTGGTATTTATCCTTCAAAATCCTAGACTAAATAGTTTATTTGAAATTGCATTATTAATAGTATTTTTATGGATAGCAAAGAAGTACTATAATAAAAAACCAAAAGATATCTGGCATAAGATGTCAGGTGTTGCTTATAATATAGCAATTCTTCTACTTTTATTCATAAATATTCAAATATTGCCTCATGTATTAAATGGAGAACCTTTAGGGGATGCGGGTATGGTTTATTTATTGC
>DSDW01000068.1 GCA_011048515.1 Campylobacterota bacterium | reverse complement strand
GATCAGAACGGCACACTCGGCAGGGCAAATGTCGTGAAGTTCAACTGGATCAAGCCGACCTATGATCCCGCGACCAACAGGATCAAGGATTTTTCTATGCAGTATGTCGGCAGGGCCAATGCGCTGCTGCAAAGTAATGCGTCTCTGATCGCTCCGGGACTCTACCCCAATGGGACGGAGTTCCTTCATAGTGTAAGGTATATCGATATCGATGAAACGGATAGTACCATCAAGATGGCGCCCAGAATGAAGGAGCTCCGCTACGGCAAAAAAACACACTGGAACAGTTATGCCCAGATGCAAAATTCCGCAGCTTCCGAGATCAAAGAGAAGGATCAGTTCCCTGAGAGACTCAGGAAGATCATAGGAAACAGCGAAGAGGGGCTGGGAACCGGTCTGGGTTGGGTCTACCAGGGATTTATCGAAGATGAAACAGGAAGCCTCAGGCCCCAGAACTATGAAGAGACACAGTACTGTATCGGATGCCACAGCGGTATCGGTGCGATCGTTGACAGCACCTTTGTCTTCCCGAGAAAGCTGGAGAAGAACGGGTGGTACCATTGGAGCCAGGATCCCAACGGACTGAAGGGGATCCCAGAACCGCTAACCCGGGATGGCAGGGGAGAGTACCGGCGCTATCTTGAGCTTAACCATGCAGGAGATGAATTCAGGGCAAACGATGAGGTCATGAAGAGGTTCTTTGATGAGAGAGGGAGGCTGAAGGAGGAAGAGGCAGTAAAGATCAGAGAGGATATCTCCACGCTTCTCTACCCCTCCGCGAAGAGGGCACTGGAAATGAACAAGGCCTACAAGGTGATCGTGGAGGAACAGAGCTATATCTATGGGAGGGATGCCCATGTCAAACCGGTGGAAAATGTACATAAAAACGTAGAGAGCGGCCAGCCGACAGGGATAGAAAGGATAGAGTTTTAACCGCTGATCTATTCAAAGAACAGTATAGCTATACTGTTTTCACGTGGAATGGAAAGGATGCGATTAAGCCTTTTTTTATAGTCTGCAGTGCATAATAAACTTTTATTTTACAAATAAGGGGAACAAATGAAAATCAGTGCAAGAAATCAGATCAAGGCAACCGTGGCATCCATGACCACAGGTATGGTAAATGAGAGACTCGCACTTTTGACATCAAAAGGGGCAAAGCTGAGCTCAGTGATCACTTCTGAGAGCGCAAAAGAGATGTCTCTGAAAGAGGGAGATACGGTAACGGCTCTTTTCAAGGCGACACATGTGATGCTCTCCACTGCGCATATCGACGGCATCAGTGCCCGCAATCAGCTGGAAGGTACGATTGAAAACGTAGTGAAGGGTATGGTCAGTACGGAGATCACTCTTGTCACAGAGGGCGGAGAACAGATCGTATCTATCATCACCAACGAAGCAGCAGAAGAGCTGGGGCTTGAGTCTGGACAGAAAGCAGTCGCGATCATCAAATCAAGCGATATCATGGTCGCGAAGTAGTACCGGGAATATATCTCACCTTCTTCCCGGTCTCCTGACTGGGAACGCATATCACTTCATCCACCTTTACCTTGGCTACAGATAAAGAAAGTCAAACCAATCTCAGTATGATACGCTTACACTATAGAAGAAACAGGGCTTTTGCCGCTTTCAAGCCTTTTGATAGTGTTATTTTATCTGAGAAAAGGAAGTGCGGGTATGCTTACGTTTATCGTCTTTGCATTGTTTACCTCCCTGGTATTAAATATCATTCTAAAGAAATTTCAGCTGCCTACAATCATAGGTTATATCATCACCGGTACAGTGATTGCCTATGTCTTCGGTATCCACAGTGCAGTAAACAATCACGGTCTGCAGGAGGTTGCAGAGTTTGGGGTGGTTTTTTTGATGTTTACGATCGGGTTGGAGTTCTCGATCAGTCATCTCAAAAAGATGAAAAACGAAGTATTTCTCACCGGAAGCCTGCAGATAGTCCTGACCGCATTGACGGTCTATCTGTTGGCGTATTATATGTTCGGGATCGAGCAGCAGGTCGCTTTTATTCTCTCTCTTGCCATCGCGCTCTCTTCTACTGCCATTGTTTTGAAAACCTTCAACGAAACAGGCGAGATCAATAAACGGTATGGACAGAGAAGTCTGGGGATATTGATCATGCAGGATATTGCGGTGATCCCGATCCTTCTTGTGATCAGCTTTTTGAGCAGTAACGGCAGCGATATCAGCTCTCTTATGATCCGTATGCTCCTCAGTGCTGTTATCTTGCTCACGTTGTTGTGGCTGATCGGGAAATATCTTCTTGAACCCTTTTTTGATCAGATCATTAAGACAAACTCCGATGAGCTTTTTGTGGGAACGATACTTTTTCTTGCGATAGGCGCCTCCTATTTTGCGCATGCTTTAGGATTTTCCTATTCACTTGGCGCATTTATCGCCGGAACACTGATCGCCGAGACCAAATACAAGCATCAGGCTGAAGCTGACCTGATCCCCTTTAGAGATTTGCTGCTCGGGGTCTTTTTTATCACTGTGGGAATGCAGATACGGTTTGATATCATTTTCCAATACATTCATATCGCACTGATGCTCTTGGCAGCAATTATGATACTGAAGTTTCTCATCGTCTTTGCAGTGACCTCTTTCAGTGAAAGCAAAAGGGTGAGTATCAAAACAGCATTGAGCCTGGTACAGGTAGGGGAGTTCTCTCTGGCGCTTCTGGAGCTGGCACGCTCCAACGGACTTGTAGGACCGCCGTACGGACAGGTGATGATAGCGACGATCGTGTTGTCGATGATTCTTACGCCGATCATTTTGAAAAATCTCTCATGGATCACCGATTTTATCTTGCAAAAAGATCAGGAGGGAGAGTTTTCTGTGGAGTCTATGAGTGTCAAAGACCATACCGTGATTTTGGGTTTTGGGGAGTTTGGACGGAATATCGCTAAGTCCTTGCGGGATAACGGTCAGATCTATGTTGCGGTAGATAACAATATCGAGACCTATCAGCGTGCCATAAAAGATAAGGAACCGATCGTGTTTGGAAATGCAACAAGCAAAGAGATACTCAAAAGCATCAACATCGCCCATGCCAAAAATATCATTGTCGCCATTGACAATCCCAAAAAGCTTTACAATGTCTGCGAGATACTGAAGCGGTATGTGGATACACATAAGATCATCGTCAAAATCCATACCAGTGCAGGGAAAGAAGCGATCAGGGAGCTTGGCATCAACAGGATTGTGATCGAAAATGAACTCGCGAGCAACAGCGTCAGTGAGCTTATCTTACCTTCTTTTACAAACAGCTAAGTCAAATTGCATTATGGATAAGTCTCCCAATTCCCCTTGACTCGAGGGAAAAGAGATCCACTTTTCTCTACGGCACATATCGCTGCCAATGATGATTAAAACAATTCCGTAAGTTTATCCGAAGAAATAAATTCTATCACATTGATCTTATGGTTTGTTATCTGGTTTAAAAGTTTGTTTTTGATTGGCAGAATGAAAAGTCGCAGTATTTTTGAGTTTGAGCCAAGGCTATAAAAAGGGGGAAAAAGGGGGAGGAAATAGCCTCAACCTCAAACTCTATAGTTATGATACCAGACAATATTTAACAAATATTTAACAAACAATTAACAAAGAGAATATTGATCTATTTCCGGCTTTTCAAAGGCCGAAAGAAGCAGAAGCATCAGGCGATGCTTTGGAGCGTGTTGTTTAGAAAGAGTCCCAGAACGATCACGAGGCTGATGCCCGCAGGTTTACTGTAGAGCCTGTTGGCTGCGATAAAGACTAGCATCAGTGTGGCCACCACCATCGTCGAGATATCAAAGACATAGTTGCCCATCGCGAAATCCATAGGCCGTACCATTGCTGCTGCACCGAGTACTACGCTTGTATTGGCAAGATTGGATCCGATAATGTTACCGATCGCCATCTCCACTTTGTTTTTCATTGCTGCAGAGACAGAGACGACGAGTTCTGGGAGAGAAGTACCAAACGAGATCATCACGATACCGATCACCCATTCGCTCACGCCAAACCCTTCTGCGATACTCGAAGCGCTGTCTACGGCAAAGTGCGCGCCTGTGACAACAAGTATAAAGCCTGCTGCCAGCCATGCGATTGTAGAGAGCCATCTGAACTCTTCCCTTGCCAGTTCATCCACCTCTTCGCTCCCGATGCCTTTGGCATCCTGGAGGAGAAACATCACATAAGAGACCATGAGGAGCAGAAGCAGTGCCGCATCAAAACGTGAGATGACACCGTCCACGGACATAAGCAGAAAGATCATGATGGGCAGCAGGGCCCAGATGCTGTCTTTGGCAAAGAAGTCACGGTCAGGATTGAATTCTTTGACGATCAGGAAGATGATCGCCAGAACAAGGGTGATATTGATGATATTGCTACCGATGACATTGGAGATGGCAATTTCGGGATGGTGGTTGGCACTGGCTGCCATACTGGCTGCCATCTCGGGAAGGCTTGTCCCCAAGGCAACCAGTGTTGCCCCGACCACAAACTCAGAGATATTGAGGCGGATCGCGATCTTTTCGCTCTGTTCCACGATCTTGTCAGCACCCCATATCAGTGCACCCATAGCGATAATAAATATCAAAAATTCCACGGTACCTGTCCTTTATTCTGTCGTTCTTACGATCAAACTTTTCGGCAGATGAAACTGCTCGATGAGCTCCTGTTCTTTTGCACGCATCTCACCATTATCGACCTCATGGTCATAGCCCAGGAGGTGAAGTAAACCGTGGATGAAGAGCAGTGCAAGCTCATCATCCGGTGCATGCCCGAATTCCTCCGCCTTCTCTCTGACATAAGGTTTAGAGATCACGATCGACCCCAAAGGCATACCCGGTATCGCCTGCTCCAGAGGAAAACTCAGGACATCTGTCGGTTTGTCTTTTTCTCTGTAGCGGGCATTGAGTTCCCGGATCGTCTCATTGTCTGTAATGATGAGTTCTACGGGAGTATCGGTAAGCAGTGCAGCGATCTTCTCCAGTGCCTCTGTATCCACATTCAGTTCTGTTTGATTGTCTAGTTCTATCATGCCCGAAGTTTACCCAAATATTGGTAAAATACTCGTATGTTTAGCGAGAAGGAAAGATATGAGGATGACCCCTATAGCAGTATGTATTATCTCCGGCGGTATGGACAGTGCACTCAGTGCAAAGATCGCCAAAGATGAAGGGTATGAGATCATCGCATTGCACTTTAACTACGGACAACGTACCCAGAAAAAGGAACTGGAGTCTTTCCGGAAGATCGCAGAGATTCTGGAAGCAGTGGAGTCTTACGAGCTTGATCTGGATTTTTTTGAACAGATCGGTGCTTCAGCGCTCACTGATAAGCGTATAGAGGTACCCACAGGAGGGCTGGAAGAGGGGGTGCCTGTGACCTATGTCCCGTTCAGAAACGGTATTTTTCTCTCCATTGCTGCAGCGGTTGCGGAAAAACATGCTGCCGAGGCTCTCTTTATCGGCGTGGTCGAAGAGGACAGTTCGGGATATCCCGATTGCCGTGAAAGCTATATCAGGCAGATGGAACGCGCGATCAATTTGGGTACAAAAGATGAAACCAACCTTCAGATCAGAATGCCACTGGTGGCAATGAGCAAGGCCCAGATCGTTGCAGAGGCACTTAAACGCAATGTTCCGTTAGAATATACATGGAGCTGCTACCAAAACGAAGATGTGGCATGCGGGGTATGTGACAGCTGCAGGTTAAGGTTGCGGGGATTTGCACAGGCAGGGGTCAAAGACCCGATCACCTATGCGGATGAGGCTACTGCTGAAGATTGAGACCCTCAGCGATAAATTCAAATTCATATCGACGTTCGGGATACTGTTTGAGTCCTTCTGCTATGAACTCTCTTTTTGTGATCTCCCTGTCCCATAGCTTACGGGTCCATGCTTTGAACCAGGCTTTGTTTTCTGCCGTTTCCAGTGTGATTCTCTGGTATCTTGGATCCTCTCTGGTGCTGAGTGCCAGTTTGCCTATCGTCGTTTGGAAAATTTGGGTTTTTTTAGACTCGGCGACCTTATAGAG
>DSDW01000132.1 GCA_011048515.1 Campylobacterota bacterium | reverse complement strand
GTTGATGATATGAACATCATTTCGGGATATCTTGATTATTTTGATACATTTGATATTGAAAGATTAATTGAGATAAACATTGAGTATGTGATTCCAAACTGCTCTAAAAATATTAATGTTGTTAGAAAAAGCTTGCTTTCTTCAATATGACAAAGAATATAACAAACCAGAGTAGACTAATCAAAAACCCGTGGACGGCTTTTTGATTACTCATTTCAATCCTTAGACACTACTACTTGATTTTGTCCAAGCATTGTAGTATAATGTATATACAAAAGGATACAATATGAAAAAAGCAATTAATATCCGCATGGATGAAACCCTATTAACAGAGTTAGATACTTATGCTCATGAGCTGGAGCGTTCAAGAACTTATATTATTGAAAAAGCAGTAAGTTCTTACTTTGACACTTTAGATGAAATGATTTCAGACAAAAGAATAGATGAGCTAAAAGCTGGAAAGACTGAAGTTTATTCCCTTGAAGAAGTAGCACAAAAACTCGGTCTTAGTTAATGTTCAAAATCATTATTCCAAAAGCCGCATTCAAAGAATTGGAAAAGATAGATTCTGAAAATCAAAAGCTTATTTATTCAAAGATACAAGACTTAGAAAAGGGGTTGTTTGCAGCAGACAAAGCCCTTCAAGGCAAACATAAGGGAAAGTTTCGAAAAAGAGCAGGTGACTATAGAATCGTTTATTTAAAAGAAAATGATATTTTAGTTATTACTGTGATTAGAATAGCACACAGAAAAGAAGTGTATTAAAAGTCCAACAAAACTTTGGAGAGCAATATTTGACACTACTGCACAAATATTTCTCAACTCAAACGTTACGCATCTGAAGAAAAAGCCTGAGTTCATATGATGTTGGGTAAAGCAGCAGTAGCACAATTGCAAAGAGATGCATTCAGACCTATCGTAAAGTGCTTCACTTCATAACATTTACATAACCTATGCTAGAATATCCGCTACTATAATTCAGAGGAACTGCCATGCCACTATCAAGCGAAGAGAAAGAAATTATATTAAATAGTATCAGGGATATTCCCGACTTCCCCAAACCGGGTATCATTTTCAAAGATATCACTACCCTGCTGGGAGATCCAAAAGCCCTGAATGTCCTCATGGACCACCTCACCAACCGTTACCTCGGATATGATCTGGACTATATCGCCGGGATCGATGCGAGAGGGTTTATCTTCGGTTCGATACTCGCTGACAGGCTGGGGATCGGTTTCGTACCTGTACGCAAACAGGGAAAACTCCCCTATACCACTGTGGCAGAAAAGTACTCTCTGGAATACGGTTTTGACGAAGTAGAGATACATATCGATGCGTTCGGTGAAGAGAAAGGAGCCAAAGTGCTCCTGATCGACGATCTCATTGCGACCGGCGGTACGGCGAAAGCGGCAGCCAACCTTATCAACAAAGTCGGTGCCCACTGCGTAGAAGCCTGCTTCATTATGGAACTTTCCTTCCTCAATGGGCGCGAAGGCTTCAGCAGCGAAGTATACTCCGTACTGCAAATAGACTGATTTTGCACAAACAGCGGGGTAAGCGGAAGATTGTTTACCCCTCCCTAAACTCTCATAGGATATAATCACCTAACTAAATCATAAGAGTAACACGCATGAAAAACTATTCAGATATCTATATTCCCAAACCTAGTCCGCACGATCCTGATGAACTTGGACACTTTGGCAAGTTCGGGGGCAGATATGTACCCGAAACACTGATGCCGGCACTCGAACAGCTGAGACTCGACTACGAAGCCGTACGCTTTGACAAAGGGTTCTGGGAAGAGGTGGACTACTACTACAAGAACTATGTAGGACGCCCCTCTTCGCTCTACTTTGCGGCAAATATCTCGGAGGAGATCGGCGCCAGGGTCTATCTCAAGCGCGAAGATCTCAACCATACCGGTGCACACAAGATCAACCACTGTATCGCCCAGGCGGTACTTGCCAAAAGACTGGGAAAGAAAAAGATCATTGCAGAAACGGGCGCAGGGCAGCATGGTGTTGCCACGGCGACCGTAGCGGCGCTTTTCGGCCTTGAGTGTGAAGTATTCATGGGTGCCAAAGATGTGGCACGCCAGGAGCTGAACGTCTTCAGGATGAAACTCCTCGGCGCCAAGGTACATGCCGTAGAGTCAGGCAGCCGTACGCTCAAAGATGCGATGAACGATGCGATCCGCCACTGGGTGACCAATGCGCGCGACACCTACTACCTGATCGGGACAGTCGCCGGCCCTCACCCCTACCCTATGATGGTGCGCGATATCCAGTCTGTCATCGGCTGGGAAGCGAGATCCCAGATCCAGACCGCGGAGGGGGTGCTCCCCGACAAGGTGATCGCCTGTATCGGCGGAGGCTCCAATGCCCTGGGTATCTTCAACCACTTCCTCCAGGATAAAGGCGTAGAGTGCATCGGTATCGAAGCGGGCGGGGAAGGCCTGGAGTGCAAACACGGATGTTCGCTTGAGAAAGGAGCCCCCGGCATCCTTCACGGACAGCTCAGTTACCTCCTCCAGGATGAGGACGGACAGGTCCAGGAGGCCCACTCCATCTCGGCAGGCCTGGACTATCCGGGTATCGGACCCGAACACGCCTATCTCAAAGATGCCGGTATCGTCAAGTATGACCACATCACGGATGAGGAGGCGATCGATGCGTTTGTATGGCTCTCACGTGCAGAGGGGATCATCCCTGCGCTTGAAAGTTCCCATGCGATCGCCTACCTCAAAAAGTTTGACCCCGAAGAGATCAGAGGGAAGATCATCCTGGTCAACCTCTCGGGACGCGGAGACAAGGATATGATTCAGGTCCAGGAAATTTTAAAAGACAGAATATAGGACAGCAGATGCATTTCAATATCACAACAGACAGGATCAAAGAGATCAACACAGACTTGGAACTCATTATCGTTGCAGGGAAGAACCTTAAACATCACTTCGTAGAGGATGCGAAACTGCTTGAAAAAGCGGGCTTCAAAGGCGGCCAGGATGAGCTGTGCCTTCTTGTGGAAAAAGACAGGCTCTATGCAGGGGCGGAGTCTCTTGCGCCAGAATCCGTCAGGCCGGCAGTCGCTGCGGCACTGCGTTCGCTGATCGGCAACAAAAGCTACAAATCCCTCAAAGTCGCTACCTATCTGGAGGAGGCTTCAACCGCATCTCTGCAGGCAATGGTCGAGGGGATCGTACTGGGAAGCTACAGTTTCAACCGATACAAAAGCGACAAACAGAAATCTGCGATCAAAAATGTAGAGATCTCACTGGAGAGCTACAATGAGCACCAGCTTGATGCCGAGCTGGCGATCAAAGCGGTACACGAAGCAGAGATCCTTGCCAATGCCACCAACTTCACCAGGGATATCGTCAACACCACCCCCGATGACTGTTACCCTGCGGTGATGGCGGATATCGCTATTGCATTGGCAAAAGACAACGACATGGATATCTCTATCCTGAAAACCAAAGAGATGAAAAAAGAGAAGATGGAGACACTGCTTGCCGTAGCCAGAGCAAGCCGCCACAGACCGCGCGTCATCCATCTCTCGCACAAACCCAAAAATCCCAGGGCGGTCATTACCCTCGTAGGGAAAGGGCTGACCTATGACTCGGGCGGGCTCAGCCTCAAACCGGCTGACTATATGGTGACGATGAAATCAGACAAAAGCGGCGGCTCTGCCGTACTCGGTATCATGAAAGCGGTATCCGAGCTCAATCTCGATGTCGAAGTACACGGTTTTGTCGGTGCGGTAGAAAATATGATCGGCGGGGATGCCTATAAGCCTGATGATGTACTCACGGCAAAGAACGGCAAGACGATCGAGGTACGCAATACCGACGCTGAGGGAAGGCTTGTTCTCGCTGACACGCTTTGCTATGCGCAGCAGGAGGTCAAAGCCGACTATATCTTTGACTTCGCTACGCTGACCGGTGCCTGCGTGGTCGGTGTCGGCAACTATACCTCAGGGGTGATGGGAAATAGCGACCTGCCAAAAGAGATGGTCCTGGAGGCTGCGAAAAGCTCGGGTGAATTTGCGACCAAGCTCGACTTCAACCGCTACCTCAAAAAGACACTCAAATCAGAGATCGCCGATATCTGCAACATCTCCAACACAAGATACGGCGGTGCGATCACTGCGGGACAGTTCCTCTCGGAATTCATCGATGAGGAACACAAGGAGAAGTGGGCGCACATCGATATCGCAGGCCCGGCCTTTGTCGAACATACGTGGGGAGAAAACCCGCATGGGGCAAGCGGTGCAGGCGTGCGTATGATGGTAAAACTTCTTGAAAAACTGGCAAAAGCGTAAAAATGCTTCTGGATATTGATGCACTTCCCCTCGTAGAGATGGAATTTATGAACGAAGTACACCAGGAGGAAGCGCATTGCATCAATGCTCTCTTTGAGGCACTTTTGACCTATGAGAGCGAGCCTACCCAAGAGAATGCCCTCAAGATGGATACGCTTTTCGAAGCGTGGTACACCCATACCCTCTCGCATTTTGAAGGGGAGGAAGCGAAGATGAGAGAAAGCGGTTTCCCTCCCTATGCGATGCATAAAGCGGAGCATGACAGGGTACTTGGGGAGATCCGTGCCCTGCTTTAGACATGGAGAGAGACAAGAGAGCCGAAACCTCTTAAGATCTATCTGATCGAAGTACTGCCCCGCTGGCTCGTCACACATATAGAAACGATGGATACGGTCACTGCAAGGTTTTTCAAGAGAGGCATAAGTCCCTGTGGTATATAATAGATAGGGAAAAGGATCGCTTCACACCGAATCATAATAGCCTATCTGAATATATAGAAGGGGATTTGATGGCCGCATCAGATACAGTATCTTTAATTGCTCTCCTTATCGTTATTTCTCTTTTACTGCTGCTGTCGGCGATCTATTTCTGCCATTCCAGAAAAAATAAGCGGGAAGCAACGCCGCCCTCCCCGATCAGGAGAGACGAAGAGAAAAGCGGCACCGCTCCTTCTGTAAACGTAGAAACTTCCATAGAAACTCCTCGGCCAGCTCTGCTCCTCACCGAAAGAACCCTCCCCTACACTACCAGGAAACCTTTTGAGGAAACGCCCGATGTCAGCGTAGATGACTTCTATAATTTCAAAGGGGCCAGACTGCTGATCGTAGAGGATAACAAGATCAACCAAAAGATATTCCAGAGCATACTGCAAAAATCCGGTATCCTCCTGACGATAGCCAATAATGGTCGGGAAGCCCTGGAGTATCTCTATACTCCCGACAGAGAGTTTGACCTGGTAATGATGGATATCAATATGCCGGTGATGGATGGCTATGACTGTACCGAAAAGATCCGTGCCGATCACCGTTTTGACAAGCTGCCTATCATCACATTCACCGCATTTGCCTTGGGCAAGGAGATCGAACGGATGTATGCGCTTGGGGCAAATGGGCATATGACAAAACCCTTGAACAGCGGCCGGCTCTATACGGTATTCAATACCTATTTGAGCCATATCCAAAGACCTGTCTCCACACTTTCTGCGCTCAAGATGAAAGGCCTGGATGTAGAGGCCGGCATCGCGATGCACGAGGGGGATGAAGTGCTCTACAAACAGATGCTCAGGGAGTTTATCGCGCTCTATGGTACGCTCGGCAAGCAGATGCCGCAGTGGATCGAGAAGAGAGAGTATGACAAGATCAAACTTCACTGCGTAAAGCTCGGCTCCAAACTTCATTCGCTGGGTGCCTATGAGATGGAGGAGGCTGTCGCCAGGATGAAGAAGTTCTTTATCTACGGTACCGAACACCGTATCGATGAGTTCAAAGAGGTATTCCCTGAAAAACTGAACAGACTGATCATCGCGATGAGGCTCTATCTCCAGGGTGATCTTCTCTAAACCGCGATGGATGTATGCCTCTGCCTGCCTCCAAATCATACTTCATTGGCAACTAACCCCCTCTTCACCAATTTTTAGCTAAAATCACAACCAAGAAATCATAGTAATATAAGGAACATCATGGGACTAGGCATAGGACTTGTAGGATTACCGAATGTCGGAAAATCCACCACTTTTAACGCACTGACAAAAGCACAGAATGCAGAGAGCGCGAACTACCCTTTCTGTACGATCGAACCCAACAAGGCAGTCGTTCCCGTACCCGACAAGAGACTTGATGAACTGGCAAAGATCGTCAACCCGGAGCGCATCCAGCACTCTACACTGGATTTTGTAGACATTGCAGGACTTGTC
>DSDW01000131.1 GCA_011048515.1 Campylobacterota bacterium | reverse complement strand
GCTGAGGCACCTTCCTGTACGCCAAAAGGGAGTAATGAGAGTTGCTGTCCATCCGTCTCCGGCAACTGCTGTTCGTAAAAGAGGGTTGATTTTACAAAGCTTCAGAAGGTCTTATTTGAGGCCTTCTGCGATTTTGATCGTCGCCTTGTTTGAAATAAAGGTGATCATGATCCTGGCATCCTTGTTTTTCCATTCGCAGTTACTGAATCCAAGTGTTTCTGCACACCCTTCTGGCTCACCAAGCAGTTTGACAACTTCCTCATAGGACATTCCATTTTCAATCTTGTCGTAGTTTTTTTTCGTAATTTTGTTGCATCCGTTCAATAACAG
Source organism: Campylobacterota bacterium (assembly GCA_011048515.1). Classification (GTDB taxonomy): domain Bacteria; phylum Campylobacterota; class Campylobacteria; order Campylobacterales; family Sulfurovaceae; genus Sulfurovum. Next base: position 6,007 of record DSDW01000131.1, on the reverse strand, counting down.
GATCAAAGCAGCGATGATCAAATAGTGTTTTTTCAAGCTATTCCTTTTGTATATAAGTTTCGAATCCGCAACGACAGAAATCAGTCATATGCCTTGATCGGAGAGACATATCCGGCAGGCTTAAGTGCCAGCAGCGAGCAGTTCAGTTTTTCGAAGACGTTCTCAGCGGTATTGCCGATAACAAATCCGGCGATTCCGGTGCGCGCGACGGTACCCATCACCATGATATCCACCTTTTCATCACGGACAAATTTGTCAAGAAGCTCTGCCGCTTCTCCCCGCAGGTGGTGAACACGCTTTTTACCTTTGATATCTGCATCGGCAATCAGTACATCGAGTGCAGTGCGGTGTTCGTTCTCGATATTTGTCACTGCATCGGAAAGCTCTTTTTCTGTTACTTTCAGCCAAGGGTTGTGGCGAAGATACTCTTCGTAGGGGTACTCCCAGCAAGAGACAATATCGAGTGTCCCGCTGCAGCTGTCGGCCATACTTCGTGAATCCTGTAGTAGCCGGATGTTCAGATCACGCGCATCCTCGCTCTCCGTGATGGGATCGACCGCCACCGCCACACGGATCTTTTCTCTCGGATGGGAAATGGGCCGTGCAAGATAGAGGGCGCTCGGGCATTTTCGAAGCAGGCTCATATCAAGTGCTTTAAAGCCGCTCTCGCCGCCTGTATCTTCGGCTTCTTTGACGAGTAGGTCATATTCGTGTCGAAGCACATAGCGTGTGATCGTTACGACGGGTGAGGAGTCAGCCATCATCACTTCGCGGGTCGGTTCAACTACCTCTCCCCCGAGCGCCTTTTGTGCGTTTTTCAAAGAAGCCTCCATGCGTTCCGACAAAAAAGCCTCAAATGCTTCCTGCTGTGCCTGCAACTCTTTGGGGAGTGCGGGGTAGAGCATCAGCAGGTGCAAGGGGGCGCTGCTGTTGCGTGCCATGCTGAGCGCCTGCTTTAGCCCGTAGGTCCCTTCAGCAGAGGGATTCATTAGATAGAGAATATTTTGGTAGTGTTTCATGATGTCTTCCTTTTGCTTATTTGCTTTTCAAGTGGTTCGACCGCATTTTTCCAGCATCTCTCTAAGGTAGAAATACCATCCCCGTACCACAAAAAAGTTCTGTACGATCCAAAGCCGAGTAGTACGAGCGCAGTCAGTCCATAAAATGGTGATGTATGTATCAGCGTGATCCGTACCGAACTTTCCAAAACGTCTCTTTCGTTCTTTTGGATAGTATATGTTAATAAAACGAAATAGTCAACCTTGAAATACCCATTTAAACCAACAATCAATTCTTTAAATTTAACCGGGGATATTCTTTTTTAAGTTTGAACCAACTACTATATAAGATGAATGTAAAAGTTTTATGACGGCTGACATTCAGTCAATCATTACCGACAAAAAGGGGTGAAGTAATGGTGAATATGCATCAACTCATTTATGCGCTTTCTAGCGCATTGGACTGTGTCGGGATAGATGATATACACCATGGCAAGCGTGTAGCATACATGGCGCTTGAAACGGCAAGGGAGCTCAATGCTTCCGATAGTGATCTCATAGACCTGTTCCACCTATCGCTCCTCCATGACTGCGGCGTTCCCTCGTCCAGGATACATGAAAAACTGGTATCGACGCTTGACTGGGAGGGTGCCGAAGCGCATTGCATCAGGGGATATCATCTGCTGAAGGCTATCCCGAAGCTGAAGCACTTGAGCGATATGGTGCTTTATCATCATACGCATTTTGAGATGCTAACCCAAATTGATATCGATGCAAGGACGGCCAAACTGGCAAACTTGATATTTCTGACAGACAGAATCGATGCGTTGATCGCACAGCATATAGAAGAAAAAGCGCAGTCGATCATCACTATTGCGGAGCAGATCAAGGATGAAGTTGGGGCTCTCAAGCTGACATTTTTCGATCCGGAACTGGTAGAAGCTTTTCAGAAAGTTTCGGCCAAAGAATCGTTTTGGTTTACGTTGGATGAGGAGAATCTGCAGAGCTATTTTGAAAACTATCTGCAAGAGATTGGCAAGATGGAGATATCGCTTGGATCGATCGCCGATATTGTTCAGCTTTTTGCTGTTTTTGTTGATGCAAGAAGCCCCCATACCGCAGATCATCTGTATGATGTCGCGGGGCTTTCAAGATATATTGCCCAAAAGGCGGGATTGGACGCTGAAACGTGCGAGAAGATCCGGATTGCGGGATTGCTTCATGACCTGGGCAAGCTGAAAATACCGGATGAGATTATTGACAGGGAAATACCGCTCAGCGACAACGAGTTGAATATCATCAAGCGCCACCCTTATGAAACCTATAAAATCTTGTCGAAAATTGATGGGCTGGAGGATATCGCAAACTGGGCTGCGCAGCATCATGAAAATCTGAAAGGGACGGGCTATCCATACCATAAGGATGATATTTCACTTCCCGTGATGGTCCTGGCAGTGGCTGATATTTTCCAGGCTCTTGCACAGAACAGACCCTACCGGGAGGGGATGCACCCCAATCAGATTTTGGAGATCCTGAAGAAGAAAGCAGGGCTGGGGGAACTTGACAGATACATTGTCGAAATTATAGAGGAGAACCTCCAAAAATGCTGGGAGATCTCCATGATCAACTCTTCGCACTATGTCTGATTTTTGATATTTTTTTTGCGCGAATCATCTTTTTTTGTTACAATCAATTTATTGTGATGATTTTGAAATATATTGTTTTGTTATAGAATGCTTAGGTATGATCAGCAAAGCTGGCCATATCCGGAAATGATTTCTCAAAGGCTATCAATGAAAACAGAGTGGATCAAAAAAGCGCCCGAGAACTTTTCAGTTCGTCCAAATTTGAAGGACTACGAAAAAGAGTATAGTTCTTTTAGTTGGGAAGATGTCGCTTTACAATTTCAAGGATTGCCCTTAGGCGGGCTCAATATCGCCCATGAAGCGATAGATCGTCACGCCAATGGAGCTTTGTCAGGAAAAACCGCATTGGTGTGGCTGGGAATCAATGGAGAAAGGCGGGAATACACCTTTGCCCAGATGAAGCAGGAGAGTGCCAGATTTGCCAATGTGCTCCAGTCTCTGGGGTTGGGCAAAGATGACCGTGTGTTTACCCTTACGACACGTCTTCCGGAATTTTATATCGCAGCTATCGGTGTTTTTAAAAATCGTAGTGTGCTGTGTCCGCTTTTTGCACAATTCGGACCAGAACCCATCTTGCAGCGGATGAAAAAGGGTGATGCAAAAGCACTTTTGACAACCAAATCTGTTTTTGAAAAAAAAGTACGCCCGTTGCTGGATCAGCTCCCCCAACTTCAAACGGTTATACTGATAGACGCCATAGAGGATGAAAGCGACAAGATACGTTCTTTGAGCGCTCTGATGGCACAAGCCTCCGATCTGTTTGAGATCCCACCTACCGACCCGGAAGATATGTCTATCCTTCACTTTACCAGCGGTACTACTGGTATGCCAAAGGGTGTTGTGCATGTCCATAAAGCCATCTATATGCATTGGATGAGCGGAAAATACGTTTTGGATATGCACCCTGATGATATCTACTGGTGTACGGCCGATCCCGGGTGGGTGACCGGTACTTCTTATGGGATCATTGCTCCTTGGCTTCATGGCATCACCAATATCGTCGATGAGGCAGAATTTGATGCCACGAGGTGGTATGAGATACTGCAAAACGAAAAAGTAACTGTTTGGTATACGGCTCCAACAGCTATAAGGCGGCTTATGCGATTGGATCTCAATCCGCTAAAAGAGTATGATATCTCACGTTTGAGACTGATACAAAGTGTCGGGGAACCTCTCAACCCCGAAGCTGTTATCTGGGGAATGGAAAAATTAAAGCTGCCAATACATGATAACTGGTGGCAGACTGAAACCGGCGGCATCATGATAGCCAATCTAATATCCCAACCTATTCAGCCGGGTTCTATGGGGCGTCCGCTCCTGGGTGTTGAAGCAGCTATCATCGATCATGACAGCAACAGCGGTGTTTTTGAGATGGCAAAAACAGGCCAGAAAGGTGAACTTGCCATCAAACCGGGATGGCCGTCTATGTTCCGTGGATATTTACACGAAGATGAGCGCTATGCAAAGAGTTTTTTAAATGGATGGTATCTCACCGGGGATTTGGCCTATAAGGATGAATATGGCTATTTTTGGTTTATCGGGCGTGCTGATGATATCATCAAGACTTCAGGTCATATGGTAGGTCCATTTGAGGTTGAAAGTACACTTATGGAACACCCCGCCGTAGCCGAAGCGGGAGTGATAGGCAAGCCTGACCCTATTGTAGGAGAGTTGGTAAAAGCCTTTGTATCACTAAAGGTCGGTTATGAACCTGGCGAGGAGCTAAAGAGGGAACTGATAGGTTTTGGACGAAAAAAATTAGGTGTTGCAGTAGCGCCTAAAGAGATTGAGTTTGAAGCCAATCTTCCCAAAACCAGAAGCGGAAAGATCATGCGCAGGCTTCTGAAAGCTCGAGAGATGGGTTTGCCTGAAGGTGATATCTCTACACTGGAAGATCAAGGAGCACAACAATGAAAATAGATATTGAGATAGCCAGAGATTACTATCGTGAGATGCTGCTTATTCGTAGATTTGAAGAAAAGTGTGTAGAGCTCTATAGCCATGAACAGATCAGAGGGTTTTTGCATCTTTATAACGGCCAGGAGGCGATAGCAGTGGGGGTGATGGATGCGGCAACTTCTGATGATACGATACTGGCGACTTACCGGGATCACGGACAAGCCCTTGCGCGAGGGATCACGGCCAAGGCTATTATGGCTGAGCTGCTTGGTAAAGCAGAAGGGTGTTCGCATGGACGCGGGGGGTCTATGCACCTTTTTGACAAAGCAACTCGTTTTTATGGGGGCAGCGCCATTGTAGGAGGCGGGCTGCCGCTTGCAATAGGTATGGCGCTTGCAGACAAGATGATGAAACACAACCGTGTAACCATCTGTTTTTTTGGCGACGGCGCCGTAGCAGAAGGGGCATTTCATGAATCACTCAATCTGGCAGCCTTGTGGCATCTGCCGATACTTTTTATATGTGAAAACAACCGTTATGCGATGGGAACTTCTCTGGAACACTCGCATTCAGAACAGAATCTATCAAAAAAAGCTTCCGTTTATAAGATAATTTCCGATCAGGTGGACGGGATGGATGTGTTTGCCGTAGCAAAGGCTGCCAAAGATTCTATCGCGCAGATCAAAGATGGCAGCGGTCCTGTATTTTTAGAGTGTTTGACGTATCGTTTTCGTGCCCACTCAATGTTTGATGCCGAACTTTACCGTGATAAAGCAGAAGTAGAACAATGGAAGGAAAAAGACCCTTTGCTGGTGCTGAAAAAGAAACTTGAGGATATAGATCTGTGGTCAAAACTGGATGTCGATGAGATTGAAAAAGAGATTGGCTCGGTCATAGATGAAGCAGTGGAGTTTGCTCAAAACGGTACACTTGAACCGCTTTTCGATCTGGAAAAATTCGTATATTCTGCAGAGGTAAAATAATGAGCGAGACAATAACTTACCGCGAAGCGGTACGCGCGGCGATCCGTGAAGCAATGGAGAGTGACGAACGCGTCTTTCTGATGGGAGAGGATGTCGGACGGTATGGCGGCAGCTACGCGGTAAGCATGGGGCTTTTGGAGCAATTTGGAAGCGAGCGGATCATTGATACTCCGCTGAGCGAATCCGCTTTTACCGGTGCGGGTATCGGTGCTGCATTGAACGGTATGCGGCCAATTGTCGAGATCATGACGGTGAATTTCAGTTTTTTAGCACTTGATCAGATCGTAAACAATGCTGCAACGATGCTGCATATGTCAGGAGGACAGTTTAATATTCCGCTTGTGATCCGTATGGCAACCGGCGGAGGCAAACAATTGGGTGCTCAACATTCACGTTCTCTGGAAGGATGGTATGCCCATATCCCAGGGCTAAAAATTCTTACTCCTGCAACAGTACAAGATGCCTATGATATGGTTGGGCT
>DSDW01000167.1 GCA_011048515.1 Campylobacterota bacterium | reverse complement strand
GTCCTCAGCGGACGGCTCTTGTGCGACTGATCGCACTCTTTTGGCTAATTTGAATCTGAACAAAGTCCAGACCCACGCTAACGTCCTCAGCGGACGGCTCTTGTGCGACTGATCGCACTCTTTGCTAATTTGGATCTGAACGTACAATTTGTGAGAAAATTTTACTCACATCACTATTCACTATTCACTATTTACTATTCTCCCTCTTACCTGATAGATGCCCCCATCCTCTCCTCTGCGACTTTGAAAAGCGCCTCCGCGCCCATCTGCAGCCATGAACCGTACTTCTCTTTGTACTCAAGCTCCCTGAGCGTATCGGTATTGTGCCGTGCTTTTTCCAGCGCCACGATCTCGGGATAGCTGATGATCTCATCGACCAGTTTCCCCCTTATGCGCGGATCGCCTGCGATGAAGACACGCCCCTGGAAGTAGCTGTCCTCTTCCCCTTTGGTGATATTGCGTTCAAGCGCGACGATGCTGCTAAAGTTCGCGTAGGTCGGCCCGAGGATATTCTCCTTGAAGTAGGCGATGCTCTCTTCGCTTGTCGGTTTGAGCGGGGAGATCATCTGCTTATAGGCGCCCGCGGTGAGGGTCTCGTCCCTGATCCCCCACTTTTCTGCCAGTTCGCTGACATTGATCCCCTGCATGATCACCCCTACCGATCCGACAATGGCATTGGCATTGGCGTAGAGTTTCTCTGCGCCCGATGCGATATAGTAGCCGCCGCTCGCCGCGGACGAGTTGACATAGTAGGTCACAGGTATCCTCTCCTGCAGCCCTTTGAAGAAGTAGTAGAGGTTGTCACTTGCCACAGGCGAACCGCCCGGGGTATCGAAGACCAGCAGAAGCGAATCGATCTCCCCTTTTCGCATCAGCGCTTCGATCTTCTTCATGATCCTCTGCGACATCTCGACCGTGATGGCCCCCTCTATCGTCAGCTTGTAGTGCTTCGATGCCGAAGCACTCTTCGCATAGCGCGCATCATACCAGCGGTAGACGACATAGACCTCCGCCATCAAAAAGACACCGAGTATCGAGAGCTTCAGAAGCTTGATGAAGCGATCAAGCGTCATGGCATCCCCTTAGATCGCAGTAGAGCCCCAGCAGGTCATCCTTGATCAGGTACTCCAGCTTCTCCCATGTGGTATGCGTGACGCCGCTCTTGGTCTCGAGCGCATAGACGACACGGTGGGCAAGCTGAGGGTCAAACTCGCCCAGACGCTCCAGGTACTCCGCCATTTCCTTCGTACGCTTGGCATGGAACGCGCAGACCGCCATGGCGCGCAGCAGCTCTGTTTTGGGCTGCATCGCATAGGAGCGCTCGTACGACTCCAGCGCCTTTTCATGTTCGCCGATACGCTGCTGTATACCACCAAGCATCTCGAGACTTCTGGCATCATGCACACTTACGGCTTCGGCATGCCGGCCTGCTTCATCCATCACATCGTGCCTGTAGAAGAGCTCTGCGGCCATCTTGTGCGCTCCGTTGTGCTCTTCCTCTATCCCCAGGATCTTCTGAGCGGTCCGCAGCGCCTTGATATCATACCCCTCTTCGACGTAACGCTGCATCAGATCCTCCAGCTCCTCAACCGCATCGGTATCCTCATAGGCAAAACGGAGCTCCTCAGGCTCAGGTTTGACCTCCAATGCGTCGTAGGCCGATTTCACTTTTTTCAGTAGCTCATCATTCTGGTAGCTTTTGCGCTGCATCAGCACCGCATACGCTCCCATCGCCTTCTCTCTCTCCCCGTTGGCGAAGTGGCTGATCGCCAGCAGGCGGTAGTATTTTGACCGCTTTTTGTCCTGATGCATCAACTCCATCACTTTTTTCACGGCACTGTCGTAGTCTTCCAGCAGATAGTCACACAGTGCAGCATTATAGAGGTGTTTATACTTATCTTGTTCCACTTTATACGCCTTCTCATACAGTGCTCTTGCCTCTTTGATGCGACCTTTTTTCCGGTATAGCGTTGCCAGGTCGCTCAGTGAAGCATCATCTTTGTCATAAATGGCAACGGCTGCTTCATACTGTTTCAGTGCCTCCTCGTCTCTTCCGGTGTTAATGGCGCTGTAGCCTTTAAATGCGAGCTGCTGGAACTTACGCACCTCTTCCTGCTCGGCTTCGTAGGTACTGTAGCGCTGTGTACCGTAAAGCGTGACTGCCATAACCAGCACCACTGCGGTAAGGAGTGAAACTCTTTTGATTCTTTTCATAAAACCTCTTTCCATATAAGATCATACAAAACCTCTTCGCTGAATGCTTGTATGGTCTTACCTGGTATAATAAACAGGAAGGAAGGGATCGCTCCCTTCCTTGCATCACACGGGAGGCGGCAAGTAGCCTTTGCCCTCTCCTCTTAATCTAGCTTGATCGCGTAAGCGTCCGCGTTTGCTCCCCAAGTATGGCCTTCAGGACAACTTGTCGTAAAGTCTTTCACTTCCTGAGCTGCAAAGTACTGATAACCTGTTCCAGGCGTACGCCCTACGATCGTATTACCAGTCGCATCTTCACCGCTATCTACACCGAGTGCCACTGCATGGAGACGTCCGTTTGCAAGACCGTTTGCAAATGTTGTTGTATCTGTCAGACGTACCATTGTCGCACTAAGACGCGGAACGACAACCATATAGTTACCCCATGAGAACTGATCTGCGTGCTGCAACTGACCCGGGCACGTACCGGACTCATCCAACATACCTGACTGTACAAGCTCACCGGAGTTTGCCACACCCATGATGATACGCCCTACTGCTTTCCCTTCGTCCATACGTGTCAATGTACCGTCAACAGTCGCACTGGTTGAAGTACCGGCTGTGATGTCGATTGGTGTCGTACTGTCTTCAACCACGCCTGACCCCGCAATCGTAATCGTATTTCCTGTTGCCCATGTCAATGCAGCACCAGCCTGATCGATACCGACACCTGCCATCATTACCGGTACACCGGCTGCCACAGAACCGCTTACACCCTCTTCGATGATATCATCTGTTGAAGGAGTATTACCCGTACCAACCGCACCGATATACTTGAAACCTTTGATACCCATTCCGACCAATTCATCAGCTTCTTCCTGATCGATATAGTGAACCTGTGGCTTGAAACGATCGTCAAATTCGTCAGAAAGGATCTCCGCCCCGTTTGATTTATCCCCGTCGCTGACAGATGGAATCGCTGCTGTACGTGTAGAAGTATCATCGATAACAACCATATTCATCAAACCGTTTGGAAGTGCATTGTTCTGCTGTACATAGGTGTTAATCACTTTTCTCAGTCTCTCCTGGTTCGTGTCACAATTCGTGTCTACCGCACTGTCAACGATCCCCGCAAGTTTCGGTGCAACGAGTGCTACCAGGAATCCCATGATCACTAGAACGACCATGATCTCGATCAGCGTAAACGCACCTTTTGATTTTCTATTAAAATTTGCCTGTGGCATTTTAACCCCTTTAAAGATTTATTAGATTTTGATTTTTCTTATCAAAATCAAGTCGCAGTTTAACCCATCGATTCTTAAGTAATTCTAAAAGTGAAAATCGAAACCATTTTCACTTTTATTGAACGCGCTTATCCTGCGATCTCTGCATCAGCGCAGAGACCCCAGTATTTAGGGCATCTCAGTCGCTTTAAGGGAGAAAAATACTCCCAATTATATCCGTAAAAATTTTTTTGATAATTATTATTTTTTTCATAATTTTGTATTTTAAGCAGGTTTTTTTTACAATGACAACAACATATTTCTCAAACATATTTACACGGTGTTGCAAAAAATTCGCAGGATAAACGGACAGGTTTGCAGCGTGGGCTAGCAAGCCCACCCTGCCGACACTGTTTTTCCGCGGGACAAACCCGTGGACAGACGCAACGATTTCCCGGTTCTGGATCCCCGGGTCGGAGCCCGAGGATGACGTATGGTTATATTACTTGAAAATGAAAATACAAAAAAGGAGAAGCACCCGATGAGCACAAAAGAGATCCGCATATCCAGGTGCTCCCTGCCCTGTCTCCTCCTCTCTCTGACTCTTGCGGGAGAACTCCTCTATATAGCGCACCTGCATAAACGTATCGACGGCATGGAGGCATCCGACCGGTCGCTGGCGGCAAAAACAGAGAGCAGGGAAAAAGCACTACAAAAAGAGCTCGATACCACCCGCAGGCAGATAGAGAGCCTGGAAGGTATCCTTGAAAAGAGGCTCAGAGCAAACATCTCCCTCAAGGCAGAACCCGATGCACCCCTCAAACCTTTTCCGGTGCACTATAAAGAGAGTGAAATGATAACGGTAAAGAGAGATGACAGGGCACAGGAGGCGCAGAGGCTTCAGGAGGATCTCGAAAGGGAGCTTGAGAAGATATTTGCCGAGCAGCGGGGAGATCAAAACCTTTATACCCATCCAACCGGCACACAGCAGCTTGTCTGTGACCTGGCGAAAGAGGAGCTGGACAAAAAGTACGTATGGGGCGCTGAGGGACCACTCACCTATGACTGCTCGGGCTTCACCCATGCCATCTTCCAGAAACTGGGCATAGAGATCCCCAGGGTCTCCAAAGCGCAGGCGCAAAAGGGAGAATATGTCGGAAAAGAGGCACTGCAGATGGGGGACCTGCTCTTTTTTGACACCTCAAAAGAGCAAAAAGGCATCAACCACGTGGGTATCTACCTGGGAAACAACCGTTTCATCCACGCAAGCTCGGCAGGCAAAGCAGTCGTCATCACAAGCCTTGATACCCCCTTTTACGCCAAACACTACAAATGGGCACGAAGGCTCATCAACACCCCGTAATCCCATAAAATCGTATGGTGGGCATTTCATGCCTACCCTGCCGGCAACGTTTCCCCCGCGGGGACAAACCAATGAGTGAGGAGTGAGGAGTGTCGGTATGCTTTTCTTGGGAAAGCTTTTGTTGAAGTGTACAGGGATGAATGCCGTTCATGCTGAGCTTGTCGAAGCATCGTGGAGATGAAGCGGTATTGTCCTTCGACAGGCTCAGGACGAACGAAACAGAGTTATCGGTCTTTCCCAGAAGGACAAACCCGTAGACGACGCTATGATATCCAAGGTCCCGGTGGGCTTGCAAGCCCACCCTTGTAGGGTGTTTGATATAAAATGCGTAAAACCATATATTCGCAGCTGACGGCTATGTGTGGCATCCGCCGCATCGGTGTAGCATCTTTTTTTGCTCCTCTTCTTCTATCATTGCAAGGGCATGTTCGACAAAGCCCCTGATCTCCCCGCACTCTGACCTGAATGCATAGTCCAGTGCTATCTCATAATGGTCATCCATCTGAAACAGGTCTGCACCGTTGCGGATCAGGAAGCATACCGTGCGGAACTGCTCCTTCTCGATAGCGACCATGAGTGCCGACCTGCCGTACTCGTCGGTAATATTGGGACTGATACCGCTCTGCACAAGCAGGATGATCAGCTCATAGTGCCTCACTTCGATCGCATGAAAGAGCGCGTGAAGTTTCGGAGCCACCATCAGACTGGACTCAAACTCGATCAGAAGTTTTGCGTTATGCGTATGGCGGTTTGTGATCGCCCAGTAGAGGGCGTTCCTCCCCTCTTCATCCCGGCGGTTCACCTGGGCACCTATCAGGTTCTGATAGGTGAGATCCCTTTTGTTCCTCACCTCCTCGATCACATTGAAGAGATGATGTCGGTTTTTCGGCAGTGTCATCCTCCGCTCCTTTATGATGCTCTGATATAGTTTGAAATCCTGAAAAGATTGAGATACCAATCCTCCGACTGGACCCCGGACGGAAGCGTTTTGAGCTCTATCTCCATCCCCTCTTCCGTGCACCTTGCATCCTCGATCAGGTAGAGCGGTATCTCCAGGATCTCTTCGCAGTATTCCAGTACAAAAAACTCCAGACTTCTGTCCGGCGGGTTCCATGCACTGTCGATATTTCTGTAGGGTATGATAAAAAAATCTTCCATTACTTACTCCTTTCATAACAGGTAAGATAGTGTTCACACTCTTTACATATCTCACTCTCCCTATCCAGCTTGTTCAGCACACTGATAAACTCCTGCTTCAGACACTCGACATTGCGCGTACTGTATACGATCGGGATATCTTTGGATTTTGCCTCTGCCCTGTAGTGCTTCATCGCATTGTGGTTCAGGAAGTTGGTCAACATCACGACGACATTTACATCGACTGGTATCGGCTTATCCTGTTTTCTGCCTCTTTTCTGATTCCTCGCTGTCCAGTGTATGATACGTTCCACACCAAAATCGCGCAGCATCGTCTCGAGGGGGCTTATCTTATCTCCGCCTAATATTAAAACTGACATTCTACATCCTTTTTTGATAATTATTCTCAAATAATAAAAAACGTAAGCTTAATAT
>DSDW01000144.1 GCA_011048515.1 Campylobacterota bacterium | reverse complement strand
ATATCCTTTTGTATTTTATATTGTATAATTCTTCATTAAACCAATTATAAACGGAGCTTAATTGATGGCACTTTATGTACTCTTTGACACGGAAACCACGGGAAACCAGGAACAGGACCGCATCATTCAGATCGGCGCGATGATCGTCCACAGCAAAGAGAAGATAGAGGTCTATGATGAGCTCTGCAGCAGTGAAGTGCCTATCAGCCTCGAAGCGATGGAGGTGCACAACATCACTCCGGAGGTCATTGAAGACAAAGCGCCTTTCCGTGCGACCAAGTTCGCTGCCAGGGTCAACGAGCTCAACAGTGCGGAGAACTTCCTTATCGCCCACAACATCAACTTCGATCTGGATATGCTCAAAAAAGAGGGCTTTGAGAATGCCTACACCCTCATCGACACCTTCAGATGCGCCAAACACCTCTACCCCGATATGCCCTACCACCGCCTGCAGTACCTCCGCTATGCACTGGGACTCTACAAGACAGAAGAGGAGGAGGCAAACAGCCTTGGTATCACGATCAAAGCCCACGATGCGATCGGGGATGTGCTGGTGATGAAACTCCTGCTCTCGCAGCTGGTACAGAGTGCGTCTGCGCAGTTTGAAGGGAAGAACCCGATGCAGACCCTCGCAGAGCTGACCCAGACCCCGGTACTGATGCGCACCTTCAAGTTCGGCAAGTACAAAGGCAGAGAGATCGCCGAAGTGGCCGAAGAGGATATGGGATACCTCCAGTGGATGCGCAAGAACCTCGAACTCGATGAGGATATGGCGTTTACGCTGGACAGTTACCTGAACTAGTCCTTCTCCCAAGAACTTCCCCTCAAGTTTTCGTTCCCACGGTTTCCGTGGGAATGCCTACCGATATTATGGATTTCAGAACAGTTTCGCTCATCCCCTTTCTTGTTTACAATTAATAAGGCATTTTTGATATACTGATATTACTTCAATCAAAAGGGGTATAAACATGAAGTTATTCAGTATATTTATTATATTCGTTTCATTGTCATACGCTGGTGCTGAAGCATTGAATAATATCGACGAAACCAAAAAACTATCAGAAGATGTAATGAAATTGGTTGGGAAAGGTAATATTAAAGGCGGAGTCAAGCTTCTTAGACCTTATGTAGTTTATCCATTAGCTGAACATGATGCACAAATCTCACAAGTTGATGTTCAGATGCCAACCATCAACCAACGCTTTGGAAATACCAATGGATACGATTTTGTAAGCGAACAACGGGTTGGAGAAAGTTTGGTCAAATATATTTATCTCCAAAAACTTGAAAAACATGTATTGATCTGGAAGTTTATTTTCTATAAACCTAATGAAAAATGGCTCTTGAACTCTTGGTCATTCAATGATCAGATAGAGCAACTGTTTAATTAAGACACATTAACTACAACCTTTTTCTTCGTTCCCTTGACTATACACATGCTCTGCGTGGGAATGACTCGCCATCTATCGATGGGTGCAATAGTTTTTGGAATATTAAAGTCGAGTATGCATTACCACGTATAACGTGGTAACGAAGAAAAAAGCATCAACCAAGCATTACATACGCTAATTGGCACAACTTGAGGCTTCTATTCAAAATTAAACTCCACCGATAGGTGGGATAAGGTTTATGGTATCATAATATTCGGACATGCATTACCAAGTGCAACGTGGCAACGAATAAAAAACTGGAGGGAAACGTGACTAGTACTTTTTTTGTTAGCGTCCGTGGCGAGTCACATAAAAACGATGATGGAACTAATAGGCAAGATATAATAAAGGAATTAAGGGTTGGTCAAACAGTTAATCTTGTTGCAGACCCAATGAATCAATATGATAGAAATGCTGTTGCTGTATTAACGACAGCTGGAAAACAAATAGGTTTTCTTCCTTCTGATGCAAGAGACTCAATTTCCCTTCTGAGAGGTGAGCCAATTACCGCGACAATTCACAAACTTGCAGGCGGAACTAATTGGTTTGCTCGTTCTATATTAGGGAAAAAGCATATTGGAGTTGTGCTAAAACTATCAAAACCAAATCCAGATTGGTCTAGATTTAATAACTTACGGGAAATCGCTGAAAAGTTTGACAAACAAATTGAAAGAGCTGAACAAATAGAGAAAAGCGGAAATATTGAACAAGCTATATCAGATTACAAATCAATCACAGAGGAAATATACAAACTAACAGAACAAGATAAATACGCGTCAGCTCATCGTTATAAACCTTCCCCCATTAATAGGCTAAGCATGTGCCTTGAGAAGCAAAAAGATTATGCCGAGGCACTAGATATCATTGAGCGGTATGAAAAATCATTTGACCCAGTACAGCCAGCAAAGTCAGAAAAGGAAGCAATTGATAAGCGAAAAATAAGGTTGATAAAGAAATTGAACGGATAAAGTGAAAATATAAACACATCATCTTCCGATACGGAGCGAGGAAAAGGTTCTCTATCTGTTTTAAAAGCAGTAGTCCGACCATCATGCGGATCGGCTTTGCCGGTCTGCCTTCATCGCTGTAGTATTTTTTCTCGCTCCGTAATTGTATTACGGAGTGTATACATAGGTTAAAGATTTAGTAACATTAAATCACCGATAGGTGACCAACTATACTGCTGAACTTCAGCGTGTTCTTTCTCATGACATGGCGCCAGGTATTATGCACCCCAAGGGCATTTCCTCGCAAGCTCAGGGCACCCTCGCACCTCTGTGTGGCAGAGTCCGGATCCGATACTCGGGGAGTATATATCAGGACAAGCGAAGAAAAATTAAACTCCATCGATAGGTGGGACAAGGTTTATGGTATCATAATATTCGGACATGCATTACCAAGTGCAACGTGGCAACGAATAAAAAATAAGACCGAAAGGAAATCAAGATGGAAAAGTATGACATTATTATTATCGGCGGTGGAGTTTCAGGGTTGTCATGTGCGATAACTTTAGGTTCGGCAGCCTCAAAGCTGGATGTTGCGTCGGATAAAAGGATATTAGTGATCGATGCCGGAGCATCTCATTTAAATAAAGCAGAGATCAATAATGTTGCAGGTATTGCCGAAGGCACCAAAGGTCCTGAACTGTTGGGTTTCATGGCAAAGCAGGCAAAATCTTATGAAAATGTAACGCTACTCCTGGGAACTGTTGTATCGGTAGCCGGAACAAAAGGTGATTTTACCGTTACAACCGAATCGGATGATACATTCCAGGCTGATATAGTCGTTTTTGCAAACGGAATGCAGACCATTGATGTCAAAGGTATCAATGATTTGGTGGTCGATCATATGAGAGCACCGCGTCCCGGGATGGTGATGATCAAAAACGACAACGGGAAGATCGGTGACGGAAAATATGTTACAGGATGCGCTGCCGGTGCATCATCTATGTTTGCCACGGCAGCCGGATACGGAGCACAAACGGCTACAGATATCATCAGTACATGGACGGGGAAATACACTGTCATCCATGATGTGCTTAAAAAAGATTGATCCCGCCAGCTTCTGCCCTATTTTGGTGCGTGGTTACGCACTCTACGTGAAATAACCTGATACTCTGCTGCCAAGAGGAGAAAAGGAAAAATAGAAATGGATATCAAGATACATCGCATTTATGATGATGACGTGCTGCAGGGATATCGTGTACTTGCGGATCGGTTGTGGCCGCGCGGCATCTCAAAGGAGGAGGCGGATCTTGACGCCCACTGGAAAGATCTGGCTCCGAGCAGCGACCTGAGGAAATGGTTTGACCATGATCCCGATAAATGGGGTGATTTCAGAAAAAAATACCTGAGCGAGCTGGAGATGCACGAAAAAGAGGCAAAAGAGCATCTGGAAGAAGTGGGGCAGAAAACGCTCATACTTCTCTATGGTGCAAAAGATCAAAAACACAGCCACGCGCATATCTTGAAAGAGTACCTGGAGAAGCTGAAGTGAAAAATTGTAACTACAAGAAACAACTCTTTTCAACTCAATCGTTCATCGTCCTTACTTTGTCATAATACGCCACTACTCTCTGATCCACATGCAGTACACGTCTGAGGTACTGTGTCAGGTCACCGCGGTTGAAGTCGATCCTGAGATGCTTCGGGTCAACCGCCCGTGAGATCGCTACATAGAACTGGCTGGGGGCAAAGATATTGTCCACGTTGCAGACCAGGTTGTCGATACTCATCCCCTGGCTCTTGTGTATCGTCACGGCATACGCCAGCTTCAGGGGATACTGGGAGAGTGTCGCCAGTGACATCGACTCGACACTGCCGTCATCATGGACCAGCATATCGAGCAGGTCAAACACATGCCGCTCCACCCTGACATACTCTTCCTCTTTTTCCACGATGAGATAGTCCTCTTCTATCTTACGGAGTATCCCACGCTCACCGTTGACGAATTTTCCCCACTTGTTGACCGTGAAGAGCACCGGAGCCCCCTCTTTGAGTGTCAGCTGTTCGGATATAGGGAGCATCGACTTCCATGAAGCCAGCCTCTTTTCGTGTATCTTCCCGTGCATCTCCACATCGGCGAATAAAATCGTCTCTTCGCTCTCCAGCTCGTTGATCTTGGCACGGTTGGTCTGCTCCACCTCAAGGTTGCGCCCGAAAAGATAAGTGGGGTTCTCCTCTTTGAGTTCATTGTTCCAGAGCCTCATCATATAGGCGCTCACCTCTTCATCGCAGATCCCTTTACGTACCTTGGAGAGGATATGGGTAAACTCGGCATCCTGTGTACGCTTCATCACCGTCAGTTCGATCACTGTGAGATCAAAATTCTCCCAAGCACTGCTCTCAAAAGCATAGAGCCTCTCGCCGAAGATATCATTGCGCTGCTGTTTCTGCACCGGCGGCAGCTGGAAGAAATCCCCCACGAACATCACCTTGCCCAGATATCCGTAGCGGTTGAGCCTGTAAGCGATCATATCGAGCAGATCGGTACTTACCATCGAGATCTCATCGATGATGATCAGATCTGTCGCCTTGAGCACCTTTTTGAGGTCATTCAGCCTCTTTTTGTTGCGTTTGTCATGCTGTTCCAGCTCTTCAAAGTTGTTGGAGATCCCGAACATAAAAAAGCTGTGGACCGTAAACCCCCCGATATTGACCGCGCTCACCCCCGTAGAACCCAGCGAAACTATCTGTTTGCCCTCTTTTCTATAGTGTGTGATCACCTCGTTGGTGATATAGCTTTTCCCTACCCCTGCTCCGCCGGTGAGAAAGACATTGGAGTGTTTGAGGGCTTCGAGTACGTCTGTTTTGTCCATATCCATCCTATCGCTGAAATCCCGCTCTGTCTACGATGCCGCCAAGACACCTGCTTCTGGTTTTCTTCCCCCGTTGAAGCAGCGTGCCAAGGTCATCGCTGCCGCTTCCAAGATGCAGCCAGAGTTCCGTGATCATCCCCTTCTCACACTTCAGCTCCACACGCTGGCCGGCACCCCGGCCAAAGGTACGGTCAAAGATCGATCTCACCTGCTCTATCGTGACACGGTTTCCTCTCTGGTCCCTGAAAAAATTGCCCACCCTGGAGCTGTTGAGCTGTTCGGTGAAACTGACGGCATCCCCAAAGTACCCCGTGGCATCCGTACCGTAACAGGTACCGTGCTTGATCCACTCATGCTTGTGCAGGTCCACGGCATATCCGGGCATGACCTTCTCCAGTCTCGCTTCAACCTCCTCATCTATCACCAGACAGGGAAGGTGCTGCCACTGCCCGATTCTATCCAGCTGTACAAGCTCCCTGTCGACATCACAGTAGGTATGGGACTTGGGCTGGGGCCAGAGCCCGTGCAGCACAAAGTGTCTCTCTGAGTACCTCTCTTTGCCCAGCGCCAACAGGCTGCGCTGACACTCTTTTCTCTGGCGATACCTCTCGCAGTAGGCATTGTGCCAGGTCAGGGCAAGGATATTGTCTTTGGACTTTACCTCTGTTTGCTTATCGGACTTGAAAAAGGTATCGGCCGGTTTCTCCTCTTGCCCATCAAAACAGCGCTCATCCACCCAGCGTTGTGCTGGGTTCTCCCCCTTGATAAGAATGAGATACTGCCCTTTATGCTTTCTCTGTATGGGATAAGCCCTCTGCGTATCCAGTGAGAGATTGTCCGTATTTTTGGTATGTTTGAGGTTATTGTAGGCCGGACAGTTTTCTACAGGGTATCTCTCCTCTCCAGCAAAAAGCGTATATGTCAAAAGAGAAAGTAGTAGTATCAGTCTCACCATCGGGTTCATCGTTCCTGTTTTTTGTGTATTATACTCTAAAACGGCTATAACGCATTTTTATGTATACCGAGAGGAGATAAGCAGATCAAACTGGCGCTGGATGAATGGGATATCACTATCCCCTATCCGCAAATGGCCATCCATCCGAGCAACATAACTTCCTAGAGTATGT
>DSDW01000064.1 GCA_011048515.1 Campylobacterota bacterium | reverse complement strand
CGCATTTAGAGTAACAACATTTTTTATAGTCGATTGAGACGAACTTTTTTTCAAAAACATTTTAAACTTCCTTGTATATTGAACAATTATATATGTCTTAATATTAAACTTATCTTATATAAACAGGAAGTTTAAAAAAATCGTATATTTTTTAATAAAAGCCTAAAAAACATAACCAAACGATTCTAAGTCGTTTTTATTTTTGCTCCACCCTTTTTTCACAGCCACATGCAAATCAAGATATATTTTCTTCTGCGAGAACTCTTCGAGGTGTTCTCTGGCCAACTTGCCTACTCTCTTGATCCCCTCTCCTTTTTTCCCTACAATCATACCTTTTTGTGTATCCTTCTCAACAATGATTGTGGCAAAGACTCGATCGATATTGTCATTTTCTTCTATCTTGTCTATCACCACATCGCTCTCATAAGGGATTTCATCGCTCAGATTTTCAAAAATCGATTCCCTTATCAGCTCTTTGTAGATATCGCGTATATTATCTGTCGTAAGGAGTTCCGGGTCAAAAAGGTACGGAGACTCGGGCAGATACTTTACTATCTCATCAAGCAGCTGCTCTTTCCCTACTTTTTTGTTGACAGAAAAGGGGATGATCGCTTCAAACCTGTCCTGGTACTTCTGATACTGGGAAAGTTTCTGCAGCAAATCTCCCTGTCTGGCATGGTCAACTTTGGTCAGTACGATAATATGTCTGATCCCTTTGGCTTCGCTCATCTGCAAAAACTTCTCATACTCATCGAGTTTATCCGTCACGGGCGCAAGGAATAAAATAAGATCAGCATCCCCCATTGCCTTGAGAGCCTCATCAAGCATAAACTCATTGAGCAGCTTCTCTTTTTTGTGGATACCCGGGGTATCGACAAAAATGATCTGTGCACCTTTGTGCATCTCGATAATATTCATACGCTTGCGTGTTGCCTGTGCTTTTTTGGAGACCATCGCAAGTTTTTCTCCCACAATATGGTTCAGCAGGGTACTTTTCCCCGCGTTGGGACGCCCTACTACTGCTACAAAACCCGCTTTTGTCTTTATCTCGTTAGACATTATTGCTATCCTTAAAGTGACTTATCACTTGTGTTTCTCATTTTGACCTGCATGACACGCTATCTTATAGTATGTAGCGTGTAGCATCCTCATCTTCCACAACACTGCCGATCTTCTCGTCGATCAGTGCTTTATCTACCGAAACTTCCTGCCCTGCATATGCATCTGCACTGAAGCTGATCTCCTCAAGCACTTTCTCCAAAACCGTATGGAGACGTCTTGCACCGATATCTTCTGTTTTCTCGTTGGCTGTCAGGGCGTAATGCGCTATCGCTCTGAGTGCCTCCTCCTCAAATCTCAAAGTGACACCCTCCACTCTCATCAATGCCTCGTATTGTTTGATCAGGGAATGTTTCGGTTCGGTAAGGATACGGTAAAGCGTCTCCTCATCCAGACTGTTCAGTTCAACTCTGAGCGGGAACCTTCCCTGAAGCTCCGGGATCAGGTCACTGGGTTTGCTCAGATGGAAAGCACCAGCAGCGATAAAGAGGATATGGTCTGTCTTCACCATCCCCAGTTTGGTCTGCACTGTTGACCCTTCAACGATCGGCAAAAGGTCTCTTTGCACCCCCTCCTTGCTTGGGTCCTGCCTGCTTTGGGCGGAAGAGGAGACAGCGATCTTGTCGATCTCATCAAGAAAGATAATACCGCCCTTCTCTACCTTCTCCAGAGCGAGTGATTTGAGCTGTTCTTCATCAAGCAGTTCCCGGCTTGCCTCTGATTCAAGTACCTTCTTTGCATCCTTGACAAGCAGCTCTTTTTCACTCGCTTTCTTTCCATAGGCTCCTAGCACCTTGACGATCGACTCCTGCACCTGTATCATTTGGGGAGGAAGGCCGTCCTCGGAAAATGTCGGATGATCGGGTACCTCCACCTTCACCATCAGGTTGTCAAGTTCGCCTTTTGCATACTTCTCCTGCATTTTGGCAAAGGCAAGTTCATAGTCAGCCTTCTTCTGTTCATTTGCCCCGGCAGGCAATGGAGGCAGAAGCTTCTCGATGATCTTGTTTTCCACATAGTTGGCGATCTTCTCTTGGTTCTTCTCATTCTCCTCTTCACGTACCAGTGTGAGTGAAGTGGCAGCAAGATCACGCACCATTGACTCCACGTCTCGGCCGACAAATCCGACTTCGGTATATTTGCTCGCTTCCACTTTGATAAAGGGAAGATTCATCATTTTTGCCATACGTCTGGCTATCTCGGTCTTACCAACCCCCGTACTTCCTATCATCAATATGTTTTTAGGAACAACATCATGCTGCATCTCTTCATCCAGCTGCATCCGTCTGTAGCGGTTTCTCAGGGCAACCGCAATCGTTTTTTTTGCATCTTTTTGACCAATGACATATTTGTCAAGATAGGCTACGATCTCTTTGGGTGTCATATTCTCCACTGATCTCTTCCTTATAGTTCTAAGATTTTTATGTTTGTATTGGTATAGATACAGAGTTCCCCTGCGATCTGCAGAGACTCTTCTACCAATGTCCTGGGATCAAGCCCTGCATGTTTATCCAGCGCTCTTGCAGCAGAGATCGCATAGTTTCCTCCCGAACCGATCGCAGCGATCTTCCCGTCCTGCGGTTCCACAACATCACCGGTCCCGGAGAGTATAAAGATATGTTCCTTATTGAGGACGATCATCATCGCTTCGAGCTGGCGCAAATGTTTGTCTTTGCGCCACATCTTTGAAAAGCCTATGACTGACTTGAAAAGGTCCCCTTTGTACTCCGAAAGCTTCGCTTCAAACATATCAAAAAGATTAAAAGCATCCGCGGTACTCCCCGCAAAGCCGGCCAATACACTTCCGTTATGGAGCGTACGTATCTTCGTCGCATTTCCTTTGAGTATGGTATTTCCGAATGTCACCTGGCCGTCTCCGCCGATCACCGCTTTGCCATCGCCTTTATAGCCAAGTATCGTTGTTGCTTCAAACATCTAAACCCCTACTATCTCTACTTTGAGCGTGGCGTGTATTCCGTGGCCAAGCTTTGTATCCACCTCATGGATACCGGTAGATTTGATCGCTTTTTTCAGGTTGATGTTTTTTTTGTCGATCTCAATGTTCATCTGATCCAGAACCGCTTTTGCGATATCGGCATTCCCTACCGACCCTTTGATTCCTACCGGTGCTGACTCTTTTTCTATTTTGATCGCTGCTGCTTCCAGCGTGATCTTCTCTGCTTTAAGCCTTGCGATCTCATCTGCCAGCTCCTGGGCCATGCGTGCCTGCTCCGCTTTCCACTCTTCAACTACCGTAGGTGTGGCAAGCTTTGCCAGCCCTTTCCCTATCAGAAAGTTCTGCCCATATCCGTCTTTTACCTCTTTTATCTCACCGGCACTCCCTAGTGATTTTACATCTTTGATCAATAATACTTTCATGCTTTTATTTCCTGTTCTCACGTAAAATTGCTACTATTTTATCAAAGTTTTACTAACACATAGTAAAATGCCATAAAACCCAATAGTAGGATAACGATGTTTCAAGAATTCAAACTCAATCATTTAGAAGACTTTCCAAAAGAGTTGGAAGCACTTTTGAACAGGCAGAGAGAAAAGATCAAAACGATCACAGACTCCGATGCAGTAGATTATTCCGATGTACTGAAACCCCTGCAGGATCTGGATGAGGAGCTCAGCCTTTTCTTTACCCCGCTTTCCCATCTCAACAGTGTCATGAACTCAGAAGAGACACAGAAAGCCTATGAAGCTTCTCTTCCACTCCTTTCAAAGTTCTCTTCCGAAATGGCACAGAATGTTGCACTTTTCAATAAGATAAAAGAGGTCAAAGCAGAGAGTAAAGAGGCAAAAAAAGTTGTCGAAAACGATGTCAGGGACTTTGTCCTTTCAGGGGTCAATCTGCCAGAAAAAGAGAAAAAGCGTATGGAAGAGATCTCGCTCAGACTGAGCGAACTCAGCAACCAGTTCTCCCAAAACCTCCTCGATGCCACCAACGCTTACGAGCTGATCATTGAAGATGAAAAAGATGTAGAAGGAATGCCTCAGACCGATATTGATGCCGCAAAAGAAGAAGTAGATGGGAAAACCGTCTACAAGTTCACACTCCAGATCCCCAGCTACCTTGCCTATATGACCTACGGACCCAACAGAGAATACCGCCAGGAGCTCTCCAAGGCATACAATACGCGTGCACCGCAGAACGCTGCAGTAATCGATGAGATCCTCTCGCTCAAGCAGGAAAAAGCCGCGCTGCTGGGATACGAAAACTATGCACACTATGCACTCGAAACCAGGGATGCCGCCAAGCAGGAGGATGTCATCAAGTTCCTTGATGAGCTGGCTGATGCAGCACTCCCCCAGGCCAAAAAAGAGCTGGAAGAACTCCGCGAATATGCTAAGCGTACAGACGGCATTGAAGATCTTGCGGGACATGATGTCGCCTATTATGGGGAAAAACTGAAAAAAGAGAAGTTTGACTTTGACGATACGATGACAAAACCCTACTTTGAACAGTCCAAAGTCCTTGAAGGAATGCTTACGATCGTCTCGGAGCTTTTTGATGTGACATTTAATCCAACGGAAGTGCCCGTATGGCACAGCTGTGTCAAGGCATATGATATTTACGAAGGAGATAAGCTCTCCGGACGTATCTACTTTGACCTGGAAGCACGCAAAGAGAAAAGAGGCGGTGCCTGGATGAATGACTGGGAGACGCACTATACCGACAGTCATGGCAAAGTACACCTTCCCTCCGCATTTGTTGTCTGTAACTTTGCCCCGACAACCGGGAAGACACCTTCTCTCCTGAGACATGATGACGTTGTCACACTCTTTCACGAGATGGGACATGCGATACACCATCTTTTCGGGAAATGCAGCGAGCGGTCTGTTTCCGGGATCAACGGCGTAGCATGGGATGTGATCGAATTCCCCTCGCAATTCTTGGAAAATTTCGCTTACGAAGCGGCGATACTCAAACGTTTCGGCTTCCACTATGAAACAGGAGAGCCTATCCCCGAGGTATTGGTGAAAAAAATAAAAGAGACCAAAAACTTCCAGGCTGCGCTGGGCATCCTGCGCCAGGTTGAGTTCTCTCTCTTTGATTTCAAACTCCACCAAAAACTTTACCAGGGAGAAGAGGTTCAGGCACTTCTGGACAGTATCAGGGAAAAAACATCCCTGATCAAACCGCCCAGCTACAACAAGTTTCAGCACGGCTTCTCCCACATCTTTGGAGGTGGATATGCAGCGGGTTATTACAGCTATAAGTGGGCGGAAGTACTCAGTGCAGATGCATTTTTTGAGTGCATTGACGAAGAAGAGGGATTTGACAAAGAGAAAGCAAAAGGGTATAAAGTATATATACTATCCAACGGCGGTGCCAAAGAGATGAGTGAGCTCTACCAGGAGTGGCTGGGGCGAAAACCGGATGTCAAAAGTTTGACCAGGCTTTATCAGATCGCATAAGGAGTCAATATGACTCCTTCTTGCCAAAAGTAAAGCTTTAGTGACTGAACGCAATATGGATCTTATTCAAATTGTGTGAGATTTATTCATAGGAGCAAAAATGAAAGAGTACGGTTCTCTTTTTCTTACTGTGATCGCTATCTTTCTGTTATTGGCGGCGGGAGCATATTTTAGTACAACCTTTGAAGAGCACAGAACCTTTCTTGAGCTCTTTTTCCTCGCAGGAGCGCTGCTCTTTGTCTTTTCGGTGCTTGTAATCTTCTCTGCCATAGGGTTCAAATCCTTTGCACTCTTTCTGACACTCTTTGCTGCGATCGTACTGGTAGTATTCGGAATCGAAGGCACACTCCTTGTCGTAGGGATGACCTATTTTTTCTGGGGTTCCATCTTTGCGATGGAGGTACTGCTTTTTTACAATGGTGTCGTCAGTGCCCAAAAGTGGTTTGAAGAGCGGTATACCTACAAAAGCTTCAAACATGAGTATTATGCTTTCTATCCCATGATGCTGATGCTCTATGTACTCCTTGAGTGGATACCCCACTTCTTCTACAGGGAAAGGCTCCTGAAGTTCTCACCCTCCAAAGTGCTGGAGGTTATGAAGGGGATTTTAAAACCCCGGTGAGGAGAGCGTAGCCAACCGCTCTCCCACTCTTTTCAGTAGCTCAGGCAGCTGCCGCGATATCCCCACTTCACGATGATCCCTCTCTTATTGGTTTCCAAAAAAAGTTTGCAGCTGGAGCTCACCGTCTGGTAACTATACCCGTAATATCTATATCCGTAATATCCGTACCCCATCAGAGGACCTACCGGTACCGCATCTATTCTTGAGCGTTCATAGACATAGACCTTATTGTTATTGGGAAGCGAGAACGTCGAGTCCGGATAACCTATCTTCTCAATCAGTGCTGTGATATCCTTGCCCACCCATCCGTCATACTTCTGTACAAACTTCTGATGTGTGGCACATCCGCTCAACATGATCATCGTCAGCCCGATCATGATCAAAGTAAGAAACTTTTTCATAGAGATGCTCCTGAATTGTATTTCTTAGAT
>DSDW01000101.1 GCA_011048515.1 Campylobacterota bacterium | reverse complement strand
TGTTTTAATTATGGGGACATTGATGAATGGGAAGATGAAATAATAAATCTTCTTAATACAGAAGGGGGGGAAATTATAGAGTCAGAAATAAAAATACATGACTTACCAGAGTTAGAAGACAATGGATTTGCCTATCAAAGGATAGATAACTATTTAGTAAAAATAGATAATTTTATTCAGCAGGCTTATCCTGCTGAGAGATTAAAAAAATGTATTTGAATTAATTATTCAAAGTGATGATGAATCTTTGGGAGATTTAAGCCCTGTCCAATTTTTAGAACGGCATAATCAAAAACGGAAATTGTCTGCCTAAAAGTGGTCTAAATTTTGGGGATGGCTACAGAAGCAATACCCAAGAAACAAAGTTACAGTGTCTGCATCTCACCTACGGAGAGGTGAGACGAGGAAATATTTTTTTTGCTCCCACGAAATCGTGGGAGTGTATAGGAGAACCTGCATACAAAAATGAATGAATCGAAGGTAAAAGTGTCAAGTGATGCTAAGGTTACAAAAGTAAAGGCTGTAAGGTAGTAATCCGGGGAAGGAAGATCCCCAGTTGCCCGTAGGAAATACTTTTGGGGTGCAAGCTGAGGATGACGGAGAAGGGTTAAGCTGAGAATGAGGAAGAGGGGCAGGGGCTTGGACTATAACCCTTTTTCATCAAATTTTTGTTTTGCCGCTCTTCTTCCCTGTTCAATGACTTCGTGAGACTTATGAAAGTCATAGGTCTTGCATACGTCTTTGGAGATATCGATCAAAATGTCAGGCGGATAGCCTCCCAGCCTGTATCTGGTCAAACCGTTTTGCATCGTATCGAAGGATTTATCGAGGATATCAAATAGATCGAGCTCCTCTTTGTGCGGGAAAAACTTTTCGATCAGTTCATGAAACATCTGACCGAAGCTGTGTGTACGCTTCTTCTCTTCCTTGCTGATCGTTGAGTGCGGTTTAGGTAGATCCCCATAAAGGTTTACCGCTATGGTCAGATCACTGATATCTGACATCGTCGGGGCTACAGGCAGCGGATTTAAGATGCCCCCGTCAGCCAGGATCATTTCGTTGATCTTTACCGGCGTGAAGATCGTGGGGATGGCTATGGAAGCACGAAGGGCCTGCAGGAGATTTCCTGACTGAAACCAGACCTCCTTTTTATGTATGATATCTGTGGCGACTGCGGTCAGCTTGATAGGCAGAGATTCGAATGTTTGCTCCTCTCCGATCATTTCGGCGATCTTTTCGAATACCTTCTCACCTTTGATCAGGCCACCTGATTCAAAGGCAAAGTCAACCAGGGAAGCGACATCAAGCGAATCCAGATCCATGACCCACTCTTTGTAAGTGTCCAGTTTTCCGCAGGCGTAGAGTCCCCCTATGAGTGCACCTATGGAGGCACCGCTGATGGAGACGATCTCATAGCCTCTTTTTTCAAGTTCTTCGATCACACCGATATGGGCGTAGCCTCTGGCACCGCCGCTGCCAAGCACGAGAGAGATTCTGCCTTTTGCTTTCATCTTATACCTTTCCTACTTCATACCACTTTCTCAACCACCTGTCCACAGGAGTGATCATCTTATAGATGACCGGGACGACCAGAAGGGTGAGCACCATCGAACTGATGAGCCCCCCGATGACTGCAGTAGCCATCGGCGCTTTGGTCTCGCTTCCCAGTCCTGTAGCGATCGCAAGAGGAAGCATTGCAAATATCATAGCAAAAGTTGTCATAAGGATCGGTCTGAGCCTTTTCTCTCCCGCTTCCAGGAGGGCTTCATCTGCGGTTTTGCCGGACTTGAGCGCCTCGTTGGCAAAATCGACCAGCAAGACGGCATTTTTCCCTACCATCCCCATCAGCAGCATAAACCCGATCATCACAAAGAGGCTGAACTGCAGTCCGCTGAGGTAGAGTGCGATCAATACCCCGATGATACTCAAAGGCAGTGCCACCATGATGATGATAGGCTGTATCAGCGACTCGTAAAGTATCGCCAGGATAATAAACATCAGGATCAGGGTAAGCCCGATCGCTGCACCGAAAGCCTGGCCGGTTTTCTCCATCTCCTCGGCAAATCCGGTGAACTTATAGACGACCTCTTTGGGTAAAAGTTCATCGATCTTCTCTGTGGTGTATTGTACCGCACTTCCCAGGTCCAGCCCGAAAAGGTCGGCATAGACAGTGACCTGGCGCTGTCTGTCAAAATGGTAGATACTTGCCAGGGATTCACTCTCTTTAAACGCTACAAGACCATCCAGGTAGACGAGCTCACCGTTTTGTGCGCGAAGCTGCAGTTTCTTGATGTCCTGGATACTTTGTCGGGCGTTGTCTCCTACTCTCAGTGTAATGTTGTACTGCTTTCCGCTCTCTTCATAGTGGGAGATCTCAAGGTCACTGGAGAAGGCTGTCGAGATTGCTTCAGCGATCTGTGAAGCACTGATACCCATCCTGGCGGCATTTTCACGCAGGATCTGTATCTCGATCTGCGGTTTTCCCTCTTCGAGGTTGGTATCGATATCGACAAATCCCTCTTTTTCGCCAAGATATGCGGTAAGGTTGTCCGCAGCGGTTTTGAGCGCTTCAAAAGAGTCAGACTTCAGGATGATCTGATAGGGGACATTCACGCCGGTACCTTTGATGTTCGGAATGGCCGCTGCTGTGATATAGAGTGAATTTTGGTAGGGCTTGAGTCTCTCCCTGAGGTTTTGGATGATCTCTTCCTGGTGAAGTGCTCTTTCCTTTTTCTCTGTAAGTTTCACATAGATCATCGCCTTGTTGATCTCCTGGGCAGTGTTGTATCCGATGCTGAGAGTCGTATAGAGGACATTCTCATCTTCCTTGACTACGGCTTCTATCTTTTTGGACTCTTTGATCATCTTTTCCAGAGAGATACCTGCATCTGCTTTGATCTGCACTTCAAACTCCGCTTTGTCTTCCTTCGGGATAAAGTCCATACCGATCTGAGGGAAGAGGCTGAGTGAACCGACAAAGATGACAAAGACACCGATCAGTGTTGTCTTTCTGAATCGCAGCACAAAACGCAGCATACGGTCATAGACCTTTTCAAGTCTCTTGAAAAAAGGTTCGGTAAGGTCATAGAAACGACTCTCTTTTTTATGCAAAGTTCTTGCCCCTAGACTCGGGATAAAACTCAGTGCGATCGTATAGGAGATGATCACGGCAAAACCGACGGTCATGGCAAAGGATTCAAAGAACTTCCCGACGATACCGCTCATGTTGGCAACAGGGATAAAGACGGCCAAAAGCATTGCCGAGATCGCCAAAATGGCAAATGCGATCTCTCTCACCCCTTCAAAAGCAGCCTCGAACCTTCCTTTTCCCTCTTCAAGTTTCTTATAGATATTCTCAACGACAACGACGGCATCATCGATAATGATCCCGATCGCCAATGTCAGTCCGATGAGGGTCATTTTGTTGAGGTCATACCCCATAAAATGCATCAATGCGATCGTACCGAATATCGAAGTAGGGATCGAGAGCGCAGAGACAATGGTGATCGTTATATTGCGCAGGAAAACAAAAATGATAATGACCGCAAGGATAGAACCGTAGATCAGGTCAAATTCTACATCCTCCAAAGAGTGGATAATGAACGGAGAGGTGTCATTAAGCACTTTGACCTCGAATCTTTCTCCCGCCAACTCCTCCAGCGCAGGTATCTCCTCTTTGACTTTGGAGACGATCTCAAGCGTGTTGGTACCCGAGATCTTCTGCACCTCAAGCATGACGCCTTCTACCCCTTCATAGGAAGCATAACTCTTTGCATCACTTATGCCGTCCTCTACGCTTGCGATATCTCTGAGTCGGAGCCCCTCCTTGATCTTGATATTGCGCAGATCATCGATACTCAGTGCGTCGGCTTTTGTCTTGAGGATAAACTCTTTGTCTTCGGTAATGAGCTTGCCTCCTCCGATTTTGATATTTTCCCGGGCGATGATCCCGTTGAGCTCTCTGATCGTAATATTGTACTGGTTCAGTTTCGTGATATCGGGATATATCCGTATCTCTCTGTCTTTGTACCCGATGATATTGATCGCACCTACCCCATTGATCTTTTGGATCGTTGGCTTGACCTTTTCATCTGCAAACATCATCAGATTTTGCAGGGTATCGTTTTTTGCCGTTAAAAAGAGGTTGATGACCGAAGCACCGCCGATATCCAATTTGCTTACCAGTGGGGTATCGGCATCATTGGGTAGAGAGACGGCAGAGACCTTGTCTCTGACATCATTGGTCGCTTCGTCGATGTTGCGTTCCAGGAAAAACTTGATCGTAACAACACTCACACTGTCGCTGCTTGTCGAAATGATAGAGTCGATCCCTCCGATCCTGGAGACTGCTTCTTCGATCTTTTCGGTGATCTCTGACTCTATTGTGCTTGGTTCTGCTCCCGGGTAGACGGTCTTTACCGTGACGATAGGGAAATCAACGTTGGGAAAGAGTGCCGCAGGCATCGCCTTGAAACTCATCCACCCGAAGATGACGAGTGACAGCACATACATGAGGGTTGTAATGGGTCGGTTTATGGCTAATTTATACATCTTTTCTCCGTCTCTTTCTTGTGTGCCATCTATTGCCCATCTGTGAGGATCGTCCCCTCACCGAAAAGACCTACCATGAGATCTTTGGCTTCCACTTCTGCAACTACTTTTCTCCTATCGGTATCCAGGGCAGGGTAGATCTTGGTGATCTTGCCTTCATAACGCTTTTCATCACCGTCGATCTGATATCTAAAAAGATCGCCTACTTTGACATCAGTATGATACTTCTGGTCAAAGGTGAGAACGAGTTTCCTCTCATGCAGACTCTGGATCTTCAGTATCGTACGGATCAGCCCGCCGCTGACCGCATCGCCTTCCTCGACAATTTTTTCAAAGATCACGCCGTCAAAGGGTGCTTTGAGGATCGTTTTTTCAAAAAGCGCTTTTTGATAGGCAGCCTGCGCTTTGGCATTTTCATATTTGAAGGCATACTGATCGAACTGCGCCTGGTCGATCACCTGTTTGACCTTTTGCTGTCTTTCAAAATCTTTTTGCGCATATTTCTCTGCAACTTCGGCACTCTCAAGCATCGCTTTGAGGTCACTGTTCTCAAGTGTTGCCAGTACCTCTCCCTTCTTTACGACACTTCCTACATCGATATAGACCTTCTCTACAACACCGGTGCTGATGAAAGCCAATTCAGCACTTTTTTCCGCTTCTACCTGGAAGGTCGCATAGACCTCCCCCGCATAGATGGCCGCAGTAGCCATCATGATCATTGTCATGAATAGTTTTTTCATTGTATAAACTCCTTGGGGTCTTTCCCTGCACAATAGTAATAAATTGACTTACCTATCTCATACTCAAAACGCGTCTCATCATAGCGTGCTTTGGCCAGTGTCTGATTGTTGAGTGCATCAAGATAGGCGATGTTATCCACCAGACCGTTTTCAAACTTCTTGACAATGGCATGATAGGTGCTTTGTGCGGCTTTCAGCTCACTGTGTGCACTTTGGAGTTTTGCCCGGATCGTTTGCAGATTTTTCCGGGAAAGCCTAAAGTGCATCTTCTGTTCATCGATACGGTATTGGCGTTCTGATTCAAGGGCCAGTTTCTGATACTGCAGGGCCTCTTTCTCTTTGTTCATCTTGCCGTTATCAAAAAGGCGCATACTGACAGATACGCTTGCCTGGTTCTGGTGGTCAAGCAGTATGTCTCCTGGAAATTCCGACGGAGCAAGATCATCATATTTGGATTTTGTATAGGTATCCTGCAGAGTGATATGCGGCATATATCCGGCTTTGATCGCATTCGCATTTTCACCCAGTGCATCGGCCGTGGATTTGAGTATCTTGCTCTTCTCATAAGGTTCAAAGGTGACATTGTGAGGTTCTTTGAAGATGCTGTTTTGAAGTTTTTCAACCGGCAGTCCGCTTTCAAGACGCAGCTTTTCCAATGCGGTCTCAAGCGCCAGTTTGGTATTTTCTATCGTATAACGGTTATTCTCATAGACTGCTACAAGCTTGTCGATATCCTCCTGGGTCGCAAGCCCCGCGGCACTGAACTTTCTGATACGGTCAAGCTGTGCTTTAAGCTCCTTGGATTGTCCGTAGAGTGCAGAGAGCATCGCCTGGAGTTTGCGGACGGTATAGTAGTCATCTACGATCCTGAGTGAGAGGTTCTTGGCAAATGCCTCCTGCTCAAAAACCGAAGCGCTGTATTCAAACCCTTTGGCACGTACCAGGGCACTTTTTCTGCCACCGTCATAGAGATCCATGCTCACTGTCGCATAGCCGCTTGTCACTTCACCGGGACTTACCAGGGAATTGGGGGTGACCCTGCTGTAGCTTCCTCCGATATCAAGCGTCGGCCAGAAAGCACTGCTTGCAGCGTTCATCTCTTTGGCTTTGGCCTGTGTATTCAACTCTGTGGCTTTGATCATTGGGTTGTTCTGATGTGTATGGGTTATCAGGGCTTTCAATCCATACTCCTGGGCCATACCCCAGAGAGGCAGCAGCGCTATCCATAAGATTCTCATTGTTTCTCCTTGATTTCAATCAGTGTGAAAAGTGTCTCCACAAAACGTTCTATCTCACTTTTCGCATCTGTATGCAGCATATGTGTGTCGATCACCAGCCC
>DSDW01000027.1 GCA_011048515.1 Campylobacterota bacterium | reverse complement strand
GCCATCTCTGCACATCCCGGTGCGCAGCGGTTTCCTTTTTTTGAGAAACTCTACCCCGGATTGGCACAAAAGCCAAGCATCGGAACCTTCAGCGATGTCAACTTTGAAACCCTGCTGAAGGTCAAACCGGACCTGGTCTTTGCCGGGGTGACCTCCCTTCAGACCAATGCGCGTATCAAAGCGCTCGGTATTCCAGTGTTTACCCTGGGGATAGGCCGCCATACGATGAGGACACTTTTAGAGGAGTTCAGGGCGGTCGGCACATTTCTGGGCAAAGAGAAAAAAGCAGAAGAGCTGATAGCCTACTGGAAAGAACAGCTTCGGCAGATAGAGCGGAACCTCCCTGCGCAAGATCAAAGAAAAAAAGTACTCTATATCAACGGTGCTTTTACACTATCGAGCGAAGGCAAAGGGTGGTGGGGTGATGACTTCATCACACAGGCCGGAGGAGTGAATATCGCCAAAGATATTCCAGTGAAAGGGAGTATCACCCCGGAGCTCCTGCTTGCCTTCGATCCTGATGTGATCATCGTTTCCAACAACAGAAACTTCGAAACTTCGCCGGAAGAGCTGATGCAAAACCCGCTGTTTAAAAATCTCAAAGCGGTACAGGAGAGAGAGGTTTATCTCTCGCCGGTAGGCGGATTTTGGTGGGATCGTCCCTCTCCAGAAGCGATCCTCGGGATAGTGTGGCTGAGTAAAATACTTTACCCTCAGCAGATGGAGAGAGTTGACCTGAAAAGAGAAACAAAACACTTTTTTGAACATTTTTACAACTACAAGCTTCAAGACAAAGAGTATGAGCGCTTTTTTGCCAGAGCAAAGGATAGAAGATGAGAACAGGGATCTTTTTACTGACAGAAAACTATCACGGTACTGCCGGTGAAACAATAAGAAACGATATAGAGCTGGGTGTCTATGCCGAAGCGCTTGGATTGGATGAGGTATGGTTTGCGGAGCATCACTTCAATGCGTTCAGTCTGATCCCCAACCCGACGCTGATGATGGCGGCCCTTGCGGCAAGAACCACACGTATCCGCATAGGGAGTGCCGCTTTATTGGCACCTTTTTACCAGAGTATTCGCCTCGCCGAAGAGATCGCCACACTGGACAATCTCTCTCTGGGACGGATCAATGCGGGATTTGCCAAAGGAGGTTTTGCCTACGATGTAGAGCATTTTGAGAAAAGCCCGCAAAACCTGCGTGAAGAGATGTTTGAGCGTGTAGAGAAGATAGACGAAAGACTCTCCGGCTATCCGTTATTGGAGCCGAAACCTTTGCAAAACAAGGTTCCTTTCTATATCGCGACGTTTTCGACGACGGAGACCATAGCGTTCGCAGCCAAACACGGCTACGGGCTGATGTTCTCACAGGGGGCGACACTGAAGCAGTGCGTAGAGGCCCAGGAGCTTTATGACGCAATTGCTGGATTCTATCCGGAGATCGTTCTGATGCGAGTGTTTTGTGTGGCTGAAGATCATGAAAGCGCTTATAAACAGGCACTGCCTGCGACAGACCATTTTATCAAGTGTATGCGTGCCGTACAGGCCAAGGCGGAAAAACCTGATTTTCATCAGGCAAACTATGAAGCTTTACTAAATCAGCGGTATCAGTTTTTTGACGGGAAGGTTTTTCTGGATAATGCGATCCTGGGAAATATTGGAGAGTGTGCAGCACAGATTGTACAACTCAAACGTTCGATCAGGCATCTTCATCTCGTACTTAAGCCGGCTTCTTCCAGTGCGGAACAGACACGCGAAATGTTAAAGATATTCAGCCGGGATATCCGGCCGGAGATCGAGAGGATTAAGGTGCCGGAGGGAGAAATGTAGCGTCTGCTTTTGCTTGACAGCTCTCATAGTCCTGCCCCTATAAACGTGAGGTACACTCACATTTAATTAACGGGTCTCATCTTCGAATGAACGACGAAATACACCGTCATCCTTGGGCTTGACCCGGGGATCCACGGATAGGGTTATCGTCCCTGTGGGATATTCCTTTCGCTTCTTTTGTTATCAAAGAAGATTTTACTGATCACTTTGCCCCGGCCTACGCGGCTCACTTCGTTCGGCACGCTCCGGTTTCAGCCCTATAAAGGTGAGGTTCACTCACCTTTCTTTGTGGTCTCCCAGCCTACGCGGGTAGCACTTCGTTGCTCCACCGCTTCGGTTTCGCCCTTACAAACGTGAAGTAGTTCACGTTTTCTTAACGGTTCTTTCAGCCTTCGTGGCTATGCTCACGCTCCGACCACTCCGGTTTCGCAGCTAAAATCGACACGCAGGTGTCAATTTTTTACGCTGCTCACATCCATTCTACGACCTTTGAGACCTCGCTGGCAACAAAGCATTTGACAGAGGAGGGTTCAAGCGGTTTGTTGGGGATGACCGCTTTGGTAAATCCCTGTGTCTCTATCTCTTTGAGGCGGTTTGAAAGCCCCGGGATCTCCCGTATCTCTCCTGTGAGGCTGACCTCTCCCAGGAAGAGTGTCTCTGCGCTGAGCTCCCTCTCTCTGTAGCTGCTGAGTATCGCAGCGATGATCGCAAGGTCTGCAGAGGGCTCTTGTATCTTGATCCCACCGGAGACATTGATAAAGACATCATAGGTCCCCAGGGGGAGGTCAAGCTTCTTTTCCAGGAGTGCCAGAAGCATCCCTAAGCGGTTGTTGTCAAAACCGGTAGAGCTTCGTTTGGGGTGTCCGTACGCTTCGGAGACCAGTGCCTGTATCTCGACGATGATCGGCCGGCTTCCCTCCATGATCACCGTCAGTGCGGAGCCGGACTGGAGCTTCTCTTTGTTGAAGAACCTGCCTGCCATACTCTTTGCATCGCTCAGCCCCTCACGGTTCATCTCGAAGATACCCACCTCGTTGGTGGAGCCGAATCGGTTCTTGAAGCCGCGCAGAAGTCTCAGTTCGGAGTTGCTGTCCCCTTCGAAATACAAGACCGTATCGACCATATGCTCAAGCACTCTCGGTCCGGCGATGGAGCCGTCCTTGGTGATATGCCCGATGATGAAAATAGGGATATGCAGGCTTTTGGCGATCCGCATCAGCTCAAAGGTGATCGTACGCACCTGTGTGACCGAACCGGGTGCGGATGAGGTCTCCTCGGAGTAGAGCGTCTGGATCGAGTCTATGACGATAAACCCGTACGTTTCGTTGTGTATCTCCGAGAGCACCGACCCAAGGTTGATCTCTGAGAGAAGATAGAGGTTACTGTGGTTCGCTCCCAGCCTGTTGGCACGTAGTTTGATCTGTCCGGCAGACTCTTCTCCCGAGACATAGAGCACTTTCGTTCCACTGTTTGCCAGGTTCCCCGCGATCTTCAGCAGAAGCGTGGATTTCCCTATCCCCGGGCTTCCTCCTATCAGGGTAAGCGAACCGGGTACGATCCCTCCGCCCAGAACAAGATCAAGCTCCTTGCTCCCCGACGTGGACCGGGTGATATTGTCCTCCTGGATATCGGTGATCGGCTGCGCCCGGTTTTTCGAAGTGTGTACGGTAGCAGAGCTCTCTTTCAAAAATTTGATCTGATCGGTGGTGAGTTCGACCATACTCTCCCACTCGCCGCAAGAGGTACATTTTCCCATCCATCGGGGAGACTGAAATCCGCATGCCTGGCACTCAAAGAGTGTTTTTTTCTTTGCCATTTTCTATCCTTGGATTACTTGGAGAAATTATAGTATAAAAGCACAAGAATCTGGGAAAAATATGTCATATTGTCATATCTTAAATCACTTGGTAAATAGTGCTTTGGTATAATTGCACTTCAGATTATAAAAGAGGCAACGGCAATTTATGATAAGAGCATTTTTACATATACTTTACGGGATGTACCTGACCAACAGTTACGGTTTGAGGTTAAAACTCACACAAGATCCGCAAAAGAAAAAAAGACTGAGAATCGCCTACTCTCAGGCGCAGTTGAGTGCATTAGGGATAAAGGTGAAGGTGAAAAACCCCGAAAACCTGCCTGAGGACGGACAGTACCTGTTGGTCTCCAACCATAGAAGCGTGATCGATCCTTTGATTATCGAACTGGCACTGAGAGATACGAAGCTGTTCGGACTTTGGATTTCGAAAAAAGAGCTCTATTATTCGCCTTTTTTCGGTATTTTCGTCCGAAATGCAGGGTCAATACTCCTCGATCGCGAAAAGGCGCAGATGAGCGGATTTTTTGCCGAGGTGAAAAAGGGGGTGCAGGAGGGGCATTCCATTTATATCTTTCCTGAGGGGACACGGAGTAAAAGCAGTGCACTGGGGAAGTTCAAAGAGGGATCCCGGATCATTGCCCTGAAAAACAGACTACCGATATTGCCGGTCTATATCGAACAAAATGCCGATGAGATTTTAAGGAAATCGATGAGGGAAGGACTCAAGGATCAGGAGATCACGATCATAATCGGCAAAGAGATCTCCTACCGCACCAAAGGCGATCTTGAAACACTCTATAAAGAGGAGTTCGGGTTAGCATAGATACCGGATCAGAGAAAGATCTCATCGAGTATTGTGTTAACATACTCGTTGGCCTTAAAACGGATCATATCGGAGGGTTTTTCACCGGTACCGATATACCATATAGGCATTTTCAGCTCATCGGCGATACTCAGCACCGATCCGCCTTTGGCCGTTCCGTCGAGTTTTGTGATGATGATGCCGTCGATCCCGATCATCGCATTGAAGGTTTTTGCCTGGTTGATCGAGGAGCTTCCCTGTGTGCCGTCAAGGACAAGCATCTTCCTGTGGGGCGCACCCTCCATCGCTTTCCCGGCGACACGGATCATCTTTTTGAGCTCTTCGCTGAGATTGGTCTGTGTATGCAGACGTCCGGCTGTATCGATGATCACGTGGTCGATACCCTTCGCCTTGGCTGAGAGGATGGTATCGTATACGACAGCGGAAGGGTCATGTCCCTGCCTGGTCGCCACGATCGGTACTCCCAGCTTATCCGCCCATCTGCTGAGCTGTTCTATTGCAGCGGCGCGGAAGGTGTCTCCTGCACCGAGGATCACGCTTTTGCCCTGCTCCTGATAGCGGTATGCCAGTTTGGATATCGTCGTGGTTTTTCCTGCGCCGTTCACCCCGATGATCATCTCCACAAAGGGTTTGGCATCGCTCTCTTTCCAGTCTGCTTTATACTGGAAAACAGAGATCAGCGAGTTGAATGCCTGTATGCGGTTGATCTTTTCAGGCAGCTCGTCAAGCAGACGTTCCACCAGTTCATAGTTGACATCCGCTTCCAGAAGTATCTCTTCAAACTCATCTTTGGAGATCTCTTTTTTCCTATCCGGTGCGACCTCTTTGATCGCTTCACTGGTTTTGCCCAATACTTTTTTGAAAAGATTAAACATGAATGATCCCTCCTTTACTCTTTGCTTATCATGACGATGTCGTGCGTGATCATCTCTATGGGTACCGCACCTTCATAGACGGAATCTGCCTGACCCTGATGATAGAGCAGCGTTGTCGGTGCGGTTAATTCGTCGATCTCCAGGAGATTCGCAAACAGCTCGCTCAAAGCCTCAGGGTTACTCTCATACGAGATGAAATAGTTGATATGGTGCATACTGATAAAAGCTTTGAGTTCCTCTTCGTCCATCGATTGGTTGGTGGGGATACCGAGGACTGTGAGACGGTCACCATAGGTCTCCTGAAGTTTAGTCAGATAGGGGATCTGCGCCATTGAAGCGCGTTCGTTGATATCAAAAAGGTTGATAAGCAGTATCGGGTTGCTTTGCGGATCGGGCAAGAGTTCCCCCTCCTCTATCTTGAGCGTATATTTTGATCCCTCTTTGTTTGTAAATGTGAGACGATCAGAAAATGCAGGTGTTGAAGTCTCTTTGTATTTGCCAGATCTATTCTTTTGGTTACTGTAAGAATTTTTGGTACCTATGATTTCGGTGCTGTTTTCTATCGGAAGTGTATCCTCTGTTTTTGTCTCTTCCTCTTCACATCTGGTGAAAAAGAAGAAGAGAAAGAAGAGTATACCTACAAATAGTATAATTTTGGTTCTTTTCACAGTATACCTTTGTTGGATTAGCGTTCAATTCAGGGTTTTTGGATAGACCCATTAGATATAATAAATTTAAAAAAAGATTATAACCAAAGAGCATTAAAAAGAGGAATAGTACACTATGAGGCAAACCATCGAAAAAAGAGCGTTTAGAGCATCTTGTCTGGAAAAACTGAGAAAAGCATCCCAAAGAGGTGCCTACCAGAAAGATAAAAAAATTTTACAAAGAGTTTATAGTGAGATCGTAGCCTACCGAGCGCAAACGATCATGCTCTATCTCCCTCTTCAGACAGAGGTGAACCTCTATCCGTTGATCAAGAAGCTGCGAAGAGAGGGACGGACGCTTTATGTTCCGTTTATGGAGGGTAAAAGTTTCAGGCTGGTAAAATACAGATTACCGCTAGAGGAAAAGAAGTTTGGGATCAAAGAGCCCAAGGATTCAAAACAGTATAGACAAAAAGCGATCGATCTTGCGATCGTACCTATAGTGGGACTGGATGTGACACAAAGACGTGTCGGGTTCGGTAAAGGAATGTACGATAGATTCTTTGAGAAAGAAAGAAAAAATATAAAAAAAACCGTATTTTTAGCGCGTGAATTATGTTATAGCAAAAAGATTATTACAGACGATTTTGATGTGAGCGCGGACATGATCATCACGGGATAGAATAGAAT
>DSDW01000025.1 GCA_011048515.1 Campylobacterota bacterium | reverse complement strand
TATGTGTACCCTTGATGCCTAGAAAATTTTATTGTAAATTACCAAAAATTAGATGTATGGAAAAGCCAGCTTTTGGGTTTATAAAAAAGTCATTTTTACCTTTGGTTAAAAAAGAGTTTAATAAACCTTCGGAATTAACAATGCAGCCACATAAAACTATCAAAAAAGATATATTGGTAAATTGGGAATATGGATATATACAGAGCCGTATTGAGTCCTGGGCGACAGCTGCAATCTGTGACCGTGTAGAATACAGTTATCCTTTATTAGATAAGCGTATTATTGAATTTATGTATGGTGTCCCATCAATCTATTTTGTACATGAAAACGTAGGACGTTACTTATTTCGTGTAGCAGTAAATGACTTGCTTCCCAAAAACATAGTATGGGTAAATAATAAATCAGAACCAAAGAGAGTCGATCGTTTGCTCTCTATTATGTTTAAGGTATATAGTTCCCCTTTAATTATAAAGAAGCTCTCTGAAATATCTTCAGATTATATTGATTCTAAAAAACTAATGTTAGCTTTACAAAGATTACAAGATCACTCTACTCATATTTCCGATAGAATTAATATTATTTCAGAGATTGAAACATCTTTATCTTTACTATTCTCTTTAGAATACGATAATTGAGTCCTCTTAAAAATACTGTCATTCTGGATCAAGTCCGAAATCTATAGGCTTCTAATGTCCTAAAAGGCGTAGATCCTGAATCAAGTTCAGGTTGACGAAGACAATTATTAAGATGGTTTTATTGGTCATTCTATATTTTTAAGTTTACAAATTAAGAAAGATTTGAATCGCCAGTAGACGGCCCATGTTTAGTATAGACATTATTTTCATAGGAACCAGGAGTTGCACCATTTTTTGTCTCTTTTATATCAAGCTGTGATAATTGTGGTTCTTTCCATCTTTTTTTTATACTATCTGAATTACTTATATTATTTAATTTCAAATTTAACCCTTCTAAATAATTTTTCTTAAAAAAGCAGCTTGGCGATCTCATAAAGACCCATAGCTTTCCGACCTTGTTTTACAACAAGTGTGGCATTTTCTATTACATAATAATACCATAATAAGTTCTTAAAAGTAAATAAATTTAATTAGTGATTTATTGTTTTATATTCTACAAAACCTTCAAATATAAAATTGATCAGGAAGCATTGAAATATAACTTAATATGCTATACTTCACCACAAATAGAATATAAGGATACTTTCCAATTGAAATAAGATCAATTGTTAAAAAGGACTCAATAGTAATGCATCTAAATCAAATAGTAATATTCGCAGATACCGTCTTTGCTCAGGAGGTCGATGGGGAGATGGTACTGCTTGACATGAACTCTGAAAACTACTTCGGGCTTGATGGCGTGGGTACGGATATCTGGAAGGCGATCGAAGAGAAAAAGGTGCTCAAAGAGGTGCTGGAAACATTGCTGGAGCAGTATGACGTGGAAGAGGAAGTGCTCAAAAACGATCTTTTCACCTTTGTGAAAAAACTTCAAGAGAACGGTTTGGTAGAGGTACAGGACGTTTGAAGCTGGCGGACTATCTGAACAAAGAATCGATCAAACTGGATGTATCTACCATCGGTAAGCTGGAAGCCTTCAGCGAGCTGCTGCACGAGTGGAACCAGATCCACAACCTTACGGGTGCGAAGAGTATTGCAAAGATCTATGAAAACATCATAGACTCTCTCTACCCTTTAACCTTTGTGAAAATCCCCAAAACGCTGCTCGATGTGGGGACCGGAGCCGGTTTTCCTGGTCTTATACTGGGAATTGCCCTGCCGCAAACCGAAGTGGTGCTGGCTGAACCGCTCAAAAAAAGGGTCTCGTTTCTCAAGTATGCCTGCATCGATCTTGGGCTTGACAATGTCAGGGTAGAAGCAAAAAGAGTGGAGCAGGTGGTACATACGCCTTTTGAGATGATCAGCTCGCGTGCCGTTACCGATACGAAGTTTTTATTACAACTTACGGAAAATCTCAGCGATGCCCATACCTCCTATCTCTTTTACAAAGGGAGCCGTGTTTTTGATGAGGTGGAGGCGGTGCAACATCAGTTAAGTTATGATATAGTACAGAAAAATCAAAGAAATTATTTGTATATCAAGGCAGATCAGTGATCTTAAAAATCATTCTCTTCGCAGTGGTAGCACTGCTTATCTATAAGTTTCTTGGTGGTAAACTACCTGCCATCGGGGGCAAGAATCCTGAACAAAAAAAGATAGATGAGGATACGCTTGTAGAGTGCGAGACCTGTCATACGTTCGTGACACTCAAAGAGAGCATCATCATCAACGGAAAATACTACTGCTCGCAGGAATGCGCAGACAAACGATAGCGGTTTTTAGCTCTGCTGAAAAAGAGCCAACTACATCAAAGAAGGAGACACGATATGATCGTTATAGGACATCCATGGATAGAGAGCCCGAAGTTTTGCAAAGTCTTTTCTGAAGAGGATATCAAAAAGAGTGATCCTGAAAGCGTCGTGGTGCTGGAGCCTTTGGTTGATGCGCACAAGCTTGCAGCATATTGTCAGAGCAATGATATCGCCTATGCGGTGCCCGTCAACAAACTGAAAGAAGCGATCTTTGCAAATGCGCTTGGGGCAAGCTATATCATCTGTGAAGAGGATGATGCAATGATGATCCAGCCTATCGCACAAGAGTATCTGTTTGATACACATATATTGGTACTTATCCACGAAGAAAAAGAGATAGCAAAAATCGCCAGATCATTGATCGACGGTGTGATCTTTGCGGAGGCGATCAGCTAAGTGCGTAACGCATTTTCATCCTTTAACGTTACCAATACACTTATACTGCTCAATCTTATTGCTTACCTTGCTACTGCACTCTTCAGTGCAAACCTGGTGGAGATGGATACAAGGGTGCTTGTCTCATTCGGAGCGCTCTACGGACCGCTGATCTTTGGCTATGATGAGTGGTGGCGTCTGCTGAGCGCGATGTTCCTGCATGGGGGGATGACACACCTTCTGATGAATATGTTCTCCCTCTATATCGTCGGGCGTCCTGCCCAGATCTACTTTGAAAAGCGCGCCTTTCTTGCAATCTATTTTTTTGCCGGATTGATCGGTGCGGTCGCATCACTTGCCGTGCATCCCCAGAGTGTTGGGATAGGTGCTTCGGGGGCGATATTTGGGATATTCGGTGCCTTGGCGGGGTTTTTTCTTGTGCATCGGGAGAGGATCGGAGCACAGAGCAAGATGTTTATGAAGAACTTTGGTGTGATCATAGCGCTCAACGTACTGCTTGGTCTCTCTATCCCTTCGATCGATATGAGCGCCCATATAGGCGGTCTGGCAGCAGGATTGATCGGTGGGGTGTTGCTCTCCTATAACCCTCGATGGTGGCTCTTTTACAGTGTCTCGATGGTGCTTGCAGTGTGCAGTGCACTTTTTTATCTCCAGGGATCATATGCTTCGGTACTTTAGTCTTCTGCTCGCAAGCCTATATCTGGTGGGCTGCAGTGTCACGCCCCCTTCCCCTGCACCTGCACGTATCCATATCTTAA
Organism: Campylobacterota bacterium; assembly: GCA_011048515.1. Lineage (GTDB taxonomy): Bacteria > Campylobacterota > Campylobacteria > Campylobacterales > Sulfurovaceae > Sulfurovum. The sequence continues at coordinate 3,169 of DSDW01000025.1, read as the reverse complement.
GTCAAAAGTTGCAAGCTTTGGATGCGAATATCTCCGTGGAGGAGGCTGAAGCTCTTGCCCGTGATATCTATCTGAAGAGCTATGAACTGGCTGAGAAGTTTGATCTGGTCTCCCCTCCTCAGTTCCATAATTTCCTGGTCAATGTAGGGGTGAGGGAGAAAGGGCTTTGCTATCACTTCTCGGATGCACTCTATCTGCACCTGAAATCCCGGGGGTATGAGCGTTTTGATTTTCATCTGGTCGGTGCCAATATCGGAGAGTACTGGAGCGAACACAATGCACTGGTGGTTGTCGCAAAAGGATGCAGCAGCGAAGCCTGTATCCTGAACAACGGTATTCTCATTGATGCATGGAGGGATTCGGGCGAAGTCTACTATGCAAAGTTGTGCGAGGATAAGCGCTATCACTGGAGACACAGAAGCGAGAGATGCAAAGTTGTTTTATAAGAAGGAGAGTCGAAAATGAATGATGATGAACGCGCGATGATGATGCTTGAAAAGTCCATCTATGAAGCCAAAAGGATTTTGGAAGAGGAGCATATCTTCAGACCCTTTGCGATGATACTTGACCAGAGCGGTGCAATACGAAGAATGGAAAACGAGATAGAGGATATGCAGGCCTCCTATATGGACCTGCACGATGAGATCATGGCACATGTGCAGATAAGACAGACGGTTGACATCATCGTACTGCTTACCAACGCTTCGATGCCAGAACAGCTTGTCGAAGAGGGGATTGAGAGCAGTATCAGGGTACACCTCGAAGAGCGTTCACAGCAGCACAAAGCGATTCCAAGTCGTTATATCTATGTGCCCTATCAGCTGCAGCGGCTTTCTGGTGAAGAGAGAATTGAAGCCAGACTTTTCCATCCCCAGGCAGTGAGTTTCCCTGCTGAGTTTTTCAAAAAAGTGGAATAATGGGTTCGCCATCCTCGTGCTTGGATCCCAAGGTTATTTCCTATGGGGGGGGTACACGGGGATCCAAACGTTACTGTCTATGGAGCTGTAGATTCCCGGCCTGATCGGGAATGACCGTGGGGCTAAAAAGGCAGGTAGACCTTGTCGATCAGCTCTTTATATTCGCTTCGGGCATCCGAGTCTATCGTGATCCCCCCTCCGCTTTTGTAAAAGAGCTGCTCCCCCTCTTTCTCAATAAAGCGTATCATGACACTCGAGCGGAAACTCTCTCCGTCAAAGACGCCAAAAATGCCGGTATAAAATCCGCGTTCATAGTTCTCTACGTGTTTGATGATATTGACCGTACTTCTTTTAGGCGTGCCTGAGATAGAGCCGGCGGGGAGGATCTGCTCCAGCAGGCTGCCCAGATGTTCCCTCCAGTTATCCGGGAGTTTTGCCGTGATCTTGGAGCTGACCTGCAGCAGCTCTTTGTCGCCGGCTTTGATCCTGTCGGTATAACGGAACTTCTCTACGCGTACATTCTCTCCGATGATACCCAGATCATTGCGCATCAGATCGACGATCATCACATGTTCGGCCATCTCTTTTTGGTCCGAGAGGATCCTCTCTTCTGCATTGGGGAGATTGGCATCGATCGTACCCTTCATGGGATAGGTGGCGATGGTATTGCCTTCAATTTCAACAAACCGTTCAGGGGAGAAACAGATGAACCGGTCTTTGAAGTAGAGTTTGTATTTTGCCCTGGCATAGGTGAAGGTCTCTTTGAGGCTAAGATCGGTCTCTATAGGGGTTTTGAAAGTAAGATTGAGCAGGTAGGTGTTGCCAGAGCGTATCTCTTCGAGTATTTTTTCCATGGTTTCTTTGTAGGTGGCAAAGTCTATCGGATTTTTGGTAAAAGTAAAATCCCCGGTACGTTTTTGTACGGGGTAGTTTCGCCACGCTTCGAGTTTGTAGCAGATATCATCATCGAGCTCATCGAGCGGTTGTGCGAAGATCTTTGTTTTGTCGTAGGAGATGATACAGAGGAAAGGGGTTTTGGCTTTTGAGAGTCTATTGATGTGTTGAAAACCTTCTTCGGTGTTTAGCCACATTTAAAAACTCCGTTGGGTTTTTAGTGAAGAGTGAAGAGTGCGCCCGAACGAAGTGACAAGTGCCCTTGGGGTAAAGAGTGAAGAGTGTCGGTATGCACTGCGCTGCAGTGCTTCTATTTTTTGAGCACTGAGCACTGAACGCTGAAGGTGCCCGAACGAAGTGACCAATACCCCTGGGGTGCTCATCAAGCATCCAGCATAAGCAGTTTGAGTACTGCCATACGGACATAGACCCCGTTCTTTACCTGTTCGAGTACTTTGCAGCGCGGGTCTTTGAGCATCTCGTCACTGATATCGATATTTCTCATGACCGGTCCCGGGTGAAGCAGGAGGATCTCTCTCTCCCCCATGCGCTCTTTGGTGATGCAGTAGTGTTTCGCATAGGCTTCATAGTCATCGAAGATCGGTGTCGTATGACGCTCCAGCTGTGCACGCAGGCTCATGATCACATCAACTTTGTCCATCACCTCTTCGAGTTTCTCGTACTGGGGAAGGTCGCTTTGGGGCATGAACGGCTGCGGTGCGACCAACACGACATTGATCCCCATGCGCTTGAACAGACGGATACCGGAGCTGGCCACACGCGAACTGACGATATCCCCTACGATCGCAACGGTTTTTCCTTCGACATTCCCGTCAAAGTGCTCCATCATCGTGAAGAGGTCAAGCAGCGCCTGTGTCGGGTGGGCATAGTTCCCGGCTCCCGCATTGATCACAGCGCTGAGCTCCATATCCGCCAGCTGCTTGGGTATCTCATTATCAGAGTGGCGGATGATGATGCCGTCGGGCTCCATCGCACAGAGGTTTGCAAAGGTGTCTTCGAGTGTTTCGCCTTTGTTGGTCGATGAACGCGAAGGGTCAAGGTGGACTACCGCTGCTCCGAGTCTTTTTGCCGCCACTTCAAATGAACTTCTTGTTCTGGTCGAGTTTTCGAAAAAGAGTGTGATGAGCAGTGTATCTCTCAGCAGCTGGATAGGTTTTTGGTGTTTGAAGTTTTTGGCATCCCGCAGCAGGTCTTGTATCTGTTGGTCAGTGAGGTCATAGGTATCTACGAGATGTTGCATAAACGTCCTTTGTTTTAATTTGACATTATAGCAAAGGGGTGGTAAAATATATTTATAAACGGTTTGGTTATATAAAAACTTCCGAAGTATATATATG